>NZ_JBCFQK010000007.1:0-139948 GCF_041729735.1 Flavobacterium magnesitis | reverse complement strand
ATTCTTGTTCTTCTCTTCTCGTTTAACGCGCTTGGCGTGTTTCTCGAAGCGGGTGCAAAAGTACAACTTCTTTTTAATATCGCAAGAATTTTTTAAAGTTTTTTGAAGATTTTTTTCTCTTCTCAACTACTAAAAATCCTTACCAATCTCTCAAATAACTTAAACCTTTTGCGGGGTGCAAATGTAAAACGTAAATTAATTTCTCGCAAGATTTTTTGAACTTTTTTTTAAAAAACTTTCGTCTCTTTTAAATTCGTTTTTCTTACCAGTCTTTAAGTGAACGTCTGCATTGTTGCGGGTGCAAAAGTAGCTACTTCATACCGTTATCCAATACTTTTTAATCAACTATTTTTAATCCATTTTTTAATCAATTGAAAATAAGAAACTTATTTTTATCCGTTTTTAGTGTTTGTAAGATTTTAGAATTTATTTTGAGACAAGTTGAAAGTTGTATCGCAGAGATTCACAAAGAAAACACGGAGACTCAAGAAGGTTTTTTTATAGATACAATACAGTTTTAACCGCAAAAACCCTAGCCCTGATAGAAGTGGAAATCCTTTTATGCCGGGGTTCGGCATAAAAGATTGAAACGGATAGCAGGAAAGAGCTCCATAAAATCACTCTTATATATATGTATCAAATAAACTTAATAAAAAAACCCATCTCGTTTGGAACGAAATGGGTTCTATAGTTTAAAAAACAAATTCTGTTTCTCTATAATTATTTAGTAGAAAACTTGAAAGCTGTTTTTGTTTTATACGTTTCTCCTGGATTTAAAACCGTTGTTGGAAAATCTTTTTGGTTTGGAGAATCTGGATAATGCTGTGTTTCTAAACAAAGTCCAGTTCTATGAGCATAGGTTTTTCCATCTCTAGTAGGCAAAGTACCGTCTAAGAAATTACCCGTATAGAATTGGATTGCTGGTTCATCAGTAAACACTTCCATTACCCTTCCGCTAGTTGGCTCATAAACTGAAGCCGCAAAACGGAATCCTTTGTCCTGATTATTCAACACCCAGCAGTGATCGTATCCTTTTCCTCTTTTCAACTGCTCGTTTGCCGTTTCAATCTCTTTACCAATTGCTTTTGGTTTTCTGAAATCAAACGGTGTATTAGCAACATCATCTAATTTACCTGTTGGAATAAGCGTTTCATCAACCGGAACTAATTTATCAGCGTCAATGGTTACTACATTATCCAAAATAGTTTTTGTAAAATCTCCTGAAAGGTTGAAATAAGAGTGTTGTGTCAAATTCACCACCGTTTTCTTATCAGTAGTTGCTTCGTAAAGTACTTCCAAAGTATTATCAGCTGTTAAAGTATAAGTTACAAAAACCGTTAGATTTCCAGGAAACCCTTCTTCCATATCTTTACTAACATATTTTAATTTTAAAGTAGCATTTTCTCCGCCTTTAACTTCTTCGGCAGTCCAAACTGCTTTGTGAAATCCCATTGGTCCTCCATGCAAACTATTTGGTCCGTCATTAGCAGCTAATTTATATTCTACACCATCCAAAGAAAATTTAGCTTTACCAATACGGTTTCCGAATCGACCAATTAAAGCTCCGAAAAACGGATTGTCTTTGGTGTATTGATCAAAATTATTAAATCCAAGTACTACATCTTCTGAAACTCCTGCTTTATTAGGTACTTTTAAAGAAATGATAATTCCTCCATAAGTCATAATATCTACTTCCATTCCTTTTTGATTTTTCAACTTGTAGCTGTCAATCTTTTCTCCTTTGGTAGTAGTTCCGTATTCTGATTTTTCGATAGTAACACTGTCTTTTTGAGTAACATTTTGTTCCTGATTTTCTTTCTTATCCCCTTTGCACTGAACAGAAAGTCCTGCTGTAGTAATAACAGCCAATCCAAGAACACAACTTTTTAATAAATTCATAATTTTTTATTTTTATTGGTTAATAGAAAAATCATAAAGCCAAAAGCTAACTTAACTTCTGACTTTATGACTTGGTAAATTTATTATTTAAAAAATATTACAATCCTGTTTGAAATAAATGGTAATAAGCTTCATTAGCATTCAAAGTATCTTTGAAATTACGAATTCTAGTATCGTTATCAATAACCACTAATTCAATTCCTGCGATATCAGCGAAATCTTCCATAAATTCAGTAGTAACCGCCTGGCTGTACACTGTATGGTGCGCACCACCTGCAAGAATCCAAGCCGTAGCAGCGATATCTAAATTAGGTTTACAATCCCAAAGTACACGTGCAACTGGTAATTTTGGTAAATCAGCCATAGGTTTAACAGCAGTTACTTCGTTAACAATTAAACGGAAACGAGTTCCCATATCTACTAATGATACATTGATTGCATCTCCAGCAGGTGAATTAAACACCAAACGAACTGGATCTTCTTTTCCACCAATTCCTAATGGATGAATTTCGCAAGAAGGTTTTCCATCTGTAATAGAAGGACAAATTTCTAACATGTGAGAACCTAGAACATAAGATTTCTCAGGTGTAAAGTGGTATGTATAATCTTCCATGAAAGAAGTTCCTCCTTCAAGACCGATGTTCATTACTTTCATAACACGAACCATAGCCGCTGTTTTCCAGTCACCTTCTCCACCAAAACCGTAACCATCAGCCATTAAACGCTGCGTTGCAATTCCTGGTAATTGTTTTAATTCTCCTAAGTTTTCAAAAGTATCAGTAAAAGCACCAAAACCACCTTCTTCCAAGAATGCTCTCAAACCTAGTTCGATTTTAGCAGCATCTAATAATGATTGTCTTTGCTCTCCTCCTTTTTGCAATTTTGGAGCTAAATTATATGATTCTTCATAAACTGCTACTAAAGCATCCACTTGCGCATCAGTAACTAATTTCATTTTATTAACGATATCAGAAGAGTCGTATCCGTTTACAGACATACCAAAACGAATTTGAGCCTCTACTTTATCTCCACAAGTAACAGCCACTTCACGCATGTTGTCTCCAAAACGCGCTACTTTTAGGTTTTGCATTTCGTCCCAGCCTAAAGCTACTCTGGACCAGTTTCCTAATTTAGTTTGTACTCTTTTGTCTTCCCAGTGTCCAACAACCACTTTACGTTTTTTACGCATTCTAGACATGATGTACCCAAACTCTCTGTCTCCGTGAGCTGATTGATTCAAGTTCATGAAATCCATATCGATAGAAGCCCATGGAATTTCAGCATTGTATTGTGTATGTAAGTGACATAATGGTTTTTTAAGAATGCTTAAACCATTGATCCACATTTTAGCTGGAGAAAAAGTATGCATCCAAGCGATAATACCAATACAATTTTTGTTGGTATTCGCTTCCAAACAAATATCAGTAATTTCACTAGGTGACTTTGCTACTGATTTGTAAATTACTTTTACAGGAACAGAAGAAGAAGCATCAATTCCTTTTGCAATTTCTTGAGAATGTATTGCAACCTGCTTTAAAGTCTCTTCACCATATAAATTTTGGCTTCCTACTACGAACCAAATTTCTTTTTTAGAAATATCTATCATTATTTTGTGTTTAATTGTTTAACTGTTTAATTGTTTAATCGATTGTCTGTTTATTCGTTTAACCGTTTAAACAATTAACCGATTAATCGGGCTATTGACCGTAATACGAATCTTTTCCGTGCTTACGATCATAGTGTTTTTTAATCAAAGAATCTTTTAATCTTGGAGCTGCTGGGTTAATTTGTAAAGTCAAATAAGCCATTTCAGCACAAACCTCTAACACTTTAGAGTTATAAACTGCCTTAGCTGCATTTTTTCCCCAAGCAAATGGACCGTGATTTCCTAATAAGACCATTTCTACTTCTTCGTAAGAAAGGTTTTTTTCTTTGAAACAATCTAAAATCTGGATTCCAGTATTGTGCTCGTAGTTTCCTTCAATAAGTGCATCTGCCATTGGCGGAGCACATGGAATATCTTTAGTCAAATGATCGGCGTGTGTTGTTCCAAAAATTGGAATATCTCTTTGAGCTTGTGCCCAAGCTACTGAATAAGTAGCATGAGTATGCGCGACTCCTCCAATATTTGGCCAGTTTTTGTACAAATAAGCGTGCGTTTTTGTATCTGATGACGGACGCATACTGCCTTCGATAATGTTGTTGTCGAAATCCACAATCACAATATCTTCTGGTTTCAATTCTTCGTAAGCCACGCCACTAGGTTTGATGGCGAAAACACCATTTTCCCTGTCCACAGCACTTACATTTCCAAAAGTATAAACTACTAATTTCAAAGCGTTCAATTGCATATTAGCTTCGTAGCATTCTTGTTTTAAAGCGGTATATTTTGACATTTTAGATTTTTATTTGGTGATACTTTCTACAAATTGAGCTAATTCAGAATACGAATCCATCAATTCCTGATATTTTTCTATTTTATCTGACTGAGGGAAATATTCGCTTTCAAAATCACTTCCCATTTTTTTAGCAGCTTCAATTACATTTGGATAAATTCCAGCAGCAACTGCAGCATAAATAGCAGCTCCTAAAGCTGGTGCCTGATCAGAAGCACAAACTTTAATTGGCTTGTTCAACACATTGGCTAAAGTTTGCATGATAAATGGTGATTTTCTAGCAACACCACCAATTCCGATTACGGTATCAATACGAACTCCTTCTTCTTCAAAACGGTCAACAATTTTCTTAGAACCAAAACAAATCGAATTGATTAAAGCTTTGAAAATATGTGGTGCTTTTGTTCCTAATGACAAATTAGTCATGGCACTTTTTAAACCTTGATTAGCATCTGGAGTTCTACGACCATTTACCCAGTCCAAAGCAGTTGGAATACTTTCTGATAACGGAATTGCCTCAGCCTGCTCTGTTAGAGTTTTGATAAAATTAGATTCTACTTCTTCTTTTAATTGTGCTTTTTGCTCATCAGATAAAATAGTTGAGTTGTAAACCAAATTATCCAATGGCCAGGAAAGCGTATCTTTAAACCAAGCCAAAACATCTCCAAAAGCAGATTGTCCCGCTTCAAGACCAATGTAACCTGGAATAACTGAACCATCTACTTGTCCGCAAATACCTTTAACGGTTTTGCTTCCTACGTTTTCTTTAGCAGAAACAATAATATCACAAGTTGAAGTTCCCATTACACGAACTAAAGCATACTCGTCAATTTTAGCACCAACAGCTCCTGAATGTGCATCAAAAGTTCCAACAGCAATAATAGTATCGGTAGTCAAACCTAATTTTGTTGCCCATTCCTGATTTAAAGTTCCGGCAACAATATCTGAAGTATAAGTCTCGTCGTATAATTTTCCTCTTAGCTGAGCCAGGTATGGATGTAATTTACCTAAGAATTCCTCTGGTGGTAATCCATTCCAGTCTTCGTGCCACATTGCTTTGTGTCCTGCTGCACAACGGCTTCTTTTGAATGTTTTTAAATCTTTATTGTCAATTAACAAATAAGTCATTAAATCACAGTGCTCTAACCAAGTATAAGCTGCATTTCTAACGGCTTCATCCTCGCGAGCAATGTGTAATATTTTTGCCCAAAACCACTCCGAAGAATAAATTCCTCCTTCGTATTTTGTGAAATTTTCTCCACCCCAAGTAGCGGCAAGTTCATTAATTTCATTAGCTTCATTAATCGCTGTATGGTCTTTCCACAAAACCATCATAGCATTTGGATTTTCAGCAAATTCAGCTGTCAAAGCTAGCGGAGTTCCATCTTCGGCAACAGGAACAGGAGAAGAACCTGTTGTATCAATACAGATACTTTTTATCAACGAAGGATCTACCTTGCTTGATATAACAATATTTTTAATTGTTGATTCCAATCCTTCAATATGATCCAAAGGATGCTGACGGAATTGATTGATTGACGGATTGCAATATTGCTTGTTTTTCCATCTCTTGTAATGGCAAACATCTGAGGCTAATTCTTGCCCATTTTCGGTATCAATTAATACGGCACGAACTGAATCCGATCCGTAATCTAAACCTATTACATAATTTTTCATCTTCACTATTTAAAATATGGCTACAAATATAGCATAAAATTATATGAAGTGTAACACTTACACTTCATATAATTTTATTAAATTTTGATTTATTTAGTTATAAAAATATTTCTCAAAAAAGATCTTTATTTCATCTTCAATTTTAAGATCACTAAAGAATAAGCTGGCAGAATTACTGCCGCTTTTTTTCCACTTAATTTATATTCTTTTTCAGTAGGAACAATTTTAGTTGGCTCCTCCAATGTATTGTATTCTTCTAAATTTTGATTCGTTAACAGAATCATCTTTCCTTTAGATTCAACCCCTTTTCCTGATAAATTAACTTCAATATCCTGAGCTTTTCCAGAAGTATTCACTAGCTTTAAAATCAGTTCTTTTTTATCTACATCTTTTGCTGCAGTTGCATACAATTCATTTTGTCCCGTTAAGGCTTTTCCATCCTTTGTAATTGCTAAAACATCAGTTCCTTTATTATTCGAAAACAACTTTTGAACGTAATAATTAGCCGTACCATAAGAGTTCAAATTATCAAACCAAATCATATCCGGAGCCCATTGAAAAGCATCTACGTGAGCCATTAAAGGCGCATAAGAAGTCAAATGAACTATATCAGCATTACGTTCTAAACCAGTCATAAATGCTGATTCTGAAAGTGCAGATAACCAGTTATTCTCTTTCAAACCGTCTTCTACTCCTTTTGGATGAGCTGCATATTCTCCAGCAAAAATCTTTGGTCCTTTTCTATCATAATTATCGTATCGCGCTGCATTTTCTTTAAACCATTCTGGATTTTTATAATAATGTTCATCAACAATTTCTGCATTTAACTTTTTAAGTTCTTCCCATCCGTAATCAAACATTGCTCCATCAGGCGAAGGTCCTGAACCAGAAACAATTGTCATCGTTGGATATTTCTCTTTAATCGCTTTTGCAAACACCTTATATCTTTCAATATATTGTGGTCCCCATTGTTCGTTTCCAACTCCAATAAACTTAAGATTAAACGGCGTTGGATGCCCCATATCCGATCTTAATTTTCCCCATTTGGTACTAACAGCACCATTTGCAAATTCTATCAAATCCAAAGCGTCCTGAACATAAGGATCTAATTCTTCCATTGGAACTAATTCTCCTGTGTTGTACTGACAAGCAATTCCACAGCTTAAAATGGGCAACGGCTCTGCTCCTAAATCTTCTGAAAGTTGGAAATACTCATAAAATCCTAAACCAAAAGACTGGAAATAATCTGGTGCTTGTTTATGTTTGAACTCCACATTCCATCTGTTAATCATCGTCTCTCTGTCTTCAACAGCACCAACGGTTTTTTTCCATTGGTATCTATTTTCTAAAGTTCTTCCTTCAACAATACAACCTCCAGGAAAACGAACAAATCCAGGTTTCAAATCATATAACAATTGAACTATATCTTTACGTAAACCATTCTTTCTGTTATTCCATGTTTCTTGTGGAAATAGCGAAATCATATCTAAATCGATTGTTCCTGTACCTTCAAAAGTAATTTTCAATTGTGCTTTTGCTTCAGTTGCAGTAGCTACAATTTGTGTCGAATAGTCTTTCCAATTAGTCGATGATGGAATAATAGTTGTTTCTCCCAAAACCTTTTTGTCTCCATCAATAAATTGAATAATT
This sequence comes from Flavobacterium magnesitis, assembly GCF_041729735.1. Classification (NCBI taxonomy): domain Bacteria; kingdom Pseudomonadati; phylum Bacteroidota; class Flavobacteriia; order Flavobacteriales; family Flavobacteriaceae; genus Flavobacterium; species Flavobacterium magnesitis. Next base: position 132,326 of record NZ_JBCFQK010000007.1, on the reverse strand, counting down.
ATTTTTTTAATGGCGTTGCTGTGATTTGCGGCTTTTAACGAAAGGTTATATTTTGCCTCTTTCTTAATCCCCATCCCTCTAAATCCTTCATTGATAATTTGGTATCCTTTATCATTATGGATGATAATTCTACAAAAATCAGGATTATTTGGATTTTCCGAAGTACGCATTGGAGTCGCCATCCCCGATTCCTTATTCAAAGAATGTACATTACTATTGGGTTGCGACCATCCCATAAGTGGCGTATCAAACCCAAATGTTCTGTTCTTAACCATTTCTGCATACAAACCTCCATCGGCAGCAAAATTGATATCTTCAAAAAAGACACCATACATTGTTGGTTGGATTTTAGTAATTGATTTGGTTAAATCTACTTCTAAATTCGTTTTTTGGGCTGTTGCCAAAAAACTACTCAGTAAAAAACCGCAAACGGTACTTTTGGTTATTAAATTCAATTTCATATTTTAATTTTTCTTTTTATTTGTCAGTAAAAGGTAGAAGTATCCAATAAATTTTCAGTTGGCCACATCAATAGCCCTTTGTCCCAAGTTCTTTTGACAAGTTTTTATTTTACACTTTTAATTAAATTCGAATATTGGTTTACCGTTCTCATCAAATTTTAATTTCATCATTCTCGCATGCCGATTAGGATCATATAACGGATCTGCAATAATTTCTTTCAACGGTCTTTTATCTGTCGCTGGCACTACTTTTGGATCACCAACCGCTTTTTCGTAATCCCTTGCATGATATATTACTAAAGGTTCTCCGTTTTCATCAACTGTGAAGGAGTTATGTCCTGGACCATAAATTTTTTTCGCTTCATTGGTTTTTAATACTGGATATCTAGATTTTTTCCAGGAATTTCTATCTAGTAAATCAGCATTTTCGTCTGCTTCCATCATGCCCATACTGTAACATGCACCTGTAGCACTTGCCGAAAAAGTAATGTAAACTTTTCCTTTGCTTTTAATAACTGCCGGACCTTCATTCACCCAAAAGCCTATGCGTTCCCAATCATAATCGGGAGTCGTTAGCATAAATTGAACTGTTTTTAGTTTTACAGGTGATTCCATTTCGGCTAAATACAAATTAGATGCCGCGAACTGTCCTCCCGTTTTTTCTGCCCAACAGAAATAGCGTTTATTTTTATGCTCAAATACAGTACCGTCCAGAGAAAAATCGGTAAAGCTTTTTGGGTCTGCATCGGCTGCTTGCATTTGTCCAAGCTCAACCCACTTGTCATGTAAAGGATCTTGACCTGTACACTCCAAAACATAAGGTCTTAATTTCCAAATATCCTCTTCCTCACTTGCTGCAAAATACACATACCATTTTCCATCCAAATAATGAATTTCCGGTGCCCAAACATGACGACTCATTGGTCCACTTTTATGTTTTTCCCATACTTTAAAAGTTTCAGCATTTTGAAGTTCATCAATAGATTTTGCTCGTCTTAACTCAATTGCGTCATAAGTTGGTACCGATCCTGTAAAATAGTAATATCCATCTGTATGCTTGTAGATAAACGGATCTGCTCTTTGTAATACAATAGGTTTATTTGTCAAAGTTGTTTTTGTACTAGTAGTCACTTCTTCTTTAGGCTTATCTTTTTGTGCTTTTTTATCGGTACAGGAAGCGACACATACCAAAATAACGGCTGAAAATGCTACGCTTTTTAATCTGTTTGTTTGCATGTTATACTTAAATTAAATTAATTTGAAAGGTGGTTTTTGATGCGTTTGTCACAAACTATTCTCAATATTTGAGCTCCATCAGCAAGATTGTCCTCTGGCAGTACATTGGAATAAACCAAATTATTAAGTCAATGTTGAATACTTATAGACTTGGCCACAAATCAGCATCCCATTTTAATTCTTTAACTACTAAAACAGGTTTTCCTTTTTGTTTTGCATCATAACCATGATAAAACAAATAATCTACACCATCAAAAGTATAAGCACTATTATGGCCTACGCCAAAATAATCCTCATTACCTTTTACTACAATGCTTCCGCCACCTTGACTTAGTAAATTACCTTCTTTATCTTTATAAGGTCCTGTAACATCTTTTGATCTTCCAACGGCTACTTTATAGGTACTTTCTTTTCCTTTACAACATAAATCCCAGGAAGTAAACAAATAATAATATCCGTTTTTCTTGAAAATAAATGGTGCTTCAATAGCTGAACTTCCTTCAGAAAGTAGTGTATTTCTACGTTTGGCAATAGTATGCCATTCCTGAGGTTTTGCAATAGACATTAAATCAGGGTTTAATTTAACCAATTTTATTCCATCCCAAAATGAACCAAATGACAACCAAGGCGTATTATTTTCGTCAATAATTACATTAGGATCAATGGCGTTCCATTCGTCTCTATTTGGCGAAGATTCAATCACAATTCCCTGATCTTTCCACTGATATTTTTTGTCTTCCGGATTTAAAGTAACATTAGTAGTCACTCCAATTGCCGAAGTATTTTTACCAAAAGCTGAAACGGAATAATACAAATAATACACGTTGTTATGAAAAATAATATCGGGAGCCCAAATATGATTGTCAAAATTTGGCACAACTGATTCGGTCCAAACGGGTTTTTCTTTGAAAACAGCTGGTTCTGCTTTCCAATTTTTCAAGTCCTTAGAACTATACGTTTTAATTCCTTTTCCTGTACAAAATAGATAATACGTATCTTTTTCTTTGATAACTACAGGATCATGGACCGAAATAGTTTGTGCATTTGATTCGAAAACAATCAAAAACAGTAACATTACTAGCCTAAACTTGGTTTTAAAAAATAGCATCTTTTTAGTTTTGAATTCCTTCTGATGTCATCACTACACGTTTCATAGTTCCATCTGGATTGTAATACAAACGATCTACACAAACCGATCTTCTAAAACTTCCTCCATCAGTAGGTATTGATCCATTATGGTAAATAAAATACGACTTGCCTTTAAAATCAATGATTGCCTGATGATTGGTATTCGAATTTCCAGCTACCTCATTTAAAATGCCTTTGTATTCCCAAGGTCCATTAACCGATTTACTCATAGCGTAAGCAATTTTTTCAGGAAACTGATAAGCATAAGACAAGTAATACCATCCTTTACGTTTGTGAATCCAAGGCGCTTCAGTAAAATTAGGTAAATCTATAGTTTGCATTGGTCCATCCATTTCAATCATGTTTTCTTTTAGTTTCACATAATTACAAACGGTATTTCCCCAAAAAAGATAAGCCTGACCATCATCATCAATAATCACTGTTGGATCAATATCATCCCAACTGATTTTAGTTTTGGTAGTCATATCATTGGTAATTAACGCTTTTCCTAAAGCATCTTTAAAAGGACCAGTTGGACTATCCGAAACTGCAATTCCTATTGATTTCCCATGGATTGTTCCGTGAGAAACAGTTACATACCAATAGAATTTTCCGTTTCTTTCAATCACTTGTCCTGCCCAGGCATCTCCTTTTGCCCAAGCAAAATCAGTAGGTTTTAATGGCACTGGATGTTCTTCCCAATTGACCATATCCGAAGAAGAATATACCAACCATTCGTTCATTCGATAAGTATTCTCGCCTTTTTCAGGAACATCATGTCCTGCATAAAGATAGACCTTGTCTTTGTGGACAATTGCGGCTGGATCAGCGGTATATTTATCGGTAATAATAGGATTATTCATTTTCAGCGAAGACTGATTTTCGGCAGAAGTTGTTTCTTTTACAGCAGTTGTTTTACAAGAAACAACTGCTGATAAAAGACTCACACTAAATAATAGAGTTGTGATTTTCATTATACTAATTTATTTTCCTTCTAATACTACAACAGAAAATGCAGGAATAGTTACTTCTAATTTTCCTTTGGCATTCTTAAACCCTTTGAACTCTTTAGGTTCAATTGCATTTGGTTTATCAAATGAATTATAATCTTGTAATTTTTTAGAAGTCAAAATTGTTGCTGTAACATTTTTTAAACCCAATTCAGCCAAATTAATTTCGATTTTATTTTCTTTTTTAGCATCAATATTTACTAAAGAAACATGCACAAATCCGCTTTTATCTTTTGAAGCCGAAGCCGAGATTGCAGGCAACGTGTTTCCTTCAAAAGTATATTCTGGAGATTTGAAATCGATAGGCAACAATTCAGCATCTTGATGTACACGATACATTTTCATGATGTGGTATGTTGGTGTCAAAATCATTTTTGCCTTATCAGTCAAAATTACTGCTTGCAATACATTCACACATTGTGCTAAATTGGCCATACGCACTCTGTCAGCGTGATTGTTAAAAATATTTAGTGTTGAACCAGCTAAAACCGCATCTCTCATTGTATTTTGTTGGTATAAAAACCCTGGATTTGATCCTTTTTCTACTTCATACCAAGCTCCCCATTCGTCTACCATCATCGCTACTTTTTTCTCAGGATCATATTTATCCATAATAGCAGCATGTTTGGTAACATACTCTTCCATTTTTAAAGCCGAAGTCATCGTTTTAAAATAACCATCCTCATTAAAATCTACAGCGTCTCCTTTTTTAGACCAATTGATTACCGCATAATGATGTACTCCAACTCCACCCAACATATTTATTGGAATGTTTTTCATCAAAACTTCTGTCCAATTGTAGTCACTTCCATTAGCTCCAGAAGCAATACGTGTTAATCCACCCGTATTTTCCCAATCTGACATGAAAGTGGCAAATTTTCTATACTCACCTGCATAATATTCTGGAGTCATATTTCCTCCACATCCCCATGCTTCGTTACCAATTCCCCAAAATTTTACTTTCCAAGGTTCAGTTCTTCCATTTTCTTTACGCAAATCACTCATCGGACTTTTTCCAGAAAAATTAGTATATTGAACCCAATCAGCTAATTCCTGAACAGTTCCACTTCCTACATTTCCAGACAAATACGGTTGAGCTCCTAATTCTTCACACAAATTTAAAAAATCGTGTGTCCCAAAACTATTATCCTCAGTTACTCCACCCCACCATGTATTTACAATTGTTGGTCTTTTTTCTTTTGGTCCAACACCGTCTTTCCAATGATATGTATCAGCAAAACAGCCACCTGGCCATCTTAAATTTGGTATTTTTAATTCTTTTAAAGCAGAAATGATGTCATTTCTAACTCCGTTTGTATTTGGAATCTTAGAAGTATCGCCTACAAAAAAACCTCCGTAGATACATCTCCCCAAATGTTCTGCAAAGTGACCATAAATATTTTTATCAATAACAGTAGGCTTTTCAGCTTTTTTAATACTCAGAATTGTGCTTTCTTTTTGTGAAAAAGCAAGTTGATTACAAAAAGTAAAAATCAACAATAAGAACAGATTTTTTTTCATTCTAGTTACATTTTTTATTGGTTATAAGTGTACGATTAACATTTGTAAATATAGGTAAAATAAAAAGATAAAAACAAACTTCAAATTAGAAATAAAGACAAAATAACCCACTATTTATTAACAGATTTTGTGAAATTAAAAATAAAGAAAGTGTTTTTGTTTTTTTTAGATGAATTGCTACTCAAATACAATTCTAAATAAACTAAGACCCTATTTAAATTTATTTAAAAAATAAATTTTCTTTTCCCAGTCCCTAAATGGTGAAAAATTTCGTGAAAATTCATCAAAATTACATCCGCTACGGCGGAATGGGTAATTAATTTTTAATGAATTTTAAACAGGCACTAATTTATTTTTTTACCCCAAACTGGTCTTCCATCTGAAGTCAATCCAGAATAGCTTAGAGTTACTTTTCTAGTGGAAGCTTCCCAATCCCAAGCATCGCTTACTTTGCATTGTATTCCATTTACGGTAAGTACTTGCTTAGTACTGTCGTAAGACCAGTTTCCAGTAACTGCACCAGATACTTTTTTATCGGCAGTTAAAAATACAGTAACTGATTTTTGAATGGTTTTGTATTGATAATTCATTGTAATTTGTTCCCAAGACCCTACAAACGATGCTTCAGTGATGGTTGTTTTGGGTACGCCTGCGTAGCGTTCTGCAGCCACTACTGGCCATCCGTCTTCAGTCCATTGAATAGCTCGCACGTGCCCCATCATTACTGCATTAGACGCATTAATTCCTGGAACTCCTTCAGGCAAACGGGCTTGAGAAGCATAAAACCATTCTTTAGTATCGGGATTTTGGAATACAGAACAATGTGAAAAACCAACCCACCCAGTATGATTATTAAAGGAATATGGATGTGTTAACATAGGCCAACATTCGGCTCCATTAGTAATATTGGCACCATTAATACCTAAATAAGGTCCAGTTATACTTTTCGATCTAGCCACACGGGTATTGTAAGCTACCGAAAGCTCATCATAAGCTAAAAATAAATAATAATATTGTGTGTCAGGATTGTATATTATTTCAGGACCTTCTGATGCTTGCCAGCGACTGGTAGCATGCCGAGTGACAATACGAGTTCCGTAATCACTTAAGGTTTCCAGTTGATCTGGTTTTCCTGTGGTGGGATTAAGTTTCAAGGCTGCAATTCCTGAATGCCAAGAACCATAAATTAAATAATGTTCACCTTCTGGAGTAACAGTAAGAGTTGGGTCAATTGCATTGAACTTAAAATAAGCATTTTCCCAATTTCTTGCTCCTGTATAGGAATAAGGTTTTAATCCATCTGGCTCTGAGCACACGACCATTCCTTTATCAACCCAGACATTAGATGCTAAATCGTCAGATTCAGCCAATCCAATAAAGGCTCTTTCTGACCACGAAGTGTCAAAACTAGTTCCTGTAATTGGTTCATCTACCACAATGCTGTAATACATTCGGTATTTGTTGCCTACTTTTTTTACAAAAGGCGCCCAGTATCCATATCTAGGATTAGTTATTGGTGGTAAAGCAGGAACCATTCTGGCTCTTTTGTTGTTCAAAGAATCTTTTATCCAAGCAGGTGCTTGTGCCATAGCTGTTCCCATAAATTCCCATGTGATTAGGTCTTTAGAACGTCTGTAAGGAAAATGTCCATGTCCATCGTGCGCATTACCATAAGAAGCATCGGTTTGATACATATAATAATACTCCCCAGATTTTTCAACCGAAGGATCGTGTACATTGGCTAAATTCCACTGCGAACGGCTACTCCATGATGAAATTGAAGTGTAATTATCCGGATAAGTAGGTCCTGGAAATGTAGGCGTAACCACTGGTGGTACAACAACAGGAGGATCTATTTCATCTGTTGTAGGGTCATCTTTTGAACAACTTACTGTAGCTAGTACAAATAAAAGAAGTCCAAAATAAGAAGCTGTTTTTAAAATGGAATTTGAATTTTTCATTTCTAATTTTTTTGTTTTTCCTTCTAAAACTATTACAGAGAAAAGAAGGAATTATAATCTTATATTTTTTTGAAGTCAATTGTTCCTAAAGAATATTTTTTATTCTATTTATTAGGTTATAATACCATAATAGTACCTTTTGAGAGTTTACCATTATGGTATTAAAAAAACACAATTAACTAACTATTGACAAAAAGACATTAATAACTATCATTTTGAGAGGTTCCCGGATTGTTATCCCTTTCTAGCTGTGGTATTGGGAAAAATTCTCTTCCAGGAGAGTATGAATTAAACTCGGCATCTCTAGATTTCAACCAAGCTAATTTTACAGGATCTTGTAACCATCCCCAACGGCGAATATCATCAAATCGGTGACCTTCTAATGGGAATTCTAAGAATCTTTCATGACCAATCTGTTCTCTCATTTGAGGTTGGGTCATGTTAGGTTTTGTTATTGCTAAATTTGGCAAATTAACCCTGTCTCTTACCATTTGAATATAAGTGTACGCTCCAGGAGTATCAGCTGTTTCGTTTAAACACTCAGCATACATCAAAAGAATATCAGCATAGCGAAGCAGTCGCTCATTGATTCCAGAACGCCAGTCAAATTCATCTACTTTCTGACCATCAGAATTTTGATATTTTCTACAAAATAAATCATTCAAATCTCCAGAATTTGAAGCATATGTAGTAGCAAAATCTTGTCCGTACAATTGCATTCCACCTGGTTTATTGTAAAACATGGTAGCATCTAAACGTGGATCAACATCTCCAGAAACCGTTAATTCTTCATGAAATTCATTAAATAAAATCCTTGTTGGTTGAACATCAGTAAATCCAAACCCTCTTGGTCCGTAAGTAATTGCTCTGCCTGAAGTTTTTCCCCATCCTGAAGCAGGAGCTCCTCCCCAACCTAAGTCAACTCCTCCAGCTTCTCTGCTAAATTGTACTTCAAATAAAGATTCGGAGTTATTCTCATTAGTTTCGGTAAAATTATCACGGTAATTAGATACCAAAGAGTAAACTCCTAAATCAATTACGGCTTTAAAAGTATCTCTTGCATTAATAAAATCTTTAGTAAACAAATAGGCTTTTCCTAAATAGCCCAAAGCAGCCCCTTTTGTGGCACGTCCTTTTTCGCCAGCATCTAAACCTGAAACAGAAGTGTAAGAAGTAGGCAATAATTCAGCTGCCATTTTAAAATCATCAATAACCTGAGCCCAACCTTCTGCTTCTGATTTTTGTGGATAAATTGGAGCTATATCTGTTGGAACAGGTACGTTTTTAAACATATTAACTGCATGAAACAAATACAATCCTCTTAAGAAATAAGCCTGTCCTAAAATTCTATCTTTTAATGCTGAATCTTCAAAATTAATCCCAGGTACATTGGTCAAAACCTGATTTGCTCTAAAAATACCCTGATAATAGGTTTCATAAGCCCAACCGTAAATTGCTGCATCACTAGGATTAGAATTGAATCTTCCCACATTAGCCATAGCTCCCCATGGACTATTACTACGGGCATCATCTCCTTTTAAATCTAGTAATAAAGGAGTGCTACGCATATAAGTTCCGTCAGTAAGTAAACTTCCGTAAGCTGCATTGACCCCTTTTAAAGCATCTGAATCCGTTTTCCAAAAAGAATCTACAGCACTATTATTAGGGTCAATCTGAATTAAATCTTCATCGTTAACACAAGCTGTTGTTATTATTGCTAGTGAAAAGAAACCAGCTAAATAATTATATATTTTATATTTCATTTTGATTTGTTTTAAATTGATACCTTGATTTTAAAAATTCACTTCAATACCTAAAGAGATCGTCCTTGGATTTGGGAAAGAGCCATTATCATAACCCCTGGAGAACAATCCATCACTATTAAAATCAGGATCATAACCTCTGTATTTAGATATAATCCATAAGTTTTGTCCATTAGCATATACTCTTGCGTTTTGAATAAAACTAGTTTTACTAACTGGAATATTATAACTAATCTCAGCTGTTTGTAATTTAATGTAATTTCCACTTTCTATAAAACGATTAGAATCTCTTCCGTTAGCATTAGCATCCAGTGTTGAAGGGCGTGGTACATTAGTGTTGGTATTAGTAGGTGTCCAATAATTTAACATATCTGTATGATGGTTTCCATATCTTCCAGCCATTAAATCACGATACACTCCATTAAATACTTTGTTACCACCGCTTCCTTGCCAAAACATAGAAGCACTCCAATTTTTATAAGAAGCACTAAGATTGATACCATAATTGTATTTAGGTATTGTTACACCTTGAAACACTCGGTCTCCATCATTTATAACTCCATCAGCTGTATCAAAAACACCATCACCATTAGTATCAATTGTTAATTGATCTTTGAATTTTATATCACCTACTTGTGCATTTGTTTGTGAAGGCGCTGCATTGATTTCTTCTTGAGATTGAAAAATTCCATCTGTTTCCCAAGCGTAAATTTCACCTATAGATCTTCCTACTACAGTCATAGCAGCAGCCCCCGGAATAGGATTCCCAGAATCAGAAAAACCAATTTGTGTTACTTTGTTTTTTAAAGTACCAATGTTAGCAGCAATACTGTATTTGAATTCATTGTGATTGTTATTATAAACCAATGAGAATTCTAATCCTGTGTTTTCTACTGATGCGGCATTTGTCTTAACCAAAGCAGGAAATGCTCCTGAAGAAAAAGGCAATGGCACGTCAATCAATAAATCATTTGATTTTTTAAGATAATACTCTGCTGTAAATTGTAAGTCATTATTAAACATACCAACTTCAAGAGCCACATTAGTAGTATTTGTTTCTTCCCAATGCACATTAGGATCTAAAGCGCTTACTACTGTAGTACCAGGAGCCAATTCGTTATTGAAATTATAACTAGCAAAACTATTCATAGTAGTAGCAAAGAAATATTGTGGAATAGTGTTGTTTCCTATAATTCCATATCCTCCTCTTAACTTAACATTGCTAACCCATTCTGGCAAGTGAATAAATTTTTCATTGCTCAATTTCCAAGCAGCTGAAAAGGAGTAGAAATTAGCCGAATTGTATTTCTGACTAAATAAAGAAGTTTTATCCTGTCTAAAGTTAGCAGTAAGCAAATAACGATCGTCATAACCATAATTCAATCTGCTTATATACGATTTTGCCGTAATGGTATATTCATATTCATCGGTATTTCTATTATCCGCAAATTGTAATTTTTTAATATCATTAGCTTCATATCCTACACCAGAAGAATAATGATTATAATGATTATTTCTCTCGTCAATAGACCCTACTAAAGCATCTATATTGTGATTGCCTACAGTAAAATTATAAGTAAGAATATTATTTACAAACGTTTTAGTTTGATTTCCAGTTGCTATATTAAGCGTTGCTCTATCACTTGGAACCTTATAATACCATCCAAGTTCAAATTCAGGAGTATATCTTCGGTCAAACCAGTGTAATTTATCATAACTAACATCTAGTTTGTATTTTAATCCTTTAACTAATTCTAATTCTGCCCAAATATCTCCTATAAAATGGTTTCTTCTTCCTGTGTTTGTAATTAAATTATTATAACCAATAACATTAAGCGAAATTGCTCTTTGAGTATCGCTATAAGTACCGCCATAACCACCTAACCAATTTTCATCATATACAGGCATTGTTGGAATTGCAGTTAGTAATGCACCAATTGCTGATTCACCCACCCAACTATTAAATGATTGTTTGTCTGATTCAGTGTAAGCAATTTTTGAACCGTATTTTAATTTTCCTTTTTTACCATGCAAATTCAAGTTCATAGAATACCTTTCATAATCTTGTGGTGTTTCTAAGTAAGAAGTGTTTTTGAAATAGTCGATATTCATATTGTATCCCAGAGATTCTGCACCACCATTAAAAGTAAGAGAATGATTTTGAACTGTACCTGCACCATAAGCTTCTTCTTGCCAATTAGTATTTACATTATTAATGTAAAATGGACTTGTAGGATCATTACCTGGAGCTATACCCAAATTATCATTTTGTTCGGCTGCTGTAGTAATTCTTTGGTAACCTACTCTATCAGTTACTGACCATTCTCTTGCTACATTTTGGACACCAAAAAGAGATTTGTATTTGATTTCCATTGCTCCTGCTTTTCCTTTTTTAGTAGTGATAATTACTACTCCATTAGCTCCACGAACTCCATAAATAGCTGCTGAGGAAGCATCTTTTAAAACTTGCATGGATTCGATATCTCCAGGTGCAAAATCAAATGGAGAATCAACAATCACTCCATCAATAACAAATAATGGGTTGTTATTACTGAAAGAGTTGATACCCCTAATTTTTATATTTACAAATCCACCTGGCTCACCAGAAGATTGTACTGTGACACCGGCCACCTGTCCTTGCAGCATTTTAGCAGCATCATAAGTAACTGTTTTTTTTGCGCTTTCCATATTAACTACAGAAACAGATCCGGTTAAATCCGATTTCTTTTGTGTTCCATATCCAACTACAACAACTTCGTCCAGCTTAGCGTAATCTTCTAAAAGGGTAACTGTAATATTAGTTTGATTACCAACTTTAATTTCCTGATTTACAAATCCAATATAAGAAATTATAAGTGCCGCATTTGATCCAGCTACATCTATGGAAAATTTTCCGTCAAAATCAGTTTGAACTCCATTTGTGGTGCCTTTTACAACAACATTTACTCCTGGAATGGGTGCGCCATTAGAATCCTTTACAATTCCTGAAACTTTTATTTGCTGTTGTACCTTTTCTTCAGGTTTAGCTTTAGTTATTACAAGTTTATTTTTACCAATAAGTTCAAAATTAAAACCATCATTACCCAGGTTTTCATTTAACAATTTATTAGCACTAATTGTTCCTTTTTTAAGTTTTATTTTTGGAACATTTTTAAACATATCTTCTTGATAGATAAATGTAAAATCTGTTTGTTCTCTTAAAAGGTCAAAGACCTCATCAATAGTTACAACCTTGTCTTTATCTATGACAATTTTTACATTCTGTGTAAAAACTTTACTTGAAGAAAAACTAAAGGCAGTCGTACAAAAAAACAATATAAAAGCTTTCATACTGGTTAGTAAAAATTTTCTCCTTAAAAAGAAAAAATGGTTAGTAAATTCAATTTTCATATATTTGTGTTTATTGGTTAAATGTTAATTAATAATCTGATAGGGGGGATAAAGTATCGTACTGTCCAGGTATTACTTTGTTCCCTTTCTTTTTTATTTTATTATAATTTTCTGGTCTTTTATCTCATATTCATTTATAAAGTTAGTTTTCTTAATTATTGTCAGGATTTCTTTTATATCATCATTTTTGCTTAGTACTCCATTGAATTTAACCTTTTCAAGTTCTGTATTTTGAAACACCACTTGAACATCATACCATCGAGACATAACATTCATAATTTCTTTTAATGTTTTGCTCTTAAAACTAAAGATTCCTTTTGTCCACAATACTTCATTATAAGCATCAATTGGATTTATAGTTATATTTCCATTTTTGAGATTGATAATTGATTGTTGATTAGGAACTAAGTGTTTTTTTGAACTAAAATCACTTACGGCTACTTTTCCTTCTATTAATGTGGTGTAAATTTTATCTTCATCTTTATAGGCTTTTATATTAAACTCTGTACCTAAAACCTCTACTTCCTGATTTTTATTTACAACTTTAAACTTAGCACCTTTATGTTCTGTACTTGGGGATACATCAAAAAAAGCTTCTCCATAAATTAATTCTACTTCACGTGGACTGCCTTCTATGAAAGCCACTGGGAATTTTAACTTAGATTCAGAATTCAACCAAACATTTGTTCCATCGGATAATTTTATTTGAAACTGACCTCCTCTTGGTATGGTCAAATAATTATATACTAAACCTGATTTTCCCTGATTTTTGCCACAAACTAATTCTTTACCATTGCTTACTACATTGTCTTTCTCATAGGTTTTATCTTTTTCTAACAAAACATTCGATCCATCTTCAAGAGTCAATATTGCTTTATCGGTTCCTGCTTTGATAACGTTATTTACTATTACAGGAATCCCTTCAGGTTGCTTAAAAAAACTTGTTCTATTAAAATAACCCATGGTAAGAATTCCAAAAAAAACTGCTGCTGCAGAATAATAAATTAATTTTCGGAACTTTTTCCGTTTTTTAACTTTCTTTTCTATAGCAAATGCTTCTAACAACTTGCTCTTTATTTTAGAAGAATCAAATTCCTTCATATTATATTCGATTACATAATTGATTTTGACATATTGATCGAATAACTCTTTATTATCCGGATCTTGTATCCATATCTCTAACTCAGTCAACTCAGATGCTGAAGCTTGATTTATTAAAAACTTGACTATTATATTTTCAATCTTAGCATTTTCCATTTTATACTATTTTCTATTAATACGTGTTGATTTTACACTACCCTAACTTTTTTACATTTTTTTTTATACATTGCACAAAAATTAAGCTAATTATTTCTACTTCACACAATGAAAGAGGTTTATTCTGACAACATTCAACTTATTGATGCTTTAAAAACGGGAGACCCAAAAGCTTATACTTTTCTGGTAAATACTTACCATCATAAACTATGTGTTTATGCTTACAGTTTTACGCATGATCATAATTTATCTGAAGATATTGTACAGAATGTTTTTATGCGTATCTGGAACAAACGAAAAAACTTAAAAGATGATTTTGTAATTATTAGTTTCTTATACAAATCAGTTTACAATGAATTTATTGATCAGTATCGCAGTCAAAAATCCACTTATCCTCTAGAAAAAAAATATATTGATGCTCTCAATACTATTGTAGAAAATGAGGACGAACATTCTCTGGAGCGTATCATTAAGTTGGTAAAAAGAGAAATTCAAAATCTCCCACCTAAATGCAAGGAAATCTTTTTACTAAGTAAGGAAGAGGGACTCACTAATATAGAAATTGCAGAGTATAAAAATGTCTCTATTAAATCTGTTGAAGCTCATATAACTAAAGCCTATTCTATTTTACGTAATTCCCTTGGAGATAACACAAACATTTATTTATTTTTAATGTTTAGATAATCTGTTTTTATTAGTATTGAATCTGATTTATTTTAGAAAAACCCTAAGGTTCTTTAAAGAAAGTTCATTAAGTGCTCATTCTACACTAATTATTATGATACTTTTTTAGAAGTGAGTATATTTACCCCAAAATAAACAACTAAGATGTTAAATAATTATAACACCGAGGACAAAGTCTTACTATCTGTCGATTGTATCATTTTTGGGTTTGACAATGAAGGCTTAAAAATTTTATTAATCAAAAGAGATTTTGAACCAGAAAAAGGAAAATGGTCTTTAATGGGAGGGTTTTTAAAGAAAAGTGAATCTTTAAATGGTGCTGCAATTAGAGTTCTTAATCGTTATACTGGACTTCAGGATATTTATATGGAACAATTGTATGCGTATAGCGAAGTGGATCGTGACCCAGTAGACCGAACGATTTCAGTTGCTTTTTATGCGCTAATTAATATTGAAAATCACAATACCGCTTTAATTCAAGATCACGAAGCGGAATGGTTTAGTATTTCTAAAATGCCCAAATTAATTTTTGACCATAACGAAATGGTTGCGCACGCTATAAGAAGATTGCGTTACAGAACCTCAACAAAACCAGTTGGGTTTGAACTTTTGCCTGAAAAATTTACGATGCGTCAATTGTTAGAATTATACGAAGCCATTTTAGATAAAGAACTAGACAAAAGAAATTTTATTAGCAAAATCAATTCTTTAGATATTCTGGTAAAACTCAACGAAAAAGACATGTTGTCTTCCAGAAAAGGCTCCTATCTTTATATGTTTGACAAAGAAAAATACGATGCTAAATTGCTAAATCACTTCGTTTTAAACTTGTAATCCATTCATTTTTTTTCGAAAATCACATAAAAAAAACCGTTTCAAATGAAGCGGTTTTCTTGTTTTTAGTTTGTTTTAGTTAAGTATTACAAGATGTAATCGGTATTAATAAAGTTGGATTCTTTACTATTCAATAATTCTTGTAATATTTCGTTATTGTAAGCATTGTCTTTAGAAGCTACAAAAGTTCTAATAGAAAATGAACGTAAGGCGTCAAAAACACTTAAAGTTCCTACTGCAGAATCTTTACGACCTGTAAACGGATACACATCCGGTCCACGCTGGCAAGAACTGTTCAGGTTTACTCTACATACTAAGTTTACTAAAGCATCAATAAGCGGTGCAATAGTTTTGATGTTTTTACCAAATAAACTTACTTGTTGACCATAATTAGATTCAGCCATATCGTTTAATGGCTCCTGAATATCTTTGAAAGTCATAATTGGCACTACTGGTCCAAATTGCTCTTCGTGATACAAACGCATTTCTTTATTCACTGGAAAAAGAACTGCTGGAAAAATATAATTTTCTGAATGTTGTCCACCTTTTTGGTTTATAATTTTTGCTCCTTTGGCTGTAGCATCATCAATTAAACCTTGAATGTAAGCTGGTTTTTCAGCTTCTGGAAGTGGAGTCAATGAAACTGATTTATCCCAAGGATTTCCAAAAATAAGTTCGTCTACTTTTTGAGAAAATCTTCTGTTGAATTCTTCAGCAATCGATTCGTGAACATATAAAACTTTCAAAGCCGTACAACGTTGACCGTTAAAAGACAAAGTTCCTGTAATACACTCAGAAATTGCCAAATCTAAATCGGCATCTGGTAAAATAATTGCTGGATTTTTAGCTTCTAATCCTAAAACTAAACGCAATCTGTTTTTATTTGGATGTTGGTCTTGCAAAGCAATTGCCGACTTACTGTTTCCAATTAAAGCCAAAATATCTACCACTCCTGATTTCATAATTGGAGAAGCAATTTCTCGACCTCTTCCGTAAACAATATTAATAGCACCTTTTGGAAAACTAGTTTTAAAAGCTTCTAATAATGGAGAAATTAACAACACTCCGTTTTTAGCCGGTTTAAAAATTACTGGATTTCCCATAATCAAAGCAGGAATCAATAACGAAAAAGTTTCATTCAATGGATAATTGTAAGGTCCAAGACACAAAACCACTCCAATAGGTCCTCTGCGGATCATTGCATTAACCCCTTGGCTTTTTGTAAAATGAGCATTACTTCTATCTAATTCCTTGTAATGTTCGATGGTATCGTAAATATAATCTACTGTTCTATCAAATTCTTTTTCAGAATCTCCTAATGATTTTCCAATTTCCCACATCAACAACTTCACTACTTCCTGACGAGTAGTTTTCATTTGTGTAACGAAATTTTCCATACATTTAATACGATCCGCTACTTTCATGGTTGGCCATAAACCCTGACCGTTATTAAAAGCATTTTTTGCCGAATTAACAACTTCTTCTGCTTCTTTCTCACCCATAAAAGGAATGGTTCCTAACAACGTAGGAGCATATTCTTCGGTAGAAGAAATAGTAGAAAAAACCTCAGTAGTTTTTCCAGTCCATTTTTTCAACTCACCATCAATTAAATAAGTATCTTGATGCAATAATGCTTTAATCTTAAATTCTTCTGGAATTGAATTCATCTAGTTTTAATATTTTAGTTAGTGTTAAAAAATGTTTCGGATTTAAGGAGCTACTACTTCTCCATCCCAATCTAACATACCTCCCAATAAGTTATAGGCATTATCAAATCCTAATTCATTCATAATTTCGCAAGCCTTTCCGCTTCTTGCTCCAGAACGACAATAGACATAGTAATTTTTACTTTTATCCAATTTTTCTATTTCAGAAATAAAATCCTGACCTTTATGAATATCAATGTTTATTGCATTAGCAATAATTCCTTCGTCACATTCGTCTTCCGTTCTTACGTCTAAAATCACTGCATTGTCATCTGCTTCGAGTTGAGCAATCCAATCTTCTTGTGTTAAATTCATAATCTATAATGTGTTTTTTGTAAAATTACAATGTTTTTGCTATAAATAAGCCTTCTAAATTTGAATTAGCAAATATTTTAAAGAAAACGTTTTAGTGAAATTACAATAATCACCAAAACTTACATTAGCTTAATATTTTGTTAAAGATTGCTTACTTTTTCTATCTATAAATGTAATATCTGCAATTTCGTATTCACTATTTCAATAAATTATTTAGAACAAAACAGCCCATAACTATCACTATTTTTTAATTACTTTTACCAAAGTCTTAGAATTTTACCCAAAAAACCGATAGATTAATAAGATTTCGCTTTTAAAACGATAACCATGTCAGAAGAAACAATCATACTTAAAAATACCTTCCCTAATTTCTCTAATGAACTGATTCAAGAAATTGAAACCAATTCTAGTTTTCAATATTTTAAAGCAGGTGATGTTATTATGCGAACGGGACAATACATCAAAAGCACTATTTTGATTCTGAAAGGACAATTAAAAATCTACCGTGAAGGCGAAGATGGCGAAGAATTTCTAATGTATTACTTGCAAGCAGGACAAGCCTGTGCCATTTCGTTAATTTGTTCTACAAAAGACCAAAAGAGCCAAATTACCGCTAAAGTAGTAGAAGATGTCGAAGCTGTTACTATTCCGCTCGCTTTAATGGACAAATGGATGATGAATCACCGCTCTTGGTACGAATTCGTAATATACACCTATAGAACCCGATTTGAAGAAGTACTGGAAGTTATCGATAACATTGCCTTTCGAGCCATGGACGAACGTCTGGAATTCTATTTAAAACGTCATGCTAAAGCTTGTGGTTGCAAAGAAATCAATTTATCACATCAGGAAATTGCTCTCGAATTAAATACTTCCAGAGAAGTAGTTTCGCGTTTACTAAAAAAAATGGAACAACGTGGTTTAGTACAGTTACACCGCAATCAAATTGAATTAAAAATCTAAAATTGCCCGTGTGACAAATGTTACTGTGGCTAGCCGAAATACTTCCAACCTTTGTAAAAAAAATTAGAACATGGAATATATTGGCTATTTTGCTTCAATTATAATTGGGCTTTCATTAGGATTAATTGGCGGCGGTGGTTCCATACTTACTATTCCTATTTTGGTTTACTTATTCAAAGTAAATCCTGAACTCGCTACTAGTTACTCTTTGTTTATTGTTGGCATTACGTCTTTATATGGCGGTTACAGTCATTACAAACTTGGTAATTTACAACTAAAAACCGCCTTGTATTTTGCTATTCCCTCTGTTATTTCAATATTAATAATTCGCGAAGTGATTTTTCCACAAATTGCTTCCACCCTATTTACGGTTGCTTCTTATGCAGTTTCCAAAGATTTATTAATTATGATTGTCTTTGCTATTCTGATGATTAGTGCTTCGATATCGATGATAAAAAAAAGTAAAACTGAAGTTGTAAACTCTAAAACTAATTATAGCCAACTGGCTTTTATAGGTTTTCTGGTAGGAATTGTAACTGGATTTCTAGGTGCTGGTGGCGGGTTTTTAATTATTCCAGCTTTATTGTTTTTTGCTAATTTGCCTATGAAACAAGCCGTAGGAACTTCGTTGTTGATTATTTTCATCAACTCGGCAATAGGTTTTGCTGGCGATTTATACCTCAACACTCCTATTGATTATGGTTTTCTACTTTTGATTTCAGCGATGGCTTTTGTAGGGATGTTTATTGGAATCCTGCTTTCTAAAAAAATAGACGGAAACAAACTGAAACCTATTTTTGGATGGTTTGTATTGATAATGGGGATTTACATTATTGTGAAAGAAGTTTTATTGTGATGGTTTTTAACCGCTATTTTTTTTAAAACCGCAAAGATTCTAAGGTTTCGCTAAGTTCATTAAGAAAAGTTTCAACCGCAAATTACGCAGATTAGCACAAATAACTTTTGAATAATTCTGCGTTGTAACCTCGAGTGTAGTTGAGATAAATTTTAAACTAATTTTATTACCAAAGTTTAAACTATTTCCATGTAACATTAATGTTTTCAAATTTCCCTGAATTTATTTTCCCAGAATCATCTTTTGAAAACATCGCTAAAGTTAAAACTCTAATTACTGGGGTTTCTTCTTCTATATTTCTAAAAAATATTTTAAATTTCATAGGAACATTAGTGTAAATATTTTCCACTCTTATACTTCCTCCACCTAAATTTATTTCATAAACTGAAGTATATAAATTGCCTTTAGGATCAATAATTGTTGCTCTTTCAGCCTGTAGAGCTTTTAGAATATCTCCTTGATTTGTATAAATTCCTTCAACTTCAATACTTTTATCTTGTCTATTTCCAACAACTGAATTTATCTGAAATTTAATATTTTCAATTTCAGTTTGAACCACACTTTTTGTTAGGCTTAAAGCTTCTTTATAATAATTAACTTCATTATTAAGGTTATCTATTTGTTGATTTTTAATCGTTATTGTTTCTTTTAATTTCTGGCAGTCAATTTGTGATTGTACATTTGAGAATTTACAAATAAACAATAGGATTAAAATGTTTTTAATGTAGTTCATAAATTAAATTACTTAGTATTTATTTAAAAATCCTATAAATATAAAATACCTTTCTTTAAAAACAAGAATTTTCATGTAATTTATTTACATAATAACTCAATGCTCACCATAACCCACATCATCCATTTTCCCATTAAACACTTTGTATTGAATGATAAAATACCCAATTACCAAAGCCAAAGCGATAGCAAACCAATACACACCAACAGATAAGGCATATTCACCATTGGCGACATTGTAAATAGTCAATGAAGGATTGACTTTATTAGTTGACGGTAATACTACGGGAAAAATAGAAGCCGTGGTCGAAGTAAATCCGCCTACGAGGAAAAGGGTCGAAAACAGGAATCCTGTTCCGTCTTTTTGGAACGTCCTTACTTTAAAAAGTCCAAACAAACCCACAAACGTAATCAGCGGAAAGATAAAAAGTATGGGATTATCAATGAAGTTATGGAAAGGTTCTTTCTCAATTATATGCCAAACTGATAACGAAACAATCACCAGTGCCAGCAAAACAAAATTCATTTTGAAAACCATCTCTTTTAACTGAGTATTCAACGACGAATTGGTTTTATAAATAATCCAATTGGCGCCATGAATCATTAAAGCCACCACACTTACCACACCCAGAAAAAGGGTAAACCAGTCGATAATTCCAAGTTCGGAAGCTACTGGACTCAGTGTTGGATTCCATAATGGCAGGAAGAAAAAATGCGATTCCTGAGTAGAAACACCATTCTCTACCATTCCGAGATTTACGCCACGAACTACGTTTCCTAAAGCCATTCCGAAAAACAAAGCCAATAGTAAACTAGCAATTCCGAAGGCTTTATCCCAAACAGCTTCCCACATTTTATTGTGAATTTGTCCGCGTAATTCTAATCCTACTGCTCTAAAAATAAGCAACCATAAAATCATCATCAACGGCAAATAAAATCCGCTAAACGAAGCTGCATACAACGTAGGGAAAGCATAAAACAAAATACCTCCTGCGGCAATCAACCAAACTTCATTGGCATCCCAAAAAGGGCCAATAGCATTTGTAATTGCTTTTTTATCTTTCTCCGTTTTAGCAAAAAACAAATGAATAATTCCTGCTCCAAAATCGTAACCATCTAGCACCAAATAAGTCGCCAAAATGCCAATTAATACAACATACCAAAAGAATTCCATAGTTTATTTTTTATATTTCTTTGACAAATAAATATTTTATAAATTCATTTTAAACCATTAAGAAATTAAGAAAAATTAATACTTAAATAAGCTTAACTTCTTAATGGTTTATTTTAAAAAATTAAGAATGTTTTGGTTCTGGACCGTGATAAATAATTTTTCCAACTAAAATGGCATACAACATTCCCAACAACGCGTACAAACCTACAAATCCCATCAGGGTAAACAAGGTGTTTCCTGAGGAAACCGTTGGCGAAGCACCATCAGCAGTGCGCAATAAATCATACACTAACCAAGGTTGACGTCCTAATTCTGCCGTGTACCAACCTGTTATGTTGGCGATATAAGGAAATGGCATTAAGAACATAAACGACCATAAAAGCCATTGGGTTTGAAACAATTTCTTTCGTGTCAGTTGAAAAGCCGCCAATACCATTACTCCAATAAAAAGCGTTCCTAAACCCACCATAATATGATATGCATAGTACAATCCTGAAATATTGGTTGGGTGTGTGTCTTCTGGAAATTGATCTAACCCTTTCACTTCAGTATCCCAATTGCCATAAGTTAAAAAACTCAATACATTAGGTACAGCGATTTTATTGTCCAGTTTTTTGTCTTTTACATCTGGTTGCCCAATCAGTACAATTTCAGCTCCTTTTTCCTCAGTATGGAAAATTCCTTCCATAGCTGCAAAAGTTACTGGCTGGTGTTTTACTACTTCTTTAGCTAATAAATCACCCGTTGGCACAGCAACAATAATGCTCGAAATCAATCCGAAAACCACTCCCGTTTTCAAAAACAATTTTCCAAAAGAAACATTTCTGTTAGATAAAATATAAAAAGCGCCAATTCCTGCTACCACAAAAGAACTTGTAACCATAGAAGCTGCCTGATTGTGTAAGTACGAAGGCCACAACCACACATTGGTAAATAAAGCCGAGAAATTAGTCAAGACAAATTTTCCGTTTTCCAATACTTCGTAGCCTACCGGATGTTGCATCCAGGAATGTGTAGCAATAATCAAAAATCCGCTGGCCCAGGAACCCAAACAAATCAATAATCCAGTAACAAAATGCCATCGGTGTCCGAGGATTTTTTCGCCAAATAAAAACATACCTAAAAAAGATGATTCTAAAAAGAAAGAAAACATACCTTCCATCGCTAAGGTTTGTCCAATAATTCCACCTGTGAGTTCTGAAAATTTAGCCCAATTGGTTCCAAACTGAAACTCCATCGGGATTCCCGTTACTACACCCATTGCAAAATTGAGTGCAAAAATACGCATCCAAAAATGAGTCGCTTTATTGTAATGAGGATCGTTTGTTTTTAAGAATTTCCATTTAAAATAAACAATGATTAACGAAAGTCCCATTGTTAATTGCGGAAATAAGTAATGAAAAGTAATGGTAAATGCAAATTGCATTCGATCATAAAAGAGCATTTCTTCCATTGGAAAGGAGTTTTTTTTTGATAGTCCAAATTTAATTCAAATGCCTCGAAAACCCTCATGAAAAATCCATTTTAATTTACTTTTTTTCTTCATTTTTAGAAAACTGACAATTAAGATTCTTTGTGTAACTTTAGTCACTATATCCCCCTGAAGGAAACTTTATCTTTGTTACATCAAATTAAAAAAAGTAATTATGAAAATCGAACAAATATATACTGGATGTCTTGCTCAAGGTGCTTATTACATCACTTCAAATGGTGAAGCGGCTATTATTGATCCTTTGCGTGAAGTACAGCCTTACCTAGACCGTTTAGAACGCGATAACGTGAAACTAAAATACATTTTCGAAACCCATTTCCATGCCGATTTTGTATCGGGACATTTGGATTTGAGTAAAGAAACCAAAGCTCCGATAGTGTATGGTCCAACAGCAAAACCTGAATTTGATGCCATCATTGCCACCGACGGACAGGAATTCAACATTGGAAAAATTACCATAAAAGCGCTACATACTCCGGGACATACTATGGAAAGTACCACTTACTTATTGATTGATGAAAACGGAAAAAAACACGCTATTTTCTCTGGAGATACTTTGTTCATTGGCGATGTGGGAAGACCTGATTTGGCTCAAAAAGCAGCGCATATGACTCAAGAACAATTAGCCGCTATCTTATTCCATTCGTTAAGAGACAAAATCATGACTTTACCAGATGATGTAATTGTATATCCTGCGCATGGTGCTGGAAGTGCTTGTGGAAAAAACATGAGTAAAGAAACGGTTTCGACTATTGGCAACCAAAAAACAACTAATTATGCCTTGAGAGCCAATATGACTGAAGCCGAATTTATCAAAGAAGTAACAGAAGGACTATTGCCTCCGCCAGCTTATTTTGGAATGAATGTAGCGATGAACAAACAAGGGTATGAAAGTTTTGAAACCGTTCTAAACCACGGAATGAAAGCTATTGAAGTAAACGATTTAGAAGCTATTGCTAAAGATTCTGGAGCCTTAATTTTAGATACCCGAACCAACAATCTCTTTGCCAAAGGTTTTATTCCGCAATCCATCAATATCGGAATTGAAGGCGATTTTGCTCCTTGGGTAGGTGCTTTAATTGCCGATGTCAAACAACCCATTATTTTAGTAACCGAAATCGACCAGGAAGAAGAATCGGTAACACGATTAAGCCGAGTTGGTTTTGACAACATCATTGGTCATCTAAAAGGTGGTTTTGAAGCTTGGCAAAAAGCAGGAAAAGAAATCGATACGATTAACCGAATTTCTGCTGAAGAATTAGCGAAAGAAGTTAAAATTGGCGAAAGCAAAATAATTGATGTTCGCAAAGAAACGGAATACGCTGCCGAACATGTTGAAGAAGCATTTTCTAAACCTTTAGCCTACATTAACGATTGGATAAAAGACATTGACCCAAAAGAAAAATTTTATCTTCATTGCGCTGGCGGTTACCGCAGTATGATTGCTGCTTCTATATTGCAAGCAAGAGGTTTTAGAAATTTCACGGAAATTGAAGGCGGCTTTAATGCGATTACAAAAACGGCTATTCCTAAAACAAATTTTGTATGTCAAAGCAAAACATTAAACAACTAAACTATTGATTTTAAGAATATTAATCCTTAAATTTATATAGTAATTTGAACACATCTTTTAACCCTTAAATTCTAGAAATCATGAAACATAATATGGGAAAAACAGACAAATCAATCCGTGGAATTATTGCCATCGCACTAGCAACATTGTATCTTACAAACACCGTTACTGGAAATTTAGGAATCATTTTAATGGCTATTGCCGTAATCTTATTAATTACCATTTCTATCAATTTTTGTCCTATGTATACTCCTTGGGGTATTAGTACAAATAAAAAGAAACTAAGTCATTAAATTATAAACAGACTCGCCATAATTCTTTTAAAAGTTTATTAAACAATACAAAAACTAATTTTAGCTTTTTTGCAATTTTTTTTTGTGTTTTGCTTTCAAATCATTACAAAAACTATCATGAATAACGAGCAATGCTGTACAATAGCTAAATTCAACAAAAAATAAACAATGAATAGTAATTTCGATAAATTGATACAATCTGAAAAACCAATATTAGTCGATTTTTTTGCTACTTGGTGTGGTCCTTGCAAAATGCTGAGTCCCATTTTAAAAGAAGTAAAAGAACAGTTAGGAGAGCAAATTTCGATTATAAAAATTGATGTAGACAAAAACCAACAAGTTGCTTCACAATACCAAGTTCGCGGTGTTCCCACAATGATTTTATTCCAAAACGGAAAACAATTATGGCGACAATCAGGTGTTTTAGACAAAAACGCTATTGTTCAAATTGTTTTAGAAAAAAGCAAGTCCTAATGTTTTATTAGGACTTGCTTTTTTATAGATTTAGAAGATTTAATTTTTTTTTTTTCGATTAAAACACAATTCTAAACAATTTTAGTGTTTATCTAAAGTAAAGTTAAACACAGTGAACTTCCCCATTTCTGATTCAACTTCAATTGTTCCTCCTAGAGCCAATACAAGTTTTTTTACTGTTGCTAAACCAATACCGTTTCCAGTTTCGCCATATTGATCATAAGTGTCCAAAACTTCAAATATTTCGAAAATTTTATGTTGATTTTCTTTGGATATTCCTGGTCCATTATCTCTTACTGAAATATTGTATTGTAAAGGTCCTTCTGTAACCTGAATTTCAATTTCAGCAATTTCTTTATTATTGTATTTGATGGCATTAGAAACAAGATTAATCAAAATTTGCTCTAAGGCTATTTTATTAGTAAACAATGTAGTAACATCTGATTTTAAACTAATATTGTACTTCTTATTTAAACTAAAAAGTCCTAAAATTTCTTTTTTAAGGGTTTCCAAATTGACTTCGGTCTTTCCTTCTTTAATAATTTTATCATATTTACTGTACTCCAGTAAATCATCTATTAATCCTCTTAATTTAACTGATGAATGATGAATTAAAGATATAATTTCAGAAGCCTCTTTGTCTAAATCTTCACCATAATTCTCTGTAAAAAAATCGGTCAGAGCAGTAATATTTCCTAATGGAGATTTTAAATCATGAGCCGCTATGTAAGCAAACCTTTCTAATTCCTTGTTTTTATTTTCAAATTCCAGTAAAGTATTTTCAAGTCGTTTTTTATTCTTTCTTAATTCCAGCAACTTCATTACCTGGTTCGAAAGTGCTTTCAACGATTTTATTTGACTCTCATTGAGCTCATTCGGCTTATTATCAATTACACATATTGTTCCTAAAGGCAAACCATCCTGCCCAACTAAAGGAGCGCCAGCATAAAATACAACATTGGGGTCTTCGACTACTATAGGATTATCATAAAACCGATTATCCATTCGCGCGTCTTCAATAATGAAAACTTCATCAATATTGTGTATGGCATGAGCACAAAAAGCAATTTCTTTTGGTGTTTCAGTATAATGTGTCCCATGATGTGATTTAAACCATTGTCTTTTATCGTCTAAAAGACTTATCAATGAAATTGGTGTACCGCATATTTGAGCTGCTAATTCAGTAAGTTGATCGTATTCGTCTTCTGGAAGTGTATCTATGATAGAGTAGGAATCTAAATCCCTTAGCCTGTCCATTTCTCTAATAAATTTATCAGGTTTAATCATGTATTTTTTATTATGAATGGTTATTTCGATATTGTAATTAAATAAAATGCTTTACAAAAATATACTTTTAGAAGTAAATACTTATATTTTTTTTATCAACATTTAATAGTTTTATAAACGACAAACTGCTTTGTAAATTGTGCTTATAGAGCAACTTACAATTTTAAAATTAAAGAGGTGTACTTCTATTTGCCAGTCAGTAGTAAGATTATCTCAGAATTGGGCTGTTTGTGGATACTAAAGTTTATCAACCAATAGCTTTTGTAAATTAAAAAGACAAAAATCACACTGATTAAAGTTTTGAAGGTAGTAAAAAACAAATTAATGTGACAGCCATTTTAACATTACCGATTCTAAATCGGATACAATTATGGGTTTTGTAATGTAATCATTCATTCCTGATTTGAGACATTGTTCTTTTTCTTCTATAAATATTCCTGCAGTTAAAGCAATAATAGGTGTTGAACCATTTTTTTCTATTTTTCTAATTTCATGTGTGGCTTCAAATCCATTTTTATTTGGCATTTGGATATCCATCAAAATAATATCAGGCTGCTGATTTTGATATTGTTCAATGGCTTCGTCTCCATCAAAAGCTTCGATAATAATACTTTCGGGAATAATTCTTTTAACTAATGTTTTAGCTAATAGCATATTAATGGTGTTATCTTCCACAATTAAAACTTTCTTAGCTCCTAAAATATTTTTCATAACTAATTTGCCATTGGTTTTTAACAAATGGTGATTTTGTACCTCCGATTTTTTCAATCTGATATTAAAATAAAATTTACTGCCTTCTCCATAAGTACTTTCTAATTCCAAATTCGAATCCATCAAAGCCAATAGTCGGTTAGAAATGGCTAATCCAAGTCCTGTTCCTCCAAACTGACGGCTTGTAGAATTGTCTTCCTGTTCGAAAGAATGGAATATTTTGCCTAAATTTTTTGATTGAATCCCTATTCCTGTGTCCTTTACCGAAAAATTAAGGTTGACATAATGCTCTTCGAAAGGCAAAATAGTTTTAATTTCCAATTGTATTTGTCCTTTTTGAGTAAATTTAACTGCATTTCCTATCAAATTGATGATGATTTGTTTCAACCGCAATGAATCTGTAAAAAGATATTGTGGCACATTAGCATCTATATCTAAAACCAAATCGATTTGTTTTTGATTGGCTTGGTATTTAAACAACGAAACAACCTGATTTGTTATAGCAAAGAGATCAACTTCTTCAATTTTAAGTTCTAATTTACCCGCTTCAATTTTAGAAAAATCCAATATATCATTAACAATATCCATCAATGTATTTGCTGATTCATTAATTGTAAGCATATAATCTTTCTGATTTTGCTCTAAATTGGATTCCATCAATAAGGAGGTAAAACCAATAATTCCGTTTAATGGTGTTCTTATTTCATGACTCATATTCGCTAGGAAATCCGTTTTGGATTTATTAGCAATTTCTGCTAATTCTTTTGCTTTTTGAATTTCATAATTCATCATTTTTTGCTTAGTAATATCAATAAAACTGGTCACTACTTCTTGAATATTACCGTTTTTATCCAGTGTTGGAAATCCATTTACTAAAATCCAAATAATCTTTTTTGTAGTGGGTTCCATAATTCCTAACGGAAAATTTTTAATAGCTGTTTTAGAACGAATAATTTGATTTATTGGATAATTATCAACCTTCATTTCTGAATAATCTTCATTTAAAAAATGCCATTTCAAAGATTCTCTATCTCCAGACATCAATTCTTCAATACTGTAACCTAACAATTCCCCCGATTTACTGTTACACATAATAATAATCCCATTAGCATCATGAACAACAATTCCAGCTTCCAGATTATCTAATATCCCTCGGTATCTTGTTTTGTTTTTTAATAAGGCTTCAGTAGCCATTTTCTGTTCGGTAATATCTCTAGAGATAACTATAAAATGTTTTTCTTTTCTTTCATCTTCTTTCATTGGAGCTAATGATAACTCAAACCAAAATTTCCCCGTATTTAATTCTAGTGAATATTGTTTTCCTCTGGAAAAACCTTTTTCGTGTGCTTCTTCCAAGGCAGAAAAACAAACAGATGCCGCAGGAGCTGGCAATACCTCTCTGACATTTTTTCCAACAAAGAAGAATGGAGACATCAGTAATAAATCATTATTGGGAGTATGATAATTAAAAATCATTCCTTCTAAATTTATTTCAAACATCATATCTGGAATAGCTTCGATAATAGCTTCCATCTTTTTACTGGTTTTAAAAAACTTGTCTTCGGCTTCTTTTCGTTCAGTAATATCAGTAATGGTTCCAATAAATCCTATAATTTCATTTTCGGCATTGGTCTCTGGAGTGGCTTGACCTATTACCCAGATGATATTGCCGTCTGGTTTTATAAAACGATATTCTAATAATGATCTTACTTTATCGGCTGTTACTTTTTTCCACTCGTTGTATATTTTTATACGATCATCGGGATGAATGGCTATATACCAACCACTTCCCATCGATTCTTCATAACTAATTCCAACTATTTGAGTCCAACGCTGATTGACATAAGTTGTAGCTCCTGTCAAATCGGTTCTAAAAATCCCTACGGGAGAGACTTCGGTTAGGGTATGAAATCTTTTTTCACTTTGAGCAACAGCCTCTTCAGCTTCTTTTCTCATTATTTCTTCTTCAAAAAATTCTAAAGCAAATGTGACATCAGAAGTTGCATTGTTTAACAAACTGATTTCTTCATCATCAAAATAATTTTTCTCCGCTGCATAAATCACAAAAACTCCTACTACCTTATCATACATTTTAATAGGTATGGCAATCAGCGAACGAAACCCTTTTTTTAAAGCTTCTTCTCGCCACAAATCCATTGAAGAATCCTCTTCAATAGCATTACAAACCTGATGAGTTCCTTTTCTAATAGCTATTCCAGCAGGTCCTCTTCCTCCTTCTTGATCGATTTTTGCAGAAATTTGCTTGATTACAGACAAATATTCTTGGTCAAGACCGCCTACACCCACAGGAATTACATCTTGAGTAACGGGATCAATCATGCCAATCCAAGCCATTTTAAAGCCCCCAATTTCAACAGCAATATTGCAAACTTCCTTAAACAACTGATTTCTATCCTGTGCGCGAACAATAATCTGATTAATACGACTTATAAAAAGATACAAGCGTTTTGCTCTGTTCATTTTTTGTTCCTGAACATTGATCTTAGCCAATAAATCTTCATAACTAGGTTTCTCTTCTTTCATACATTAATGTATAAGTCTGTCCATTTACTGATAAATATAGTCATTTGGAATTTAAAAACTGTCCTGACATTAACAAAAAAACTAGTGCTAAAACTATTTTTTATGCTTAAATTTGAAAAACTACTGTTTTTCAAAAAACACTTCTAAAGTATTATGTTCGAAATATTTAGACTCCATTTAGAAAAATTCATCCAAATCAACGATGAAGATTTTGATGCCATATCTGCTTTTTTTAAAACGCTAACTGTTCGAAAAAAAGAAAATTTACTTATTGAAGGTGCATTATGTAAATCTCATTTTTTTGTTGTTGAAGGTTGTTTGAGAAAATTTTTTATCAACGACAAAGGAGTGGAACAAACCACCGAATTTGCAATTGAAAACTGGTGGATTACTGATAACATTGCATACGAACATCGATTAGCAACTTCTTTTTATATTCAGGCAGTAGAAAACTCAGAAATATTAATTTTAGATCGAGAAGACCAAGAATTACTATTAGAAAAATTTCCAAAAATGGAACGTTATTTTAGATTCATTTACCAAAGGGCTTATGCTGCTTCACAAATGAGAATAAAATATTTGTATGATTTGACTAAAGAAGAATTTTATGAGCAACTCTGCAAAAGCCAACCTGAATTTGTCCAACGTATTCCACAATACCTCATCGCTTCTTTTCTTGGTTTTTCGCCAGAATATTTAAGTGAAATCAGAAAAAAAAGCGTTCTTAAACCAGTTTAAGTTTTTCTAGTTTCTTATTACTGAACTTTGCTCTATTAATATTTGAAACTAAAAAAAATGAGAGTAAACATCAACGAAACAGAACCTCAAGCTTTTAAAGCTATGTATGCACTAGAAAATTATCTAGGAACCATTCAGTTATCAAAAATCCAAAAAGAGTTAATTAAGATTCGTGCTTCACAAATCAATGGCTGTGCTTTTTGTATTGACATGCATACTAAAGATGCCCTTAAATACGGCGAAACAACACAACGCATTTTTTTATTAAATGCCTGGCATGAAACCCAATTGTTTTCGGAAGAAGAAAAAGTAATCTTAGCCATTACCGAAGAAATCACGCTAATTTCAAACAAAGGTTTATCTGACGAAACCTATAAAAAAGCGGAACAATTTTTCGATAAAAATCAAATTGCACAAATTATTATGGCAGTAGTTACCATCAATGCCTGGAATAGAATTGCAGTAAGTACACAATTAGAACCTGCTTCTTAAAATTCGATTCAAAAATAAACAGACAGCTCGCTTGAAGTAATTTAAGCGAGCTGTCTGTTTTTAATCAGGATACTTATCTATAATCGGTTTTTTATATTTGTCAAGTCTTCAAAATACGGAGTTCTTTTGAAACACACTATTTTTTATCACCACTTAAAATTAAACCATAAATGAAAAATTTTATTCTGTGTGCTTTTTTAACACTTTCACTTTGTCTCTTTTCTTTTAAAATAGATCCGACAAAAGTAACTACCAAAGAAATAAAAGTAAAAGCGCCATTTGGAACCACAAAAATTAATATTCCTGATTTCAGTAAATGCAAAAAACTACTCATTACTGATTTTGGAGCTGTAAAAGGAGACCAAAATAAAACTACGCAAGCCATTGCAAAAGCCATAGACGAAGCCAACAAAATAGGCGGAGGAATTGTTGTTATTCCCGAAGGAGAATGGCTTACTGGAAATATTCGCTTTAAAAGCAATGTCAATTTGCATTTAAATAAAGGTGCTTTATTGCTCTTTTCTGATAATCCAAACGATTATTTACCTGCTGTACATTCTACCTGGGAAGGATTAGAATGCTACAATTATTCGCCTTTAATTTATGCTTACAAATGTAAAAACGTTGCTATTACTGGCGAAGGCGGAATAAAAGCAAAAATGGATTTTTGGAAAAAATGGGCGGGTCGTCCGGCAGGTCACATGAATAGCTTAAAAAGATTATACAATTTATCAGGTGAAAATGTTCCTGTAGAAAAACGTGTTATGGTAAATGACACGGCTAATCTTCGTCCACAATTTATTCAGTTTAATAGAAGTGAAAATATTTTACTGGACGGAATTTCTATTACAAACAGTCCGTTTTGGACCGTTCATACCTATCTTTCTAAGGATATTGTAGTTCGAAATTTAAACATTTATGCTCACGGTCACAACAACGATGGTTTTGATCCTGAAATGAGTCAGAATATTTTAGTAGAAAATGTAACTTTCGACCAAGGTGACGATGCCATTGCTGCAAAATCAGGTAGAAATCCAGAAGGATGGCGCTCAAAAACACCAACAAAAAACTTAATCATTCGAAATTGCATCATTAAAAACGGACATCAATTATTAGCCGTAGGAAGTGAACTCTCTGGAGGAATAGAAAATGTTTTCATTGACAATTGCGAAGTATTAGACGGAGCCAAAATGTTTCATCTGGTTTTTATTAAAACCAATGAACGCATGGGCGGTTATGTAAAGAATATTTATGTTCAAAATATTAAAGGGAGTAAAATGGATTTTGGAGTACTTGGTATTGAAACCGATGTTTTGTACCAATGGAAGAATTTAGTTCCAACTGTTGAACGTCGCTTGACTCCTATTTCTAATGTTTTTCTAAAAAATGTTACTGCTAAAAACGTGAAATTCATTTCCAAAATCAAAGGTGAAAAAGAGTTGCCTATTCGAAACATTTCTCTTAAAAACGTTACTGCCGAAACCATTCAGGGAGAAGAAAAACACATTAGTGAAAACGTAATAAACTTTAAAGTTAAATAAACAAATTCCTATTTCATGTTTCAAAAAAACAATAAAAAGATCTTTTTAACCTTAGCTTTTTTTGCCGTTTGTTCTTTGGCGATAGCCCAAAAAGGAAAAATAGACGCCATTTATTCTGGAATTCCCTTGTTTGATAACAACAATAATGTGGTCAGTGCACATGGAGCCAATATTGTAAAAGATAATGGGAAATTTTATCTTTTTGGCGAATTCAAATCAGATACCAGCAATGCTTTTAATGGTTTTAGTTGTTATTCTTCAAAAGATTTATACAATTGGAAATTTGAAAAAATGGTCTTACCTGTACAAAAATCAGGCGATTTAGGTCCAAATCGTGTGGGCGAAAGACCTAAAGTAATGAAATGCCCAAAAACAAGCGAATACATTATGTACATGCACGTTGATGACCTTAAATACAAAGATCAGTATGTTGGATATGCAACTTCTAAAACCATCAATGGCGAATACACTTTTCAAGGCCCAGTACTTTTTGAAGGTAAACCTATCAAAAAATGGGATATGGGCACTTTCCAAGATACCGATGGCAGTGGCTACATTATTTCACATTCAGGAAATTTATACAAACTGAGTGATGATTACAAAAGTGTGACGGAACAATTAGTAAAAGACATGACCTCACATTGCGAAGCACCCGTGATTATTAAAAAAGACGATACATATTTTTGGTTGGGTTCTGGTTTAACTTCCTGGGAACGAAATGACAACTATTATTTTAGCGCACCTTCGTTAAAAGGACCTTGGACAGAGCGTGGTATTTTTGCACCAAAAGATTCATTAACCTGGAATTCGCAATCTACATTTGTGCTTCCTATCATTGGTTCAAAAGAAACCACTTATTTATTTATGGGAGATCGTTGGGCTTTTCCCCGTCAAAATTCGGCGGCAACTTATGTTTGGCAACCACTTTTAGTAACTGAAAACAGTATTTTCCTTCCCGATTATAAACAAAGCTGGCAAATTGATATTGAGAAAGGTACTTGGTCACCTTCCAAAATGAACTATACTGAAATTCAAAATACGGATGCGAAAGCAATTCAATATTCTGGAAACTGGTCAGAAGATAATTCATCTAAAATAAGTCAATCTGATGTTAAAGGAGCTTCTTTTTCAGTTGATTTTAAAGGAACACAAGTTGGTTTTTACGGCACATCAAAAGTAGATGGCGGTTATGCTGCTATTATAATCAAAAACAAGAAAGGAAAAACAATACTTTCCTCCACTATTGATATGTATTGCAAATACACCGAAAATGCTTTAAGATTTCTTAGTCCAGTTTTACCAAAAGAAAACTATACTATTACAGTTACCGTATTAGGAGAACACGGTAATTGGTATAAAAAAGACGGAACTCAATTTGGAAGTACTGGTGATTTTGTTGCTTTAGATAAAGTAATTATCAAGAATTAAATTCCCGAAAAATCCAATAAAAAAATCGGAACAAAATTAAATTCTGTTCCGATTTTTTATGAGATAACTTTTAGAATAATTCAATTATTCCTCATCATCTGTAGCGTGCGATTTCGAATAATTACGCCATTTTTCAATACAATCTTTAAAATCCTGTGGCAATTCGGTATCAAAACGCATTAGTTCTCCAGTATTTGGATGCACAAAACCCAATGTTTTTGCGTGCAAAGCCTGTCTTGGCAAAATTTTAAAACAATTTTCTATAAACTGCTTGTATTTGGTAAACGTAGTTCCTTTTAAAATCAAATGACCTCCATAACGCTCATCATTGAACAATGGATGACCAATGTGTTTCATGTGTGCTCTAATCTGGTGTGTTCTACCTGTTTCTAATCGGCACGTAATCAAAGTTACATAACCAAAACGCTCTAAAACATTGTAATGTGTAATAGCAGGTTTTCCAATTTCAGGATCAGCAAAAACAGCCATTTGCATACGGTCTTTTAAATGACGTGCCAGATTTCCTTCGATCGTTCCGCTTTCTTCAGCTACATTTCCCCAAACTAGAGCTACATATTCCCTTTCGGTAGTTTTAGCTTCAAATTGTTTGGCTAAATGTGTCATAGCAGCTTCGGTTTTGGCAATTACCAACAAGCCCGAAGTATCTTTATCAATTCGGTGAACCAGTCCTGGACGCTCACTGCTGTTCATTGGTAAATTCTCAAAATGAAAAGCCAAAGCATTTACTAAAGTTCCTGTGTAATTTCCGTGTCCTGGGTGAACTACTAATCCTGGTTCTTTGTTTACCAATAATAAAGTATCATCCTCATAAACAATATTCAACGGAATATTCTCTGGAAGCACATGGTTTTCAAACGGTGGATGCGATAACATTACTGTAACTACATCAAACGGTTTTACTTTATAATTCGATTTTACCGTAGCATTATTGACAAAAATATTACCATCGGTAGCAGCATTCTGTATTTTATTTCGAGTAGCATTGGGAATCAATCCCATCAAATATTTATCAATTCGTAAAATTGCTTGTCCTTTAGGAACTTCAAATTTAAAATGCTCAAATAATTCCTCTTCTTCTAAGTCAATCGGCTCAATATTATTGTTCATTTGGTGTTTCGTCTGTTGCTGGATTAGCAATTATTGTATCTGTTACTATATCTTCTTCATAACTCGCTTTTCCATCCCCTAAAACCAAGTCAATTTTAGACGATTTCAAAACACGATCTCCAGGTTTTATATTTCTTCCTTTGTAACGCATCTCTAAAACCATATCTTTTCCAAGATTTGGAATATAGGTAATTGTTCCTTCTTCAAGTCCTAATGCTTTTAATGTTGGAACCGCTTCACGATAGGTTTTCTCAATCAAATCAGGAATTCTAATAGATGAAAAACCGGAACTATTAATCTTAATATAAACTTTTCTCCCCTCTTTTACCTTTGCTCCTGGCAATGGATCTTGTTGTACCACGCTGTATTTAGGATAATTGCTTCTGTAATCTACGCTATCAAGCAAGACATAAGCTAAATCTAATTCGTCCAGCTTTTCTTCTACTTGTTCCTCGGTCAATTTACTCAAATCAGGAACGGTAATTTCATTTCCATGATCGGTAGTAAAAGTCAACCAATGCATAAAAAGATAACCCAAAAGAACGATTATTAAAGCAGCAATAAAAATCTGTGTAAAAAACGTGCGACTAGTAAGATATTTACGTAAACTCATATATTATTTTTTTGAAAGGTGACAAAGATAAAGCTATTTCGTTTCAAAAAAAATGATAATTTTGTTTAATCTAGCTTCCGTTCTAGCTTATTTTATTTCAGGAGCTATTTCCCGCTGTTCACTCTATCTTTTCCTCGCTAAAGGAGCGAGAAAAAGGATGCCGTTGCCATCGGGGCTAAAAACACAAAAACCAATTTTTACAATACATAACGAGACTAAATGAAAAACATTGCCATTATCATGGGCGGCTATTCTAGTGAGTACAAAATTTCACTTATTAGCGGTAACGTAGTTTACAAATTCTTAGACCAAACCAAATACAACGGATTTCGCATCCATATTTTCAAAGAAAAATGGGTTTATGTGGACGATTCAAATACTGAATTTCCAATAGACAAAAACGATTTTTCAGTAACCATAAAAGGAAGCAAAATCAATTTTGACTGTGTTTTCAACGCCATTCACGGAACTCCAGGCGAAGATGGTTTAATGCAGGCTTATTTTGAATTATTAGGTATTCCGCAAACTTCTTGCGATTATTACCAAGCCGCTTTAACTTTCAACAAAAGAGATTTGCTTTCGGTATTAAAACCATACGGAATTAAAACAGCTATTTCTTATTATTTAAACAAAGGCGATATAATTAATACTACCGAAATTATCAATAAAGTAGGATTGCCATGTTTTGTAAAACCAAATAAAGCAGGAT
Source organism: Flavobacterium magnesitis (assembly GCF_041729735.1). NCBI lineage: Bacteria > Pseudomonadati > Bacteroidota > Flavobacteriia > Flavobacteriales > Flavobacteriaceae > Flavobacterium > Flavobacterium magnesitis. Next base: position 96,312 of record NZ_JBCFQK010000007.1, on the reverse strand, counting down.
CTAGTTTCGGAATTTCAAAAGTAAAAACCGAAGCCGAATTGCCTAACGCAATTGAAACCGCATACAAAGAAGACAACGAAATTATCATAGAAAGTTTCCTTGACGGTACCGAAGTTTCTGTAGGTGTGATCAATTACAAAGGAGAAATTATTGTCTTGCCCATTACCGAAATCGTTTCTGAAAATGATTTCTTTGATTATGAAGCCAAATACCAAGGAAAATCACAGGAAATCACTCCTGCCCGACTTTCTGACGAAATGACTCAAAAAGTGGGAATCATTGCCAAGCGTGCTTACGAAGTATTGAAAATGAAAGGATTTTCCCGTTCTGAATTTATCATTGTTAACGATGAACCACACATGCTCGAAATGAATACCATTCCAGGATTAACTACCGAAAGTTTGATTCCGCAACAAGCTGCAGCAGCTGGAATTTCATTAGAAGATTTGTTTACTAATGCTATTGAGTTGGCTTTAGCTTAAAAGAAATTATTTTTTTGCCACAGATTTAAAAGATTAGCACAGATTGATCTTTTAAATCTGTGGCTTATTTTTTAACACCTCAATATGTCATTGTGAGCGATAACGAAGCAATCTCATACAGTAACTCGACAAAGTATTCAAGCTGATTACTCTTCTTTGTGCTAATATAAAGTATTTCCACCATTTTGGATTTACAAATAGATTAAAGGAAATATATCTGGTTGTAAACATTTTTTTATTTTAGGTATTTAAAAAAAAATATTTCTTATAATTGCTTAAATTTATAATTATGGGAGATAGACCGAGAATTGCAAAAAATGAAGAAAAAGAAATAATAGATCCTCTTAGTTATTCAGCAAATTCAAGTACAGATTTTGCCAAAAAATTTCACGAATGCTCACACGACTTATCAATAGAACTATGGCTTGATAAACACTGTAGTCTGAGACAAACCGAAAGATTAGGCATAGATATTGATTCACTACAAAAATTAGCACTTCAAGCTATAAAACATATTTTCTATTATCAACTAAGAGATGTTAAATTTAATATTATTCAATATCCTGAGTTTAGAGGAAAGGATAAAAGAATAACAATACGTCAAAGAACTAATAATGATGAAATATTAAACCTCGTTATTGAATGTCATTTTGTAGACATAACTTTGTATGAAATTACTTTAGTAACAGCAATGGTAGAAGATAATTTTAGAATATTTGATGGACAATACGTTTTAGATATTGATGGAGATAGTTCAATATTAAGTAGAAAAATTGCCAATAAAATAACTAAAATAAGAGATTTTGGGTATCAATAAAACCTATCAAACATACATATATAAATAGATATAAAAGATTGATATCATAGTAATGATATTACACAAAAGCGTAATTTTGTATGTAGAATATGGGACAGGATAAAAGAATCTGAACGATCTTTAAATAGATAGGATTCTTAAAAATCTGAACGGTCCCAATAAACAAGAAAAGCTTCACAAATGTGAGGCTTTTCATTTTTATCACATGTATGAAAGCATACTTACTTCCGTTCGTAATATCGGATCAATCCGAAAACCTGTGGAGCTAGAAAAATTACGCATAAATATTGATTAGCCTAAAAAGAAAAAATTCTACATTCCTAACCCCTCTGAATTGGGATCTAAAAGCTTTTATTTTTGCATTAAAAGATAACGCTTGTAACGGATGGCAGGAAGAAGCTCCAAAATATACACCAACTCCTAAAAAACTTTGTAACTTAGCAACTCAGAATCATAGAACCTCAAAAAAAAATGAGAAAAGCCATATTTCCAGGATCTTTTGATCCAATTACCTTAGGTCATGAAGACATTATCAAAAGAGGAATTCCGCTATTTGATGAAATTGTTATTGCGATTGGGGTGAATGCCGAGAAAAAATACATGTTTCCACTGGAAGAAAGAAAGCGCTTTATTGAGGAAACTTTCAAAGACGAACCTAAAATCTCGGTCATTACTTATGAAGGCTTAACCATCGATTTGTGTAAAAAAATCAATGCGAATTTTATTCTTCGTGGTTTGCGTAATCCTGCCGATTTTGAATTCGAAAAAGCCATCGCTCATACCAACAGGCAATTATCTAAAATTGAAACCGTATTTTTATTGACTGCTGCAAGAACGTCCTATATTAGTTCGAGTATTGTTCGTGATGTACTTAGAAATGGTGGAGAATACCAAATGTTAGTTCCGAAAGCGGTAAGAGTAATGTAATTTTCAGTATTCAGAAAGCAGAAATGAGAACGCAGAACGCAGAATTAAAAAAAAATTAGATTTCAGAATCAAGGACTTGCGACTAGGGACTAAGTACTAAATTAGAGACTAATAAAATCTTGTAAAAAGTCTTGAATAACCGTACTTTCGCAAAAAAAATAAAAATAAATAATGAGCATAGACAGAGAATTAAATAAACGTAGCGGATCAAAATGTGAACTTTGTGGAGCAACAGAAAATCTAAAAGTATACGAAGTACTTCCTACTAAAAAAGGCGGAATTGACGAGGCTGTTCAAGCTTGTACTACTTGTATTGAGCAAATTGAAAATCCGGGCAACGAAGATTTAAACCACTGGAGATGCTTAAATGACAGCATGTGGAGCGAGCATATTCCTGTTCAAGTGGTAGCTTGGAGAATGTTAAGCCGTTTGCGTGCTGCGGGTTGGCCACAAGAATTACTAGATATGATGTATCTGGACGAAGATGTTTTAGAATGGGCAAAAGCAACTGGCGAAGGAGAAGACGATGAAAACAAAATCATCCACAGAGATAGTAACGGAGTAATTTTAGAACACGGAGACTCGGTAGTTTTGATAAAAGACTTGAAAGTAAAAGGTTCGAGTATGGTAGCCAAACAAGGAACAGCAGTAAGAAACATCCGTTTAGACCATGAAAATGCGGAATATATTGAAGGAAAAGTGGATGGTCAACAAATTGTAATAATTACGCAATACGTGAAGAAAATTTAGTCGGCAGAGTTCAAAAGGCAATTTGCAGAAGGCAGTATTCAGACAGCAGACAGCAGACAGCAGACAGCAAAAAACAGATTTCAGATTAATAATGTTGAACATTTAATCTAAAATCTGTTTTTTTATACCTTCTAAATTCTGTTAACTGCTTTCTAAATTCTGCAGACTGAATACTACTCTTCTACTTTCTTAATTACGTTTCGAGCAACTTGAATTTTATATTTCTTGCCTTTCATTTTTTCGTCCTTAATAAGATCTAGCAAATCTTTTACTTTACTGAATTTTACGGCGGCAAACGAAATAAAATCTTTTACTTCAATCAATCCTAAATCACCTTTTTCCAATTTCCCTTTTTGGGAAAAGAAACCTACAATATCAATTTTATTCAGCTTGTTTTTCTTTCCTCCACTAATATAAATCGTTTGAAATTGAGGTGGTTTCGGTAAAGACTTCGCATCTTCAACTGAAAAAACTGGCGTATTTTCATAATCCACATAATCCATTTTTTTCTCGGATTCATGTGCAATAATATAAGCCGTTCCCGTAGCAGTCATACGTGCTGTACGACCGTTTCTATGCGTGAATTCATCTTCTTTTAATGGCAAATGATAATGAATTACGTGATTCATTTCGGGAATATCCAGTCCACGAGCGGCTAAATCAGTTGTGATTAAATAACTTACACTTCCGTTTCTAAATTGAATCAAAGCACGTTCACGCTCTTCCTGATCCATTCCACCGTGATAATAAGTAGAATAAATTCCTTTTTCGTTCAAGGTATCGCTAATGCGTTCAGCAGCATCACGATGATTGCAAAAAACAATTGCCGATTCTGATTTCAACGAACACAGTAGTTGAAACAATGTATTGAGCTTATCTTTTTCCTTGGAAACAACCAGTTTGGTCGAAAGATTCGATTCTTCTTCGCTTTCTGGAATAAAATCTAAAATTGTCGGATTCACCACTCGGGTGTATTTTGGAATCTCAATATCAGAAGTTGCCGAAACTAAAACGCGTTTGTTTACTTTAGACAATTTACTAATAATAAAAGACATTTGCTCATGAAAACCCAATTGCAAAGACTTATCAAATTCGTCCAAAATTAAGGTTTGAATTTTATCCAAACGGAAACTTCCTCTTTCGATATGATCCGCAATTCTACCTGGCGTTCCTATTAAAACCGCTGGCGGATTGCTTAAATTATTAATTTCAGTATCGATTGAATGTCCGCCGTAGCAAACATTTACCTTATAATCAGTACCCATTTTTTTCCAAACCTGCTCAATTTGTAATCCTAATTCGCGCGATGGAACTAAAATTAAACATTGTACAGAAAGAATTTCAGCTTGCAACATTTCTAAAACTGGCATCAAAAAAGCCAATGTTTTTCCAGAACCTGTTGGCGAAAGCAACAAAACATTGTTTTCATTCAAGATGGTTTCCTGAGCGGCTTCCTGCATTTCATTTAGGTTTTCGATACCTAAATTTAAAAGTATATTGTTGGAATGGTGTTTCTTATTCATGCGGCAAAGGTAATTAAAAAGATTTCAGTTTTTAAAGAGTTACTTTTTATTGCCACTCACTAAGTTTGTATTAAATTTTTTAATCCAAAAACGGCAATAAATTCAGGCGCTATAGTGGTTTATGTCACAATTATAAAGGCTAAATTAAAAACTATCTTAATTTAACAAAATTGAGATGGTTTTTTTATTTTTAGCTAACATCAAAACTATAAAATAGCATAGCTTTGTAGCATTAAAAAAAGACAATGATTAACCCTTCGGCATCTGGTTGGATTGATAAATTTTTTATCAAACAGGAATTCAAGAAAGAACATCTTTTCTTGGATGCTGATTCTTTTTATAAAAAAACCAGAGCAACTGGATTTATCTACGGTCACATTATTTCGTTTGAAACTCCTGCTCCTGTTGATACTAAAGGCTGGGTACAAAATGAGATTCCGAAAGTTGCTTTACTAAATGCATTATACGGAATTTATGGTCTAGCTACTCGTGATTTTGAACCAAGTAATTTTATTAAAAAATGCCTGGATTTTTATGATGAAATGCATCCTCAAGGTTTTAATTTGTTTAAAAAAGTACTGCCTAACGGTGCTCCATCTCTAAATTTAGAAAAGATTATTGATACTCGTGTCCAAACCAATGTGGATATTATCAATAAAAACTTCTCTCATATTGTAACCAATGCGTTGCTTTTTATAGATATTCTCGCTTTTAGACAATACTTAATTAATGGAAAAATACCTGAAAAGTATCTAAAAAAAATTGAAGAAGCAGTTATTAATGTAGTTACACTGGCATTAAAAATTAAGACTAATAAATCCAATTATGACGATTTATTAATCAAACTCTTTGAAGCTTCGGTTCGGTACAGTAAGTTTTCTAAAATTACTGTTCAAAATTTAGACGAACTCAATTTAGACTATTTCAGTTCTGATTTAGAAAAATATTATTTGATTGACATGGCCGGAATGGCTTTATGGAGTGACGGTGAGATTGAAAATGAAGAGATTTACTTTTTGCATAAATTAGCACAAAACATAAGTGTTCCCGCTGAGTTTGTAACGGAAAGTATTAAAAATACTGATATTTTTATAACTACTTATAAAAAACAAATTCCTTATTTTAATTATTCTAATCCTGTCAAACATTTCTACGACCAAACCACACAAAGTGTTATTACACTGATAAGCCGTAACAAAAACAGATTAGTTAAGGAAATCATACAGAGCAAAGAATTAATGCTGTTATTAGCTTATTCTACCCGAAGAGACCTGAGTGAAAAAGAAAAGAAAAAAGTAAAAAAACATTTACTGGATGTTTGTAAAACCATACCATCCCTAACTATTTTTTTACTTCCTGGAGGAAGCTTGCTACTTCCTATTTTAATTAAATTTATCCCTAAATTACTTCCCACTGCATTCAATGAAAATTTAGATAATGAATAAAAAAAATCGCCTTAAAAATAAGGCGATTTTTTATTTTATAAATTCAATTGGTAAACTTCATCAAGCTCTGAATTTGAACTGATATTTACATTCAAATCAGTTACAAATCCTGAATTTAGTCCATAAACCCAACCGTGTAAGGTTAAATCCTGTCCGTTTTTCCAAGCATTTTGCACAATGGATGTTTTAGCTAAATCAAAAACTTGTTCTTTTGCATTGATTTCAACAAAAGCATTAAAACGTTCCGTTTCGTCTTTAATAGAATTAAGGTAAATATTGTGCATGCGATACACATCTTTAATATGTCTAATCCAGTTATCAATAATTCCTATGGATTGATTTCCCATAGCGGCTTTTATACCTCCACAACCATAATGTCCACAAACAATTACATGTTTTACTTTTAAAACATTCACCGCATAATCTAACACACTCAACATATTCATATCAGAATGTACCACCATATTAGCAATATTTCTGTGAACAAAAACTTCTCCTGGTTTAGCTCCAATAATTTCGTTTGCTGGAACTCGGCTATCAGAACACCCAATCCATAACAATGGCGGTGTTTGACCTTTGGCTAAATCTGCAAAATAATTAGGATCTTTTTCTAATGATTTTATAACCCATTCTTTATTGTTTTCTAATATTTTTTTATAAAAATCAACCATCTTTTTTTACTTTATATGTTTAACATTTTTTTATTTTTTTTCTAATTCTTTGAAACCAAGATAGACTATCATTTACAGTAACAATTTCTGAATTAGATTTTTTTCTCTTTTTTAACCATTATTCTTTTTGCCACATCATAATAATGCTCAATCGATACGTGATTTGGCACTTCGTCAGTATTTTCTAATTGATATGCTTTTTTGAAACCTTTCAATGTTACTTTGATATTTTCGTCTACTGCTCTTGTTAATGTAAATTCATTTATTAAATCTAAAATATCATGAGCAATGTAGACTGTATCATGAGCAGTAATCACAACATTTGAATTTTCAGGAATGGATTGTAAAGTATTTTTGATAGCAGCTTTATTCAAAAATGAAACCTCTTGTGCTAAATCAATATGAATAATATCGCCATCTTCATATTCTTCTTTTTTAAAAGTATAGGCTCTTTTTAAATTCCCTCTTAAAATAAAAATCACACTTATTATAATTCCAAGCATCACTCCTTTTAATAAGTCTGTTGCTACTACCGCAATCATTGTTGCGATAAAAGGGACAAACTGGTATTTTCCTCTATCCCAAAAATGCTTTATGGTAGAAGGTTTTGCTAATTTATATCCCACCAATATTAATATCGTTGCTAAAGTTGCTAGCGGGATTTTATTCAAAATCACTGGAATAATCAATACACTCAACAATAGCAATACACCATGTATGATGGTAGACATTTTAGATTTGGCTCCTGCATTACTATTTGCCGAAGAGCGAACCACTACTGAAGTCATTGGCAAACCACCAATTAACGAACTCATAATATTCCCAATTCCCTGTGCCTTTAGCTCCACGTTTGTATTTGTATATCTTTTTTGTGGATCTAATCGGTCAGAAGCTTCAATACACAACAAGGTTTCAATTGAGGCAACAATAGCTATTGTTACTCCTACAGTCCAAACAGCTGGATTAGTAAATGCAGAAAGATTAGGAGTTACAATAATCGATTTTACATCATCAAATGAAGTAGGAACAGGTAGTGATACCAAATGATTATTATCAATAGCCAGAGAACTTCCTGTACGAACAAAAATTTCGTTAATAATAATTCCAAAAATTACTGCAATCAAAGCCCCTGGAACCAGTTTTATTTTCTTTAAAAAAGGAACTTTATCCCAGGAAATAAGTATCACTAAAGAAACTAAAGTAATAATTATAGCTCCTAAATGAAAATGATTTAAAATCTTAAATAAGGACGAAAAAGTATTATCGCCATCAATTTGAAAGAAAGCTTCATCACCTTCAAAATCAGAATCATAACCAAAAGCGTGCGGAAGTTGTTTTAAAATAATGATAATCCCAATTCCAGCAAGCATTCCTTCGATTACATTTGTTGGAAAATAATTGGATATACTTCCCGCTTTCACAAAACCCAAAATCAATTGAAGCACACCAGCTATAAGAACGGATGATAAAAAAATATCAAAAGCGCCTAAATCAGATATTGCTGTTAAAACAATTGCTGTTAAACCAGCCGCTGGACCAGTAACACTTATATGAGATTGGCTTAAATATCCAACTACTATACCACCTATAACACCTGCAATAATACCCGAAAATAAGGGAGCACCAGAAGCCATTGCAATACCTAAACACAATGGCAAAGCCACTAAAAAAACCACTAGGCCTGATGCAAAATCAGACTTAAAGTTAGCAAAAAGATTGATTTTTCTTGTCATAATACTACAATTAATTAGGTGTAAACCTTGACTGCATGTAGAAAAAGCGGTCAAAAGTTTTTAAAAAGTCCATTCAAATATTACACCAAATTAGGTGGAGGAGAAAATATTTTTCTAGAAATATTATCGTGTTTTGATAAATTTTTAGAAAGAATTAAACTTCCCATTGTAGCGCTTTTTAATTCAAATATAGCATCAACAGCTGCAATGTAGATAATGTTTTTCACCTCTTTTTTTGCAGGTTCTTCTTCTGATATACTAAAAAGTATAGTAGTATCATTAGACTTTTCTATCCACCTGATAATTGTAGGTGTAGATAAAAAAGCTATAAAAAGAATTAAAAAAAACGTGCTACTTGTTTCATTGTAACAAAAATAACCCTAAAAAAATTCAAATTACACAAAAGCAGTTGTTTTTTTAAAAAAAATTAACATTAAAAATAAAACAACAAAACCAATATTTTAATTCAAAAAAATCATTATTTTTTGAATTAAAATATTAAATAGTTATTAGTGTGATTTTAGAAATAGAAAAATCATAATATCCTTTTAAGTAATAAAATAAAAACCAACACTACTAAATTAGTCCTCTTAAATTGTTATAACTCCTTTGTCTATAATGTAAAACTTAAAAACGAACACATTTATTTTATAAAAATTATTCAATAAACAGCACTTTGCATTATAAATTAAATTGATTGTTTTTATATTTGCATCAAAAACCTCTATCCATGACAATCACTCAACTTAAATATGTTCTTGCAGTAGCCGAACACAAAAATTTTACTCTAGCTGCCGAAAAATGTTTTGTAACACAACCTACATTGAGTATGCAAATTCAAAAAATAGAAGAGGAACTGAATATTCAAATCTTTGACAGAACTAAAAAACCAATTCAACTTACTGATATTGGACAAAAAATAGTTAATCAAGCCAAAAACATTGTCAACGAAGCCGATAGAATTCAGGACATTGTAGAACAGCAAAAAGGATTTATTGGAGGCGAATTCAGACTGGGTATCATTCCGACCATCATGCCTACTCTATTACCCATGTTTTTAAATAATTTTATAAAAAAACATCCAAAAGTAAAACTCATTATTGAAGAGTTGAATACAGAGGAAATCATCACCAAACTCAACAACGGACACTTGGATGCCGCTATTGCTGCAACGCCGTTAATGGAAGAAAAAATCAAAGAAATTGTTTTGTATTTCGAACCTTTTGTAGCTTATATTCCAGAAAACCATCATAATTTTCAAAAAAAGGAAATAGAAATCACCGATTTAAACATTGATGAAATTTTACTACTACAAGATGGACATTGTTTTAGAGACGGAATATTAAATCTATGTAAAAATAATACTCGAAATGAAGACAGTCATTTCCAAATTGAAAGCGGTAGCTTTGAAACACTTATAAAACTTGCCGACGAAGGTTTAGGAACAACCCTATTACCTTATTTACATACTTTGGATTTAAAAGAATCAGATAAAACTAAATTGCGTCATTTTGTGGAACCAAAACCTGCAAGAGAAGTGAGTTTGATTTTTCCAAAAAGCGAATTAAAAATTCAAATTATTGAAGCTTTAAGAACGACTATTGCCGGAGTAATTAAAGGAGCAATTGTTTTTCAAAACGTACAAATAATAAGTCCACTTCAAAAAAAATAGAGCCAAGATTTTTAATTTCCTGACTCTATACTGTTTTAGTTTTTTTCTACTACAAAAAGACATTGTTGCAATTCTGGCTTTTCTTTTGTGTAATAGGAAAGCCAATTCCTAAGATGATCAATTTCGTGCGGTAATAAATTCCTAACCGCTTTTTTAAGTTCTTTTACAAACAAATCTGGAGCAAAGCTCACTCTTTCAAGTATAGATTTCGTGTAATCATATATCATTCGTGGCATAACAAATATTTTTTAGTTATCAATTTAAAGTGATGTAATTTACAAAATACCGAGCTTAACTCAGATGCTACAGCTAGTTAAAAAACACATAAATTAGAGCTAAAAAAGTTTTGTTAAATTTTCAGAATTATTTAACTAATCCAATAGTGCTTAGAAAAATCAGATTAAAAAAGCGCATCAAACCGAAACATAAATACATAAAAAAAAGGAATCGAAAACGATTCCTTTTTTTTTAAATATTGACAATCAATAATGATGGTTTCAACTCTGGTTTTTCTATTATAAAAGAAGTCAGCCATTCTTTTAACTGCTCTAATTCATAAGGTAAGAGTGTTTTTATGGCTTTTTCTAATTCCTTACTAAAAAGTACAGGATCAAAGCTCACTCTTTCTAATATCGATTTTGTATAATCAAACATGATTTTTGACATAATAGATAAACGATTTTTAAGGTTAAACATCAATTTAAGGCTTTGTAAAAATAATAATTTTGAAAATACATTCCACACTTTAACGTTATTTTTTAATTATTATTGTTTTCAGTATATAAAAAAAACGTTTTTCTTTTTTTTTACTTAAAAGCTCTAAACATTTCTCGTTTTCCAGGAGGTCCTTCGAGTTTTTCGACTCTAAACCCGACCTCTATCATGCTCCGTTTTACAACTCCTCGCGCTGCATAGGTTACCAGAACTCCGTTCTCTTTTAGGGCGTCGTACATTTTTTTAAAAATTTCGGTACTCCACAATTCGGGTTGTACTCTGTAACCAAAAGCATCAAAGTAAATCAAATCAAATTGATTAACATCATCAATATCTTGAAAAAATTGTTGCCTTTTGGTTAACAAAAAAGAATCACTCAAAGCTACCTTTTCATTCCAATTGGATTTATGCATTTTCTCAAATATTTCCAATTGAAGTTGAGCATTCAATTCGTTAACATAATTCATTGATAGAATTTCCTCAGGAGCGACTGGATAGGCTTCCACACCTACATAATAAATATTTTGTTCAAATGATGGCGCTTCAAGAAAGCTAATAAAAGCATTCAATCCAGTTCCAAATCCTATTTCAAGAATCGAAATAGATTTATTTTTAAATAACGAAAGTCCATTTTTTATAAAAACATGTTTGGCTTCCTGAATGGCTCCGTGTTTAGAATGATAACTTTCATTCCATTCTTCCAAATGAATCGTTGTAGAGCCATCTTGGGTTTGTATAATTTCTCTTTTCAATTTTCTTAAAATATTTTATTGAATCCATATTCATCAGTAACCAAAATTACTCAAAAAACAGTATACAAAACCTTAAAAAGCTTTCATTTATTGCAGATTTCATAGAAATGATTGTCTTTTTTTTTGTTTTTTTTTGAATATATGAAAATGCTATTCATTAGTAACAATTATTAAAGTTTTGGCAAGTTTTTTGTCTTTTTTTATTTAATTTTGCAGAAATCAAAGTTTAGTTCATTATAAAGTGAAATTTCACTCTTAAGCTTCATTTATACATTCAAAAAATAAAAAACACATTATTATGAGTACAACTCAAGCCAACAAAATTGAAATCATAAAAGCGCCTAATACAAAAATTAACGAAGTAGATTTTGATAACATAAATTTTGGTTCTGTCTTTACTGATCATTTATTTGAATGTGATTTTAAAAATGGAGAATGGCAAAACCCTACTATCAAACCTTATGCTCCATTTATGATGGATCCATCATCGAGAGTTTTTCATTATGGCCAAGCCATTTTTGAAGGAATGAAAGCCTACAAAGATGATAATGATGCTATTTGGCTTTTCAGACCTGATGAAAATATTAAACGTTTTAATAGTTCCGCTGTTAGAATGGCAATGCCAGAAATTCCAGAATCTTTATTTATGGAAGGACTTAACCAATTATTAAAATTAGACGAAGCCTGGATTAAAAAAGGTTTAGGAAATACGTTATATATTCGTCCTTTTATGATTGCAACAGGTTTTGGAGTTGTAGCTAATCCATCTGAGGAATATAAATTCATGATTATTCTTTCTCCTGCAAAAGCATACTATTCTGGAGAAGTTAAGGTTCTAATTGCTGAGCATTACAGTAGAGCTGCAAATGGTGGTATTGGTGCTGCTAAAACAGCTGGAAACTATGCGGGTCAATTTTATCCAACTAGTTTAGCTAATAAAGAAGGTTTCCAACAAATCATTTGGACTGATGATGCAACGCATACTAAGTTAGAAGAAGCAGGAACAATGAATGTGTTTTTTAGATTCAATGATACTTTAGTAACAGCTCCTACTAGCGAAAGAATTTTAGATGGTGTTACCAGAAAAAGTCTTATTGATATGGCAAAAAGAGAAGGAATTGCCATTGAAGAACGTCCAGTTCTTGTTTCTGAATTAATTACAGGAATAAAAGATGGTAGTTTGAAAGAAATTTTTGGTGCAGGAACAGCTGCTGTTGTAAGTCCTATAAAAGGATTTGCATACAAAGAAGAATATTTTGAATTGCCTAAAGCTGAAGATTCTATCGCATTACAATTAAAAGAGAAATTAACAAACATCCAACATAAATTAGCCGAAGACCCATTTGGTTGGACAGTGAAAATATAATTTTCTTATTTTAAGATAACTAAAAAGGCGATTTTCAAAATTGAAAATCGCCTTTTTGTTTAAATTATGAGTTGATTAAATCTCAGCTAATATTTTAGAAAAATCAGGTTTAAAATAATGAGGTCCTTTCATTACTTTACCGTCTTCACGATAAATAGGCTGACCATCTTCTCCTAACTTACTCATATTACTTCTCTGAATTTCGTCAAAAACAGCTTCTATCTTATCCTGAAGTCCATGTTCGATTATGGTTCCGCATAAAATGTACATCATATCTCCCAGCGCATCGGCAATTTCGACTAAATCATTGTTTTGAACTGCTTCCAGATATTCTTCGTTTTCCTCTTTCATTAAATGGTAACGAAGTGTGTTTTTAGTTTCTCCTAAATTGGCAATAGGAGTTTCACTATGTCCTATACCAAATGCTGTATGAAATTCTTTAACAGAATTAATTTGCTTTTGCATGATTATTATTGATTAAATGAAATGCAAATTAGCAACTAATCTTAAACATTTGCGTATTTTTGCAATAAATTTTTTCAATTATGTTTAGTCAAGGTCAACTAATATTTTCGCTGTGTTTTTTAATCGTTTTTGTTATCATTATGATTTTTTCTTATCGAAAAGACATTAAAACACATCAACTTTTCTATAAAGGGAATTATAAAATATTAATTGGTTTCTTTATTTTCATTGGATTATTGTTTGTTATAAAAACTTTTCTGAAGCATTAAAAAACATAAAACTCAGATAAACAATCAATTAAAAACTAATTATTAATTGGTAGTTTTTTCATTCGATAATAAATAAAATTTAAAAACATTCTCTAGCTTTCCTGGTTTTTACAAGAAAGCAACATCTTTTATAATTTTTGCACTCATAGTCTTGCATATTGATAAAATTTCTAACTTTACATCAGAAAATAATCAAAAAATTATGAGAATTTTAAAATATATCTTCCTTTTACTACTACTTAGCTTAGTTGCCCTATCCATTTTCATAGCTACTCAAAAAGGAGATTTCCTTGTAGAAAGAAGTAAGATTATTAATTCTCCTAAAGCATCAGTTTATAACTATGTAAATGATTATAGAAACTGGAGCGATTTTGGCTCCTGGACTTCTGAAGATGCTGAAATAAAAATAAATTATCCTCAAAATACCATTGGAAAAGGTGCTTCCTATTCTTGGGAAGGTGAAGATGGAAACGGTCAAATGCGTACTATTGCTGTAAAAGAAAACGATAGCATTGCTCAAACCATGGAATTTGAAGGAACTTCATCAATGATTTCTTGGCATTTCAAAGACACTATAGGCGGAACCAAAGTAACCTGGAAATCCAAAGGAAAAATGAGCTTTTTCTTTAAAATTTATGCTGCTTTAAACGGTGGTGTAGATCGAGTAATTGGCGCTATTTATGAAAAAAGTTTAACTAATTTAGATAAAGCTTTAGATTTTGAAATAAATACATTCTCAACCATAGATAATGGAATCGTTCAAAAACCTGTAATGAACTATATAGGTCAAACTTTCACTTGTGAATTGACTAAAGTAAATAAAAACTTCAAAATTGTAATTCCTAAACTTACTGCTTTTTGCGAAAAGAATAATATTGCTGTAAATGGAAAACCTTTCATTATTTATCATACCTATGATACGACAGCCGGATTAACAAAAATCACCATTGGAATTGCAATTCGAGATCTTATTTTTCTAAGTGCCGGAAGCGATATTGTCGCAGGAAAACTGGATGCTTTTGAAGGCGCTAAAACTACCTTAACTGGAGATTATTCGCACCTAAAAACAGCTTTTAACAAAACAAATAATTATGTAAACCAAAATAAATTAAGTCCAAATCCCGTTTTTTCTCACTTAGAAATATACGCTACAGGCAAAAACGATGTTAAAAATCCATCTAAGTGGGTTACCGAAGTATATGTTCCTATTATGCCAAAAGTAATTCCTCAGGAAAAAACATATTATCCAGCAGCAAATGCAGCACCAACAACTGCAACACCAAAAACACAAACGCCAACGGCACCAGCACCAGTAAAAAAGGCAGCTACCGAAGAGCCAAAACCAAAAGCAATAGATGACGAATTTGAGTTTTAATTTTTTCTTTAATTAAACCATCCCGTTACTTTTACATCTAATTCAACAAAAGACTTTGCTGGACGAAAAGGAATTCATACAACAGTTATTAAATCCGAAAACACAAAATGATGCTTTTCAGCAGTTGTTGTATACCTATCAGAAACCATTGTACAACCATATTCGAAATATTGTTTTGAATCATGATGATACGGATGATGTTTTGCAAAATACCTTTATTAAAGTTTTTCAAAATCTAAAAAACTTTAAAGGAGAAAGCAAGCTGTTTTCCTGGATGTATCGAATAGCTACTAATGAGGCACTGACTTTTTTAAATCAAAAAGCCAAGAAAAGCGGAATTTCTTCAGAAACTTTGCAAAACAAAGCCATTGATAACCTTAAAGCTGATGTTTATTTTGATGGAAACGAAATTCAAATTGCATTACACAAAGCCATTGCAACACTTCCTGAAAAACAGCAATTAGTCTTTAAAATGAAATATTTTGAAGAATTAAAATACGAAGAAATCTCCGAAATATTAGGAACATCCGTCGGAGCTTTGAAGGCATCTTATCATCATGCTGTAAAAAAAATTGAAGCTCTTTTAACAACAAATTAAACCTTTTGCATTTCATACAGTCTAATCGATATCATGAAAGAATTTAAATTAAATAATATCCCGAAAATTGAACCTGGTTTTAAAACACCAGATGATCTTTATTTTGCTAATTTTTCGGCTAATTTATTAGACAATTTACCTAAAAATGAGCCAAAAACGATTTCATTATTTCAAAGAAAGAAAGCCATTATAATGATGGTAGCTGCCATTTTTGTTCTTGCTTTAGTTATTCCTTCGTTAATAAACAACACCAGTCAATCCAATCAATTAGACTCGGCTACTTTAGAAAATTATTTGAGTTATCAATCTAATTTTAACCAATATGATTTAATAAATGCATTGGACGAAGAAGACATTAATAGCATCAACACAAACATAGTCTTAGAAGATCAAACCATTGAAGATCTTCTAGTAAACAACAATAATTTAGAAAATTATATTACAGAGTAATATTTAAAAAAAAAGAAGATGAATTTTAGAACGATTTTACCACTACTAGTATTCTTTTTTACTTGTAATTTTTACGCTCAGGGAGACGCATCAAGTAAAAAAGAACAAATTAAAGCCATGAAAGTATCTTTTTTAACTACTGAGCTCAATCTTAGTTCTCAAGAGGCAGAAAAATTCTGGCCTATTTATAACGCTTACGACAATAAACAATTTCAGATAAAACATGAAAAAATGAAAGCGTTTAAAAGTAAAATGAACGATGGTGCATTAGATAAAATGAGCCAAAATGATGCAGCAAATTTACTGAGTAAAACAGAAGCTGCTGATGAAGAATTATTTTTATTACGAAAAAAATTAAGTAAAAACCTAAGAACAATTTTACCCGCCGTTAAAATTTTAAAATTAAAAAAAGCGGAAGACGATTTCTATAGAAAATTACTCCAACAATATGGAGACCGAGGAAAAAAAAGATAATTAATTAGGTCTAAAAAGATTTCAAAAGCCATCTCAATAAAAAAGAGATGGCTTTTTTGATGTACTACAAACTCATTTTATGCGTTATAAATCCGTTCTTAAGCACACCAGAAATACACTGTAAATAATTGGCACAGTAATTGGATATTGCAAATTAGAATTATAAAAAACAATCGCCATGAAAAATAAAATCATATTCTTAAGCATAATAGTTTCTTTCTTTATTATAGAAACTGAAGCTCAAAATAACACCAGAGTAAATGCAATGAATAATGAGATTAGTGATAATCTTGATTTAAGAGCTGTTGCATCTATTTTTGGAGATTCTAAAAATTTAGAAGATTTTGAAAGACGCCTGAACGATCCTGAAATCCAAATTTCTAATTTAGATTTAAATAATGATAATGAAGTAGATTATTTGCGTGTTATTGAAACAGTAGAACACAATACTCACGTAGTTGTTATTCAATCGGTTTTAGATCGTGATGTGTATCAGGATGTAGCAACAATTGATATTGAAAGAAACAATAATAGTGTACAAGTACAATTTATTGGAAACGAATATATGTATGGACCTAATTACATTTATGAGCCTGTATATTATTCTACACCATTAATTTATACGTCTTTCTGGGCTTCAAATTATCGTCCTTATGTTTCAAACTGGTATTGGAATTATTATCCATCTTACTATTATGCTTGGAATCCATATCCAATATACAGATACAGAAATAACATTCATTTAAGTTTGAATTTCAATAACAGATACAATTATGTAAATTATAGAAGAAGCAACCTTGCCGTTTCTATATACAACACGAGACGAACTAATGCTTATGAAAGACGCTATCCAAACAATGCTTTCTCAAAAAGATACAGCAATTATTCTAATCGTTATGAATTAGATCAAAAAAGAGGGACAAGATATAGCAGTATAAATAGAAATTCAACTGGAAGACAATACAGCACTACTAGCACTAGAAGAGGAACACAAAGAGATTATTCAGCCAATAGAAACACTTCTTCAAGAGTAAGTACTACGCCAAGAACAACTTCTAGAGAATACACTGAAAACAAATCGAATAATTCTAGAGCGAATACTCCTTCTAGAAATTACAATCAAAATAATGCTACTAATTCAAGAGGGAACTCAACTCCTTCTAGAACAACAAGCAGAGAGTACAATAAAAGCAATACTAATAGTTCCAGAGAAAACACCTCTTCCAGAACCACTAGTAGAGCATCTAATCCAAACAATGTGCAGAGTTCAGGACCAAAAGCAACACAACAAGCGCCAGCCAGAACCTACACACCAAGACAAGAAAGCAGTACGCAAAGAGCACAAAGTACAAGACAAAATACCCCAAGCAGAGGTGCTATTTCAAGACCTAGTACTCCAACACAACGCGTTGAATCTCCTAAAAACAATAGCAACAGACAGGAAAATAATAACTCTTCTAGAAATAATAACCGAAGAATTTAACAAAATAAAATACTATCATTAAAAACACGATCAATTGGTCGTGTTTTTTTGTTTTTTAAAAATAATAACTTTTGTTTTATTTAAAAATGAGTAAATTTGAGGCGTTTACAAAAAAAATTCATGAGCGCATCAAATAGAAGTCTACACAGCAAGTTTACGTTAGGAGGTTTATTGATTACATTAGGAATTATATACGGTGATATTGGAACATCGCCATTGTATGTAATGAAAGCCATACTGGGAACCCACACCATAGATGCCGATGTAGTTCTGGGAGGAATATCCGCAGTTTTTTGGACTTTAACTCTTCAAACCACCATAAAATATGTCATCATCACTTTAAATGCTGACAACCATGGCGAAGGAGGAATTTTTGCACTGTATGCCTTAGTCAAAAAAACAAAAATTAAATGGCTTATAGTCCCTGCCGTTATTGGAGGTAGCGCATTGTTAGCCGATGGAATCATAACACCACCCGTTTCTGTGTCTTCTGCGGTAGAAGGAATTAGAACCTATTACCCAGATATAAATACAGTACCAATAGTTATTGGAATTTTATTTATTCTTTTTACTATTCAGCAATTTGGAACAAAACTCGTTGGAAAATTCTTTGCTCCTATGATGTTGATTTGGTTCAGTATGCTTGGTATTTTAGGTATTATCCAAATTGTACAGCATCCTGCTGTATTTAAGGCCTTCAATCCTTACTATGCTTATCATTTATTGACTATTCACCCTGAAGGTTTCTTTGTTTTAGGTTTTGTGTTTTTATGTACAACGGGAGCCGAAGCTTTGTATTCAGACATGGGACATTGTGGGAGAAAAAATATTAGAATCAGTTGGATTTTTGTCAAGTCAACCTTAGTGCTAAACTATTTTGGACAAGGAGCCTATTTAACTCATCATCAAGGAGAAACACTTCAAAGTTTAGGTGGAAAAAATGGAAATCCATTCTATTTAATTATGGCAGACTGGTTCCAGCCTTTTGGAATTGTAATTGCAACTATGGCGGCAGTAATTGCTTCTCAAGCTTTAATTAGTGGTTCGTTTACGTTAATAAACGAAGCCATGAGATTGAATTTCTGGCCAAAAGTAAAAATAAAATATCCTACTGAATTACAAGGACAACTGTACATCCCGTCCATCAACTGGTTGTTATTCTTTGGCTGTGTGGGAATCGTTCTTCATTTTGAAGAATCAAGCAACATGGAACATGCTTATGGATTAGCCATCATTCTTTGTATGATTATGACCACTATTTTACTGAATTTCTTTTTGATCATGAAAAGAGTAAAATTATATATCATGGTGCCCTTAATTACCATTTACTTATTAATTGAATTCAGCTTCTTGGCCGCAAATATTACTAAATTTAGCGATGGTGGTTATGTAACCTTAATTATAGCATTGGTATTGATAAGTGTAATGACGATTTGGAATTCAGCTAAAAAAATCAACAAAAGCTATACTAAAATTGTAAAAATTGACGATTATAAAAAAGTATTGAGCGAATTGAGTGTCGATTTAAGCATTCCGAAATATGCAACACACTTAGTTTATATGACCAATGCCGGACGAGCTGATGAAATAGAAGAAAAAGTAATGTATTCTATTTTACAAAAAAGACCTAAAAGAGCTGATATTTACTGGTTTGTGCACGTAAATATCTTAACTGAACCCTACAAAACCGAATACCGGGTAACTGAAATTATGAAAGACGATTTGTATCGTGTAGATTTTAATTTAGGATTTAGAGAACCTACTAAAATCAACCTTTTATTTAAAGAAGTAATCAGAGATATGGTTCAAAACGGAGAAGTTGATATTAGAAGCCGTTACGAATCATTGAACAAAAATAACATTATTGGCGACTTTAAATTTGTTCTTTCGGAGAAATTTTTATCCAATGACAACGAATTAAAATGGCATGAAAACATCATTATGAATTCTTATTTCTTTATCAAAAAACTAAGTTTATCTGAAGAAAGTGCCTTTGGTTTAGACAGTAGTTCAGTAAAAATAGAAAAATTCCCAATGGTACTTCACACCCCCGAAAACATTGATTTAACACGTTTAAAATAACACATAAAAACTATTAAATTAGCGACTGAGATAGCATTTCTACTCTCAGTCGCTTTTTTTATTTCTATAAATTAAAGCTAAAAAACCATCCAATTATAGACAACAAAACTGCGTACTTAAATTTGAAAGGATTTTACTTGCTAATTTTTTATGTTATCGTTTTGACAAGAACTTTATTTAATTAAATTTGGTAGAATAATTACCAAAAAATAAAACTTGAAAAACGCACTTACAATTCTTTTAAAACTAGTTTTATTCCTTCTGGGACTGGTTTTACTTTACGTAATAATTGCCTATCTACTTTCACTCATAACAATTGAAAAAGAAGCAAATACAAAACCAGAAGTTGAAATTTACATCCTGACAAATGGCGTCCATACTGATATTGTAATGCCTACAAAAAGTGACCAGATCGACTGGAGCAAACAAGTGCAATTTAAAAATACCCAAGCTGCTGATTCCACTTACAACTATATTGCTATGGGTTGGGGAGACAAAGGTTTTTATCTGGAAACGCCTGAATGGTCTGACCTAAAAGCTTCGGTGGCTTTTAAAGCCGCATCAGGATTAAGTACATCTGCTATGCATGCTACCTATTACAAACAAATGAAATTAGGCAAAGACTGCAAATCAATACTGATTAGTAAAGAACAATACCAACGCCTAATTACTTATATCACAGATAGTTTTCAAAAAGATACTTCTGGCAATTTTATCCCAATAATAACCTATGCCAATTATGGTAAAACCGATGCTTTTTATGAAGCAAACGGAAGTTATAGCATTTTTTATACCTGTAATACCTGGGCTAATAGCGCACTAAAAGCCTGTGGTCAAAAATGCTGTTTGTGGACAGCAACTGATTCTGGATTTTTTTCGAAATACAACTAAAATCAAATAATGAAAATAATATTTATATTGTTCCTGTCTTTTAGTTTACAAATTGCATATTCTCAATTTTCTCAAAAAAATGAGCCATGTGACGAAACTACTTGCAACGAAAAGAATCCGGAAATTTTTATTTTTATCGGAAAAAAAATAAATGTCAGTTCTGTAAAACAGCCTGATTGTTACACTATTGAAACGGATCCGAAAACTCAAACTAATTTTGAAATCTTAGAGACAAGCATGGATTCTAAATTTAAATCGAAGTATAAGATCTTAAAAAAAATCTCTAAAAATATAAACTTTAAAATTATTGATTTTGTATCATACGACCATGCTTCAAGGGTAAGATATGATGAATTTGAAAACGTTCTTTTATTTGTTGGTAAATATTGCAATGAACTGATTCATCAAAAATACCAATATGAGCCAGTTTACAAAATGAAAAATGGAAAATGGGCATCACCTGTTTGTTGGGAATTTGATACATCCAAAAGAAAAAGCAACAAAGAACCGCATAAAGTTGATATGGCAGAACCAATTACTGTTCCTCAAATTCAATCTTACCAAAAATTGGAAGATGTTTATCGAGCACCATATTATGAAATTAAGAAAGGTAAAGTATATATGCGCTATGGATATTATCCTGAAGATTTAATAACAGAATAAAAAAAAGCTACTGATTATAAGGCTATCCGAAGCACGTATCAGGGCATTCTTTTTGCTTCGGACGCCTTATTTTACTGGACTTAGCGTAAAAACAGCTCCAATAAGCAAAAAAATTAAAATAATGATTTGTAAGGTTAAATTTCTATATTTGAAAAAAAGAATAAAAAGGAATGAAACTTTGTTAATCTACCCTATTTTGGGTGTATATACGAAGGTTTGTTTCGGATATAAACGAGTTATGCAAAATCTAATTCAGCCTTTCACTAAATTTGAAGAAAAAAAATGGCAAAACTCACGATTATTTTAGGAGCCGGTTTTTCTGCAAACGCAGGCTTTCCGTTAGCTCAAGCCGTAAACGAAAGGTTTAATAGAAATCAAACACAAAAGCTGCTTCGCATGTCGTCAAGCGAATGGTTGTGGAAAGATGATAAGGACGAAACAACAATTCATAATGGAACGATACAAGCGGATGCTAACATTTACTCTTATGTGTTCAATGAAGTTGTTAATCAATACAAACTTGAAAATGGAGATTTTACAGATTATGAAGATTTTTTTCAATATGTATTAACAAATTCACCAAAGAAAGAATGGTACAAGAATATAAACGAACAAGCATTCAATAAGTATCTTGGAGATCATCCTCATATGAACACATCTGAAGGATTAGAATATTTAGAGTATTACCGAAACTCTCACCATTCAATCATAATTGAAATTATAAATTACTTAGTTGCAGATTTATTATTTCTAAAAATTCCAGAGGATGTAATTCTAAAATTTTACAAATCTTTCGTTGACTATATCCAACAATTTGACGAAGTATCAATTTTTACATTAAATCACGATTTGTTGTTAGAAGGAATTCTCGATTATTTTGGCATTAAATATTCAAGAGGGTTTAGCGAGAAAGAATCGCCTATTTTTTACGAGGACAATCCTTTGCCTGCTTTTAACGATGATTTTTCTGATTCAAAAATAAAAATTTTCAAACTACATGGTAGTTTGGATTACTACAGATTCGAAGAAACTGAAAATTCTCAACTAACAGGCAGATACAACTATTTTTCGACAAGAGGATATCGAGCTAAACATTATGCTAGACGAGTGGATTTTAAGACAGGAAAAACCATTCAAGAAATAAATTCAGACATAATTCCGAAATTTATAACCGGAAAAAATAAACCTGAAATAATAAAAAATGACATAATGTATTCGTCTCTATTCAATCATTTTAAAAATGATATTTCTCAAGCGGAGCATTTATTAATTTCTGGTTATTCATTTCGAGATGAACACATAAATTCCGAGCTTGAAAAACAAAAAGCTATGAACGTTACTAATCAAAGACGAACTCAAAATTATCCATTTAGTGCCAAAAAAATTAATGATATAGACAGTTTTGATGATTTACACTAGACTTCGCATAACACACGCTAAGCCCAGGCTGTCGCACGAATCCTTTCGTGTGGTTACTATTAATAGAACCTAATTTTCTATATTTACTCCCCTGCTAGTGCAAGCGTCTAGCAGGAGCATTTTAAGAACCTACACTACTAATGATAATAAAAGCAGAAATAATAAGCCAACCATATTCTGGAGAATACAGCGAAAGAATTTACGACAACGAAAGCGCATGGAATTCTCAGAGTTGGACTTTTATAAAGTTTGTCGAAGAAGATTATTCTGAGTGGTGTGGACAATTTCGTGGTTTCCCTAAACAAGTTGCTATATCGACACCTAAAAACATTGTTTTAATTTTGACTTCCGACTATTTATATCAGCTTGACAGAGAAACAGGAAACTTGACAGATTTGGAAAACAAACCTCAATATCAAAATTTGACAGTAGCACCAAATGGAGATTTTATTCTCGCCGACTATTACAACTTTGAAAAAATTACAACAAACATAAAACAGAAAATTTCAATTGAAAGTCCAATACAAATGGATATGATTGAGTTTAAAAATTGGGACAAATCAAAACTTGAATTTACATGCGATGAATTCCTAAATTGGGACAGACATTTAATAATGACTTATGATAGTGTAACAAATAGGATTCAGATAAAAAACACTACATAACAGCCCAATGAAATTAAAAAAGCACTTGAAAATAAAAAATTAGAATAAATAATAACACAATGATAATCAACTCAAAATTTACGAGATACGAAGACAACAATAACATCTGGTTGTCTCAAAACGGCGAACAAGAATTTAATTTTACTGATTATGGCATTAGCCCTACTGTTCTTAGTACTGAGGCCGAAGTAGGTCAGGCCATGCTAAATGAACTTTACAGCACTGCAAAATCAAAAGAAGGTGATATTAATATTGCGCTTCTTGGCGGTAGAGGTGCTCAGGAATTGCATCGCTTGCTGGGAGAATTGGCTAAGTCATCAGAACAGGACGAACTGCTTGCCAGACTCAATGTTTTTACTCAGGATGCTCTTGCTCCTTTGAGCATGGACAATAGTTTTAGTTTTGTCAGGGATTTTGAACGAATTTTAGGTAATGCTTTTTTCAAAAAAATAAAAAGCTTTACACCAATGCGAACAGACACCAAAGATATAGAGTCGGCACTTATAGCATATTTGACAAAATTGGAAGCATTAGGTGGTTTGGATATCTTTTTTATTGGTCATGGCCCGGAAGAAAATCAAGCATCACACCTGGCTTATATTAAACCTTTTTCTGGAGCACAAAGTCATCATATTGCAGGGATTATCCCAATATCCAGTACTATTTTAGAGCACCACATTAGCAAATTTAAAGCTGGTGGAAGCCTTGTGAATGAAAGTGATGAAAAAGAATGTCGATCTGCTGAGTATATTCTCACTCTAGGCCCAGCTGCGATATTACAAGCTAAAAAGATTGTGCAGTCAGTAGTAGATGCCGATTCGGCTCCTGCTAAAATTAAAACCTACGCCAAGGTGCTGAACACCCAGCTGAGTTCCAATAAAGAAGAAGCAATACTGCAATTAAACACCAATCCAGGCTTATGGATAAGGTTACATCCTAATACTAAATCTTTTGTATTGCCTAATTTAGGGTTGTAATAGAGAAGATTTTAAAAAACACTTCGTTCCGATAGTTATCGGAATGAAGCAATAACATACCAGGCGGTTTAAGTCATTGCGAGCGATAGCTACGCAATCACACTAAAACATTCCTTGTAACACGGATTTGTAATTTTACCGAGTTGCTGAATGAGATTGCTTCGTTCCTCGAAATTACAAAATTGACTGGGTTTACATTATGAAAAATAATCGTGCTAGCTGGCCCTGACGGTAGCGGCATCCTTGTGGAGGCAGGCTTTATGCCGACACAAGATATAGCGAACAGCAGGAACTTAGTTTCTTGAATAGATTGAATGTCTGCTCGAAAAATTTAAAACAAAAAAATAGGCTGTCTTTGTGGGACAGCCTATTTTTATATCAGAATTTGAGTTATTATTTACTCAAATACATTTTTCTTCTGGAGTACAATTTGTGAAATTGAATACTTAACAGCCAAATCAAATTTTACATTTGTAAAATAGTTGACATATTTTTTTTAACTTTGCTTAAAATCAGACTCTTAATAATTAAAGAAATGGACTCTATAACTTTCAATTTACTTACCAACAAGCTTAAAAATGCTCCTCAAAGTGTTTTAGAACGTGTTATTGCTTATGTTGATACACTAATAGAGCCTACTACAATTTCTAAAACATACACCTTAACTAAAGAGCAACAACAAATATTAGATAATCAAATCAATTCTGATAAATCAACTTATACAGAAGCTGAAACGCTTTATTCTGATTTAAAAAAGAAGTATGAATTATAAGGTTATCGTTTCTCCTATCGCTTCTAAAAATATTGAAGATGCTGTTGAATATTACATTTATAAAGCCTCTAAAAAAGTAGCATTAGATTTTTTGAAAGATTACAAAACAACCTACAAAGCACTACAAATCAATCCTTTTTATCAGATTCACGATACTAATTATCATTTTTTACCTTTTACTAAGTTTCCTTACATTGCATTTTTTATTGTTGACGAACCTAGTAAAACCGTGTTTTTAAACGCCATTTTTCATACCTCACAAAATCCTGATAAATATCCGTTCAATAGATAAATAACAAAAAAAGCTCCAAATTGGAGCTTTTTTAATATCCAAATCCCTTTATTGGAATTTGGATTTTTATCTATTGAGATTTTAAAACTTTTATTTACTCAAATACATTTTTCTTCTAGAGTACAATTCGTAGAATTGGTCGTCTTTTAAGTCATCAATAAACAAGATGCTTTCTCCAGTTGATTTCATTTCTGGCCCTAATGCTTTGTTTACATTCGGGAACTTGCTGAAAGAGAAAACCGGTTGTTTGATGGCGTATCCTTTTAACTGTGGGTTAAAGTCAAAATCAGTTACTTTATTGTGTCCTAACATTACTTTAGTGGCATAGTTTACATAAGGCTCTCCGTAGGCTTTTGCAATAAATGGAACCGTACGTGAAGCTCTTGGATTGGCTTCGATAATATAAACCGTATCGTCTTTGATAGCAAACTGGATGTTGATTAAACCAACTGTTTTTAATGCTTTAGCAATTTTATTCGTATGATCTTTAATTTGTTGCATTACAAACTCTCCTAAGTTAAAAGGAGGTAAGGTAGCATTAGAATCTCCAGAGTGTACTCCACAAGGTTCGATGTGCTCCATAATTCCGATGATATATACATTACCATCAGCATCACAAATGGCATCTGCCTCAGCTTCTATCGCACCATCAAGATAATGATCTAAAAGCAATTTATTTCCAGGAATAGTTTTTAGCAGGTTAACCACATGCTCTTCTAATTCTTGTTTGTTGATTACAATTTTCATTCCCTGACCACCCAGTACATAAGAAGGACGAATCAATAAAGGGAAATCCAATTGGTCTGCTAAAGCTGAAGCTTCATCCGCTGTTTCAGCAATTCCGAATTTAGGGAAAGGAATTTTTAATTCAGTCAATAAGTCAGAGAAACGTCCTCTGTCTTCGGCTAAATCCAGTGCGTCAAAACTAGTTCCGATGATTTTTACACCGTATTTAGATAATTTTTCAGCTAATTTCAGTGCTGTTTGACCACCTAATTGAACAATAACACCTTCTGGTTTTTCATGCTGAATAATGTCGTAAATATGTTCCCAGAATACTGGTTCGAAGTATAATTTATCAGCAGTATCAAAGTCTGTAGAAACTGTTTCAGGATTACAGTTAATCATGATGGTTTCGTAACCACATTCTTTTGCTGCTAAAACTCCGTGTACACAAGAGTAATCAAATTCAATTCCTTGTCCAATTCTATTTGGTCCTGAACCTAAAACAATGATTTTCTTTTTATCAGTTACAATACTTTCATTGTCTACATAACGAGTTCCATCTGCTTTTTCAATTTCAGCTTCGAATGTTGAGTAGTAATAAGGTGTTTTTGCTTTAAACTCAGCCGCACAAGTATCTACCAGTTTAAACACACGGTTAATGTTTGAATTCATACGCAAAGTATGTACTTCACTTTCTAAACAACCCATCATGTGTGCAATTTGTCTGTCGGCAAAACCTTTTTGTTTTGCTTCTAGCAACAATTCTCTTGGCAAAGTGCTAACTGTATATTTGGCAATTTCTTTTTCAAGTGTAAAAAGCTCTTCGTATTGTTTCAAGAACCACATGTCGATTTTTGTGATTTCGTGAATTCTGCTCAATGGAATTCCCATTGCAATAGCATCATAAATTACAAAAACACGATCCCAACTTGCGTAAGTTAATTTTTCAATTACTTGTTCGTAGTTAGTGTATCCTTTTCCGTCAGCTCCTAAACCATTTCTTTTAATTTCTAATGATTGAGTGGCTTTGTGTAAAGCTTCCTGGAACGAACGTCCAATTCCCATTACCTCACCTACTGATTTCATTTGAAGACCTAGAGTTCTGTCTGATCCTTCAAATTTATCAAAGTTCCAACGTGGGATTTTTACAATTACATAATCCAAAGTTGGTTCAAAAAGAGCCGAAGTTGATTTTGTAATTTGGTTTTGCAATTCATCTAAGTTGTATCCTAAAGCTAATTTTGAAGCAATTTTAGCAATTGGATAACCCGTAGCTTTCGAAGCTAAAGCTGATGAACGAGATACACGAGGATTGATTTCAATCGCTACGATATCTTCTTTTTCATCTGGAGAAACTGCAAACTGTACGTTACATCCTCCAGCAAAGTTTCCAATACTACGCATCATCAAGATTGCGTAATCACGTAATTTTTGGAAAGTAGTATCCGATAAAGTCATAGCTGGCGCTACTGTAATCGAATCTCCAGTGTGGATTCCCATTGGATCCATATTTTCGATAGAACAGATAATTACAACATTATCATTCTTATCTCTTAAAAGTTCTAATTCATATTCTTTCCATCCCATCAAAGCTTTGTCAATCAAAACTTCGTGAATTGGCGATGCTTCAAGACCAGCAGTTAATAATTTGTCAAAATCTTCTGGTTTGTACACTATAGAAGCTCCAGTTCCTCCAAGTGTAAACGATGGACGAATTACAAGTGGGAAACCAAATTCCTGAGCAATTTCTTTTCCTCTTAAATAAGAAGTACAAATTTCAGCAGGAGCTGTAGGTACATTTATTTTTTTTAGCAATTGTTTGAACTGCTCTCTATCTTCAGTAATATTAATGGCATTTACATCAACTCCAATTAATTTCACTCCGAAATCCTGCCAAATCCCTTTTTCTTCAGCTTCTAAACACAAGTTCAAAGCCGTTTGTCCACCCATTGTAGGCAAAACAGCATCAATTTGTGGGTGTTCTTTTAGAATTTCGATGATCGATTTTGTTGTTAAAGGCTTCAAATAAATATGATCCGCCATAGAAGGGTCGGTCATAATCGTAGCAGGATTCGAATTGATAAGAATAACTTCAATTCCTTCTTCTCGAATAGAACGTGCTGATTGTGATCCTGCGTAATCAAATTCGCAAGCTTGACCAATAACAATAGGACCTGAACCTATAATTAAAACTGATTTTATGGAAGTGTCTTTTGGCATTATATTGTAATTATTGTTTTATGAAGTAATCTCTTTTATTCGATTTTTCAAGATTAAAAATGATGCAACTCACTATAAATCTTAAGTTTGAATGTCATTTTACCGACAAGATATAAAAAAAGGCGGTACTAAAAAAAGTAACGCCCTTATTTATGTTTATACAAACATTATTTTTTGTGTCTAGGTTCGCTAGAAACAGTCAATTTATGTCTTCCTTTAGCTCTTCTACGCGCAAGAACTTTTCTTCCATTAGCAGAAGCCATTCTGTCCATAAATCCGTGTTTATTTCTTCTTTTTCTTTTCGATGGTTGAAACGTTCTTTTGCTCATTGCTTTGTATCTTTAAAACTTGTTTATATGTATCTTTTATATTTCGAATAGTGCTTATTCTGAAACCGAGTGCAAATATACAAAGACTTTTTTTTCTAGCAAGAAGTTTTATAAAAATATTTTTAATTCCTTTTACTATATTTGCAAACACAAATTATACATCATCATGTTAAACAAGAATATCAAACTTATTATCGCTGGACTTATCGTAATTACTAGCATTTGGCAATTTACAGAGAACAATATTGGAAATGGAATTTTCTTATTACTACTTACTATAATTCCTATTTTTCTTTATTTCAGGAACGAATATATCCTATTAGCCTTTTTAAAATTAAGAAAACAAGACTTTGAAGGCGCTAAAAAATGGCTTTCGTACATCAAAAATCCAGAATCAGCTTTAGTAAGAAAACAACAAGGTTACTTTAATTACCTACACGGGATTATGCTTTCGCAAACTAATATCAATCAATCTGAAAAATATTTCAAGAAAGCTATTGAACTAGGATTGTCTATGGATATGGATTTGGCTGTAGCCAAATTAAATTTAGCTGGTATCGCTTTGTCACGCCGAAGAAAATTAGAAGCAACTACTTTGATTACCGAAGTTAAAAAACTAGACAAACAAAACATGTTGAAAGAACAAATCGCCATGATGAAAGAACAAATGAAAAAAATCTAACGATTTTTAAATATCAATCCCGAAGCTTCGGGATAAAATCCCAAATTCCAATTGCGAATCTGGGATTTTTTTATTGCTAAGAAAAAAAGCAATCTCAATAAAAGTTGGAATTTGGATTTTATAATTTGGGATTTTTTCCTAAAATGATATTAGGCAAATGCGTATTAAACCAACGGTATTGCGTATAAACCATAACATGCGTACCACCTTTTAGCACGGTACAATTGTTGATATTCTCAATAGGAAATATTCGGTCTTTTGTCCCATGAATATGAATCACACGATCATTAGCCACTAAGCGATTCCAAAGCACTACTTTTTCGACCGCCCATTTTAGATAATAAACATCCCGAACTGATAAAAAAGTATCATACAACTGTATGCGATTTTTCAATTTCTCTCCCAATACCATTTTTGCCAGCTTATCCAAGCTCAAGATCAAATGCATTGGAATTAATTTGTGTGCCAAAGTTGATTTGGCAAATTTGATTCGTTTAGGTAATTCCAATCTTGTTTTTACGCTCGAAATAATAATTATTTTTCTAACTTCTAT
Organism: Flavobacterium magnesitis; assembly: GCF_041729735.1. Lineage (NCBI taxonomy): Bacteria > Pseudomonadati > Bacteroidota > Flavobacteriia > Flavobacteriales > Flavobacteriaceae > Flavobacterium > Flavobacterium magnesitis. Next base: position 66,075 of record NZ_JBCFQK010000007.1, on the reverse strand, counting down.
TAAATCCGCTATTTCCTGAACTAGAATTCCTCCAAAAGAAACTCCTATTAAAACTGGATTTTTTTCATTTATATGCAAGGCAATTCGTTTAGCATAATCTTCTAAAGTTTCTTTTGGTTTAGGAATTTCCCATTCCAAATAATGAACGTCAAAAAGAGCAGCATCCAGCTTAATCCTTTCAAAAATCAAAGGATTTGCTGCCAATCCAGGCATAAAATAAACGGGAATTTTGCTCATATTCTAATTTGAAATTTCATATTGTTAGAAAACTAATTTAAAGTTTTTTACAAAGCATACCTAATTTTCTAAACAAGAAAACACTTTCTTAAATAGAATTATTCAAAAACCTAAAGTTAAAATTATTTGATTTTGATTACCAAATACTTAACTTTACATTTCCTCATTTTTTTTATAAAATCATTCCAACACTATTCTTCAAAAAAACAAAAAGATTATGGAAACAATTGCAACAATCGAAATTAGAGACAACACTTTTGCAAGACAATTTGAAACAACAACATCCGAAGGACTTATAACTATCGAATACTCCTTTCAAGAAAGGAAAATATTTTTAACCAAAATAAATACTCCCGAAGAATTTAAAAACGAAATATTTATTGATAATCTGATTAAACACATCTTAGATAACGCAATAGAACAGCGGTTAAAAGTCGTTCCTATTTATCCTAGAATAGTACAATTTTTCAAAAAAAATCCTTCTTACAAAGAATTACTTCCTCCTGGAATTAGATTATAAAACCAAAAAAAAGAGCATTTATTTACACAAATGCTCTTTTCTATTTTATCTTATTTCTAAAATTTATTTTTCAATTTCTCTCATACTTTCCATTTTCTTATGTGCTAAGAAACCAGAAATATCTTCAAAATGCTCCACTACTCTTTTGTTTCCAAATTCAAAAACCTTAGTTGCTAATCCATCTAAGAAATCACGATCGTGAGAAACTAAGATTAAAGTTCCTTCAAAATCACGCAACGCATCTTTAATAATATCTTTGGTTTTCATATCCAGGTGATTTGAAGGCTCATCCAGAATCAATAAATTCACCGGTTCTAGCAACAATTTAATCATTGCCAAACGTGTTTTCTCGCCTCCCGAAAGCACTTTTACTTTTTTAGTAATATCATCGCCCTGAAACATAAATGCTCCCAAAATATTCTTGATTTGCGTTCTGATGTCACCAACAGCAATCCCGTCAATCGTTTCAAAAATTGTAGCATTTTCATCTAATAACGACGCTTGATTTTGAGCAAAATACCCAATTTGTGCGTTATGACCAATTTCTAAGCTTCCGCCATCAATGCCAATTTCTTTCATAATGGCTTTAATCATAGTCGATTTTCCTTCACCATTTTTACCAACAAAAGCCACTTTCTGTCCTCTTTCGATAACAATATTAGCATCTTTAAAAACCACATGATCTCCGTAAGATTTAGATAAATCTTTAACTACAACAGGATATTGCCCTGAACGAGCAGCTGGTGGAAATTTCAATTTCAAAGCTGAATTATCCACTTCATCAACCTGAACAATAACTAATTTTTCTAACATTTTCACACGCGACTGAACCGCATCGGTTTTAGAAAAAGTTCCTTTAAAACGATCAATAAAAGCACGATTATCAGCAATCATTTTTTGTTGTTCATCGTATGCTTTTTGCTGATGAACTCTACGGTCTTTTCGCAATTCTAAATAATGAGAATATTTGGCTTTATAATCGTAAATTCTTCCCATCGTAACCTCAATAGTACGATTGGTAATATTATCAACAAAAGCCCTATCATGCGAAATAACCACCACCGCCTTAGCCGAATTAATCAAGAAATCCTCTAACCATTGAATACTTTCAATATCCATGTGGTTTGTAGGCTCATCCAGCAAAATCAAATCGGGTTTACGCAATAAGATTTTTGCTAATTCAATTCGCATTCTCCATCCTCCAGAAAACTCCGAAGTTTGACGTGTAAAATCTTCACGAACAAAACCCAATCCAATTAATATTTTCTCTACTTCTGCTTCGTAATTGATTTCTTCGATAGCATAAAATTTTTCGCTTAAGTCTGAAACTCTTTCGATTAATTTCATGTACTCATCACTTTCGTAATCCGTACGAACAGTTAATTGCTCATTGATTTCGTCAATCTCTGATTTCATAGCAAAATATTCAGAAAAAGCTTTAGATGCTTCTTCCATAACCGTTGCACCATCAGTAGTCAATAAATGCTGCGGTAAATAAGCCACAACTGCATCTTTAGGAGCAGAAACACTACCAGTTGAAGGCTTAGAATTCCCTGCAATAATTTTTAGTAAAGTTGATTTTCCAGCACCATTCTTACCCATAAGGGCAATTTTATCATTCTCATTAATAGCGAAAGAAACATCGCTAAATAGTGTTGTTCCACCAAATTGTACCGATATATCGTTTATTGTAATCATTGTAAAAAGTTAGAAGTTAGAGGTTGGAAGTTAAAAGTTTCTACCCTCAATAAATTTAAAAGCGCAAAGATAGATTAATTAAGTAATTTGTTGCTATAAAATAAAAGCTTCTAGTAACAACCTGAAATGGGATACTAGAAGCTTTAAAATACTGTCAAAAAATGGATTATTTTTCTCTTTCTTTATTTAATGTATTCCAAATATGTGCATTAGTAACTCCTATTTCTTCTGGAACAAAAACAGGATCTTTACCTTGTTTTTTCTGTTTTTCATAATCCAATAATGCTTTTAAAGCTGGTTTTTGCAAAAGAAGAATAGCCACAATATTAAACCAGGCCATTAAACCAACACCTATATCTCCAATTGCCCATGCCAACTTAGCCTGATTTACTGCACCATACATGATAACAAGCATCATGATTACCTTTAAAACATAATAAAAAACAGGCGATTCTATTTTTCGAGTCAAATAAGAAATATTAGTTTCTGCAATATAATAGTAAGCAATAACAGTGGTAAAAGCAAAGAAAAACAAGGCTATAGCAACAAAGTAAGAACCAAATCCTGGAAAAACTGTATCCATAGCATTTTGCGTGTAAGCTGGCCCTACTGCAATATTATTTAATCCGTGATATAAAAATTCTGAGGCTCCACCAGCAGCAAAACTTGGATCATAAACATTATACATTCCGGTAATCAAAATCATGAACCCCGTAGCTGAACACACAAACAGAGTATCAATATACACCGAAAAAGATTGTACCAAACCTTGCTTAGCTGGATGGGAAACATTAGCAGCAGCAGCAATATGCGGTGCAGTTCCTTGACCTGCTTCATTCGAATAAATCCCTCTTTTCACACCCCATTGAATAGCTAAACCAAAAACAGCTCCAAAACCCGCTTCCATATCAAAAGCACTTTTGAAAACCAAACTAATTACTCCTGCTAATTGATCAAAATTTACTGCAATAATTATTAATGCCAATAAAATATAACCTATAGCCATAAACGGAACTACGTATTCTGTAAACTTAGCAATCCTTTTCACTCCTCCGAAAACAATAGTTCCAAACAAAACCACCATTCCCAATCCTGAAATCCATGTTTCAACATTAAAGGCATTTTTGATTCCCTCAGCCACCGAATTTGCCTGAACTCCTGGTAAAAAAGCACCCGCCGAAACTACCGAAACAATGGCGAATAAAATTCCAAACCATTTCATTCCTAATCCTCTTTCAATATAAAAAGCAGGTCCTCCACGAAATTCTCCTAGATGTTTTTCCTTATAAATTTGTGCCAATGTCGCTTCAACATAAGCAGTACTTGCTCCTAAAAAAGCGACCATCCACATCCAAAACATAGCACCAGGCCCACCAAAAGCGATGGCCGTAGCCACTCCTGCAATGTTTCCAGTACCTACTCTACCTGCCAGAGACATGGCCAAGGCTTGAAAAGAGGAAACCCCAGAATCAGTACTTTTTCCATCAAATAGAAGACGGCACATTTCTTTAATATGCCTTAATTGTAAAAAACGAGTTCGTATTGAAAAATAAAGCCCTGTACCCAAACATAAAATGATTAAGCCGTTACTCCAAATAACATCATTTATCATCCCAACAAATTCTTCCATATCTTATTTATTAATTTGTCATCAAAAAAACAACAAAACAATCATTTATCAAACATTTTTTCAATAAATAACGCAAAACAACCTAAAAACAAAAAAATACTCTATCCATTACAGACAAAGTATTTTTATATTATCGGAATAAATAATTCCTCAATTACTCTTTACGCCACTTTTTAGTTTCTTCAAAAATATGTTCTAAAATGGCAGCTTCTTTTTCATCAAATTCAATATTTCTTCTTCCCATAACTAACTTAGCTGTTTCGAAAGCCTTTTTTGTGGTATAAGTTGCAAAACCAGCCGCTCCGCCCCATGAAAAACTTGGAACAAAATTGCGAGGAAATCCGCTTCCAAAAATATTAGAACTCACCCCAATAACCGTTCCTGTATTAAACATCGTGTTTATTCCACATTTACTATGATCTCCCATCATCAAACCACAAAACTGCAATCCCGTTTTAGCAAAACCTTCCGTTTCATAACTCCATAATTTTACTTCGTCATAATTGTTTTTCAGGTTCGAATTATTACTGTCTGCGCCAATATTACACCATTCTCCTAAAACTGAATTTCCTAAAAATCCATCATGTCCTTTATTTGAATGACTAAACAACACCGAATTATTAATCTCTCCTCCTATTTTAGAATACGATCCTACAGTAGTTGCTCCATAAATTTTAGCGCCCATTTTCACCACCGCTCCTTCACAAAGTGCAAAAGGACCACGAATGGTTGTTCCTTCCATTATCAAAGTATCTTTACCTATATAAATAGGACCAGTCGAAGCATTTAAAGTTACAAATTCCAATTGAGCTCCTTCTTCAATAAAAATATTCTCTGCAGCAATTACATTGACACTTTTTGGAATAGCTTGCGACTTTCTATCTTCGGTTAAAAACTCAAAATCCTCACGGATTGCCGCAGCATTTTTAGAAAAAATATCCCAGGTATTCATCACCGTTAAACATTCCTCACTATATTCGATAATTTCATAACTATCAAAATCTACTTCTTCCTGACTATCATTGGTATAAAAAGCAATTACTTCTTCTCCTTTAAAAATGGCTTGATTGGGCTCTAAATTCGAAACCATTTCTGCTAAAACTTCATTGGGAAGAAAGGAAGCATTAATCATTACATTCTCTTCTAATTCTACCATTGGATATTTATCAGACAAATATTCTTCGGTCAAAGTAGTAATGGTCGAACCTAAATATTTTTCCCATTTTTGACGAATTGTTAAAATTCCAATCAAAATATCCGCTACTGGACGAGTAAAAGTAAATGGCAATAAAGCATTACGAGCAGGCCCGTCAAAAAGTATATAATTCATAAGAGTAGTCTATTTATTATTTGAGGTTTTTCTTAAAACCCGAGTCAAAGTTACCAAAGTTTTCAAACAGATAAAAATAAAAAAGCCTCCCAAAAAGGAAGGCTTTAAATATTTCAAAAACAAATTAAAATTATTTAATATGTTTAGCGTATTTAGTTTTGAATTTATCAATACGTCCTGCAGTATCGATAAGTTTAGATTTACCAGTATAAAAAGGGTGAGAAGTTCTAGAGATCTCCATTTTTACAACTGGGTATTCAACACCGTCAACTGTAATTGTCTCTTTAGTATCAGCAGTAGATTTAGTAATAAAAACTTCGTCATTTGACATGTCTTTAAAAGCAACTAATCTGTAATTTTCTGGGTGTACACCTTTTTTCATCTTGAATCTTTTTTATTTGTTTGGCTATAAAACATTTTGAAGCTTCTCTTTTAACAGAAAAGGTATAAAGGAATTATAACTTTTTATTTTTAATATTATTTTGAGGATGCAAAAATACAATTATTTTTCAATAAACAAATGTTTATTTCTTTTTTTTATATAAAGCGCTAAAAACAGTTTTTTGCTCTTCAATATAGAGGGAATTACTATATTTGTTGCTTAATTGAAAGTATCGAACAATGATTCACGAAACCATTAAGAAAAACGGCATTACTTTTGGAATTATAACTGGATTAACTTCTGTTTTAATCACCTCACTAATCTACTCCATTGATTTAAATTTATTTACCTCTTCTTGGATTGGTTTCACTAATTTAGTTTTATACCTTATTATTGCGATTGTATTATTAAGCAAGACAAAAAAAGAATTTCCAGGTATTTTCACCTACAAAGATGCTTTTACAACTTATTTTATTTCGGCACTAATTGGAATTTTAATATCACTTATTTTCAACATAATACTTTTTAATTTTGTCGATCCTTCAGCCAAAGATACTATTAAAGAATTAACCATTAAATATATGATTTCTGCAATGGAGAAATTTAATGCTCCCGCATCAACCATTAACGGAGCTGTTAAAGATTTACAAGAAAATGACCAATTTTCTATTGTAGGATTATTAAAAGGTTCTCTTTCTAATATTGTTTTCTGTACTATTTTTGGTTTAATTTTAGCTGCTTTCTTTAAAAGCAAATCTCCATCACAAGAATAAAATCGATGAATCTATCTATATTAATACCACTTCTTAACGAAGAAGAATCCCTTAAAGAACTCTACACTTGGATTATAAAAGTAATGCAAGAGCACCACTATTCTTATGAAATTATATTTCTGGATGACGGAAGTTCTGATCGTTCCTGGTCAATTATCCAAGGATTTGCTACGGAAAACACACACGTGAAAGGAATCCGATTCATGAAGAATTTCGGAAAATCTCAGGCTTTACACGCCGGTTTTGCAAAAGCCCAAGGCGATGTAATTATTACCATGGATGCTGATTTACAAGACAGTCCGGAAGAAATTCCAGGATTATACGAAATGATTACCAATCAAAATTTTGATCTTGTTTCAGGATGGAAAAAGAAGCGTTACGATTCTGTTGTGGCTAAAAACCTTCCTTCTAAATTGTTCAATTGGGCGGCTAGAAAAACTTCGGGAGTAGAATTGAATGATTTTAACTGCGGCTTAAAAGCATACCGAAATATCGTAGTAAAAAACATCGAAGTTTCAGGCGAAATGCACCGATACATTCCTGTTTTAGCAAAAAATGCCGGATTTGGAAAAATTGGTGAAAAAGTAGTGCAACATCAAGCTAGAAAATACGGAGAAACTAAATTTGGGATGGAACGTTTCATTAACGGATTCTTAGATTTAATCACTATTTGGTTCTTATCTCGATTTGGAAAAAGACCCATGCACTTATTTGGAGCCATCGGTTCATTGATGTTTATTATCGGTTTTCTATTAGCTGGATATATTGGAATTTCTAAATTGTACCACATGTACAGCGACATGCGTTACAACTTAGTAACAAACAATCCTTGGTTTTTTATCGCATTAACCACAATGATATTAGGAACACAACTATTTTTAGCCGGTTTTTTAGGCGAAATTATTTTACGCACTAAAAACAATGAAGAACGCTACAAAATTTCGAATGAAATTAATTTTTCATGAAGAATTATTATCTAAAGACTAAAAATAACCAAACATAAAACTAGAACACTAAAAACGCAAAAAAATGGAAATTAAACAGAACATTTTAGATGCAGTTAATGAATGGCTAAGCCCAACATTTGATACCGCAACCCAAGAAGAATTAAACAAAATAATGGCAACATCACCTAAAGAACTTGAAGAAAGTTTTTACAAAAACCTAGAGTTTGGTACTGGTGGAATGCGTGGCATTATGGGAGTTGGAAACAACCGAATCAACAAATATACCCTTGGAAAAAGCACACAAGGACTTTCAAATTATTTGAAATCTGTTTTTCCTAACCAACCCATAAAAGCTGTTATTGCTTTTGATTGCCGCCACAACAGTAAACTTTTAGCTAAAGTGGTTGCTGATGTTTTTTCGGCAAATGGAATTCAAGTTTATCTTTTTTCTGATTTAAGACCAACGCCAGAATTATCTTTTGCATTGAGACATTTAGGTTGCCAATGTGGAATTGTTCTAACTGCTTCTCATAATCCACCTGAATACAACGGATACAAAGTATACTGGGAAGATGGCGGACAAATTGTTCCTCCAGAAGACGAAGCAATTATTAATGCCATTGAAAAATTAAATTATAACGAAATCAAATTTGATGCTAACGAAGATTTGATTCAATATATTGATGAAGAAATTGATCAAGCCTTTATCAAATCGACTATTGAAAATGCTAGTTTTGACACTCCTGCTGAAGCAAAAGACAATTTAAACATTGTTTTCACTTCTTTGCACGGGACTTCCATTGCTGTAATGCCTCAAACTTTTGAGCAAGCGGGTTACAAAAATGTAAATATTGTTAGCGAACAAGCTATTCCTAACGGAGATTTCCCTACGGTAAAATCACCAAATCCCGAAGAACCAGAAGCCTTGACTTTAGCTTTAGCTTTAGCCGATAAAAAAAATGCCGATATTGTTATTGGTACTGATCCAGATTGTGATCGTTTAGGGATTGCTGTTCGAAATAACGAAGGCAAAATGACTTTGTTGAACGGAAACCAAACTATGATTTTAATGACTGCATTTTTACTAGAAAAATGGAAAAAAGCAGGCAAAATCAACGGAAAACAATTTGTAGGTTCAACCATTGTTTCTACTCCTATGATTATGGAATTAGCTTCGGCTTATGATGTTAATTTCAAAGTAGGTTTAACTGGTTTTAAATGGATTGCTAAAATGATTAAGGATTTTCCTGAATTAGAATTCATTGGCGGTGGAGAAGAAAGTTTTGGATACATGGTAGGCGATGCGGTTCGCGATAAAGATGCAGTTGCTGCCACCTTATTAATTTGCGAAGTTGCGGCTCAGGCCAAAGCTAACGGAAGTACAGTTTACAAAGAATTACTAAAATTATATGTTGAACACGGGTTTTACAAAGAATATTTAGTTTCATTGACTAAAAAAGGAATGGAAGGCTTGCAGGAAATCAACCAAATGATGATTGACTTGAGAGAAAATCCATTAAAAGAAATCAACGGACAGCGTGTAATAATGGTGGAAGATTACCAATCATCAGTTGCTAAAAATTTACTTGATGGAGAGGAATCAGTTATGGATATGCCAAAATCAAACGTTTTGATTTATTACACTGAGGATGGTTCTAAAATTTGTGCCAGACCAAGTGGAACTGAACCTAAAATTAAATTCTACATCAGCGTAAATACGCAACTTGATGCTGTAGAAAACTTCAACGAAGTAGAAAATATATTAGACGAAAAAATAAAAAACATTATAGCAGCAATGCAATTGAATTAAAATCAATAAATGGAAAAATTGGACACAAATGACGCTCCAAAACTATTAAATTCAATTATCGGTTTAATAGACCAAACACGTCATGTTGTTGCCAAAACAGTCAATCAAGAACTGACTTTATTGTATTGGAATATTGGAAAAACAATCAATGATGATATTCTAAAAAACGACAGAGCCGATTATGGAAAGAAGCTTATTTTAAATTTAAGTAACGCTCTTTCTAATAGATATGGAAGTGGATTCAACAAGAGAAATCTTCATAGCTTTATAAAACTAAACACTATAATTCAAGACATTACAATTGTGCACACACTGTGTGCACAATTAAGTTGGTCACATATTAGAAATCTTATCTATATAGAAAACCCCATAAAACGAGAGTTTTACATTCAAATGGCAGTTCATGAAAGGTGGAGTGTTCGAACGCTACAGGAACGAATAGACAGTATGCTTTTTGAAAGAACAGCAATTAGCAAAAAGCCTGAACTAACTATTGTCAATGAATTAAAAACCTTAGCAACCGAAAAGAAAATAAGCCCAGACTTAACTTTTCGAGATCCTTATTTTTTAGACTTTTTAGGTTTACATGACAGCTATTCCGAGAAAGATTTGGAAAGCGCTATTTTGGCACAACTTCAATATTTTATTACCGAAATGGGAAGCGAGTTTGCTTTTTTAGCCCGTCAAAAAAGAATAACTATTGATAATGAAGATTTTTATATCGATTTACTTTTTTATCATAGAGGTTTAAAAAGTTTAGTTGCGATAGATTTAAAATTAGGAAAATTCAAAGCCAATTACAAAGGTCAAATGGAATTATACCTTCGTTGGTTAGAGAGAAACGAACAAAAAGATGGAGAAAACAAACCTATTGGTTTAATCCTTTGTAGCGAAAAATCTCCTGAACAAATTAATTATTTAATGCTTGATAATGACGAGCAAATTAAAGTGGCAGAATACCTAACGCTATTACCCGAAAAAAAACTATTACTAGAAAAACTGGAAAAAGCCATAGCCATAGCAGAAAACAATACCCGAAAATAAATGAGTAATTTCAAAAAAATACTTCCTTTTATATTCCCATATAAAAGATACGCTTACTTGAACATCTTTTTTAATGTGCTATATGCCCTTTTTAGCACATTGTCGTTTATGTCATTAATTCCGATGATGCAGGTATTATTTGACCAGACTAAAAGAAATACAGTAATGCCAACGTATACTGGAATTTGGGAAATTAAAAAATTTGGAGAAGATTATCTTAGTTATTATATCACTAATATCACAGACACTTTCGGCGTAGGTTACACCTTATCCATTATGGTCGCTGTAATCATTTCTATTTTTTTATTGAAGAACTTTTGCGATTATATGGCCATGTTTTTCATTACTTTTTTAAGAAACGGAATTTTGAAAGATATGCGTAATGCGATGTATCAAAAAACATTGGAGTTACCTTTATCTTTTTTCTCAGAAAAGAGAAAAGGAGATGTGATTTCTCGTATTTCGGCTGATGTTAACGAAGTACAAACTTCCTTTTTATCCATACTAGAACTTATTGTAAAAGAACCGCTAACTATTATTTTCACCATAATAGCCATGCTTGCCATTAGCCCGCAGTTGACATTATTTGTATTCGTTTTTATTCCTGTTTCTGGTTATATAATTTCTATTATTGGAAAACAATTAAAAAAGAAATCCACACGAGCCCAACAAGAACAAGGTATCTTTTTGTCTACAATCGAAGAAACTTTAGGCGGACTGAAAGTGGTAAAAGGATACAATGCCGAAAAACATTTTGGTGAAGTTTTTAGAGCATCTACCCAACGTTTTTTTACATTATCCAATAGCATTGGTAATCGTCAAAATCTGGCTTCGCCCATGAGTGAATTTATGGGAATTATGGTTATTGCTATTTTGCTTTGGTATGGAGGAAATATGGTTTTGATTGAAAAAACCTTAAATGGCGCTTCGTTTATTGCTTATATGGGACTGGCTTACAATATTCTTACTCCTGCTAAATCCATTTCTAAAGCTTCTTATAGCGTAAAAAAAGGAAATGCTGCTGCAGAACGTATCCTTGAAATTTTAACTCAGGAAAACCCTATTACCAGCAAAGTAAATGCGGTTGAAAAAAATAGTTTCGAATCTAATATTGACATCAAAAACATTAACTTCAAATACGAAAAAGAAAGCGTCTTAAAAGATTTTTCGCTTCACATTAAAAAAGGACAAACTGTTGCTTTAGTGGGGCAATCAGGAAGTGGAAAAAGTACTATTGCTAATTTATTGACTCGTTTTTATGATGTAAATAAAGGAAGCATTGCCATTGACGGAGTAAATATTAAAGACATGGATTTACAATCTTTACGCGGATTAATGGGATTAGTTACTCAAGATAGTATTTTATTTAACGATACTATAAAAGCTAATATTTCTTTAGGAAAACCAAATGCCAGCGACGAAGAAATTATCGAAGCTTTGAAAATTGCTAATGCTTACGAATTTATCAAAGATTTACCAAAGGGCATTTATACCAACATTGGTGATAGTGGAAACAAACTTTCAGGAGGACAAAAACAACGTTTATCCATTGCTCGTGCCGTATTGAAAAATCCTCCAATTATGATTCTTGACGAAGCGACTTCTGCTTTAGATACCGAAAGCGAAAAATTTGTACAAGTAGCATTAGAAAACATGATGCAAAACCGAACTTCGATTGTTATTGCACACCGTCTTTCTACGATTCAAAAAGCAGATACAATTGTGGTTATGAAAAAAGGAAAAATTGCAGAACAAGGAACTCACGAAGAACTAATTGCTTTGGATGGCGCTTACAATAAGTTAGTCATGATGCAATCTTTCGAATAAATAATTAAAATTTAACATCGCTTTCTTTTAGATTCAAAAACGAATAATACCTTTATAAAACCATTTTAAATCTAAAAAAAATGTACCATAACAATCTAAATATTAAACTGCCAGAAAATCTAGATACTGTTGTTTGGAAATACCTGGATTTGTCAAAATTTTTAGATTTACTGCTTTCGCAAAAGTTATTCATGTCGCGTTCAGACAAATTTGAAGATCAATACGAAGGTACTTTTAGCGAACCCACATACGAAGAAATCAAGAAATTAGCCATTAACAATCCTGATTTCATGAATTATTACAAAACACATCGGGAAAAAGTAGCTATTAGCAGTTGGCATATTAATGAGTACGAATCCTTTGCCATGTGGCAAATTTTTACTCAAAATAGCGAAGGTTTGGCCATTCAATCGACCATTGGGAGATTACAAAAAGCGTTGCAGTCTGAAACCAATTTCAAACAATATATTGGCGAAGTAAATTATATCGATTACAAAAAAGAATACATTCCTTTTGATGATTTGTTCTTCCCTTTTCTATTCAAACGAAAAAGTTTTCAGTATGAGCGTGAAGTTCGAATTATTACTGACGTTTCTGATAGCGACAGCAATACCAAACTAAATGAAGGCTTAAAAATTAGTGTAAACATTAACGAACTTATCGAAAAAATTTACATTCATCCCAAATCTGAAAACTGGTATAAAAATTTAGTCATCGAATTAATGAAACAATTAGGTTTTGATTTCACTATTGAAAAATCCGATTTAGAAAGCGATATTCTGATTTAAATTAAATTGGTTCATAACTTGTTACTTCCCAATCTTCATCTAACAAATGAATGTAATTATAATGCACTACATCATTTTTATCAAACTGCCCGTTTTTGTTAGTATCCTCAACAGTTCTAAAATACAAACGGTTTTTAGATTCAATTAAATTCCAATCGATTAATTCTTCAAAATCAGCAGAAATCTTGGTAAAATGATTCCCGCTAACATCACTCAAATACAACGATTTAATATCGCTTGTATCTAATTTCCCGTCTTTATTAGTATCCATATCATACATAGTGTAGACTAAAATTTGTTTTTGAGTCTTTTTCGCAATTGCCTTTAAATAAGTGGCTGTTAAAATTAACACAGGCTTTTTTGTCAATGCTGTTATCGAATCAGAATCTATTTTCTGGAATTTTAAATTTTGTAAATACCCTGTCAGTTCTCCATCTCCTAAATTTGAAATTGTAAAACTCAAATCAATCACACTCGAAGAACCATATTTAGCCTTTGTTCCTCGTTCATAAACCCTTAAATCTCCCACAGGATGAATTAAATAATCCGTTCCTTCCATTTGAATAGGCAAATCAGCAATAGCAATCTGAGTCGAATCTACTTTTGTTAATTGTTGGTTTTTATTATATGAATCATAAATTACTTTAGGCTTTTCTACTTCTTCTTTACAACTCACTAAACATAAGATTGCTAAATTCATCAAGGCTATATGTAGTGTTTTCATAGGAATGTGATATTAAAATATTTTCAAATGTAATGATTTTTAAAAATGGTTTCGATTTTTTAAACTTAATTTATGACATAATAAAATCAAATTAAAACTTCCAAAACCAAAACCTGACTACAATTTAGCGTTCAATTTCACATTGAATATTCTTGTAGTCATGTAATTAGGTATTCCGTATTCAATTTTAGAATACACATCTCGTACCCAAGTATTGGTAATTGCATTTTGATTATTAAACAAATTAAATATTTCGAGACCAATAGCTAATTCTTTAAAATTTCCTAACCAACTCTTTTTTGCTTTTATCGAATTGGCATCTATTAAAACTTTAGAGAACCCAATATCCACCCGACGATAATCATTCAATCGGTTTTGATATTGATAGGCATCGGCATAAGAAGGCGAACCTCCTGGCAAACCTGTATTGTAAACCAAATTCAAATACAATTTCATACTCGAAATCGTAGGCATATAATCCTGAAACAAAACCGCAAACTTGAGTCGTTGATCTGTTGGTCGTGCAATATAACCTCGATTATTGCTATTTTCTTCCGTTTTAAGATAACCAAAACTAAACCAGGATTCCATACCCGGAACAAATTCTCCGTTCAGCCGAAAGTCCAATCCTTGAGCATAGGCTTTAGCATCATTGTTAGCTGCATAACGCATTCTAACATTATCTATTGTATAAGTATTCACATCGCTCAGGGATTTATAATACAACTCCGAAACCAACTTAAATGGACGTTGCCACATTTCAAAACTGTATTCATTTCCTAAAACCACATGAACTGACTGCTGTGCTTTTACATTATCCTGAACTGCTCCAGAAGCCGCTCTCAATTCTCTATAAAATGGAGGTTGGTAATAATAACCACCCGAAATTCTAAAAATCATTTCTTTTTCCCAATTGGGTTTTATTGCCAATTGTCCCCTTGGACTAAAAACCGTTTGCGAATTTCCTGAAGCATTGGTTCCAGTTATTCCCCAATTTTGCATTCTAATTCCTGCTGTGTACCAAAGTTCCGCATTTTCTAAATTAACTTTAGAATTCCACTGAGCATAAGCCGAAAAACGATTGATTGTATTAAAATTAGTTGCAAAAACACTTTGGTAAGGAACTAATGGTCCTGTGTAAGAAGTATTGGGTTGATCCTCTCTAGAAAAATCAAGTATCGGAGGATTAATTGAAAATCCTGCTGAATCGATAACCTCCCATTCTATTAATCGGTCTCGAATAGATTCACGGGTATATTTTACTCCAAATTCTAAATTGTTTTGTTTCCAATCATAGAAACCTTTGATTTCAGAATTTACAATCAAAGCATCCAAATCATTTCTAGCATGATTCAGCTGAGTTCCAATTCCGTTTGCATAAGATACATCATAGGAATCCGAACCAATTGTTGAATTAGTATTAGTTAATGCATACTGTGCCAAAATATCAAAATGTTCTTGCTCCATCGTATGAAAAACAGAAGTAATGAACTTGAATTTTAAGTTATCAGAAACTTGATAAGTAGTTTTCAAAGCACCAAAATAAGTCGTATATTTATCTTTTTCCTGACCTTCATAAAACACATTTAACTCCATTGGATTGTCTATAGTTCCAAATCTCGTTTTCCGAGTTAAAGGTTGGTAATCGTATTTATTTTGCGAAATATTCCCTAAAAAACTCCATTGCCATTTGTCCGAAGCTTTATAATTTACATTGGTTTGAACATCGACAAAAGAAGGTGTGAAATTCGTTTCGGTATCTTGACTATTCACTAAAAGACTGTTGTTTCGATAACGAACTCCTGTAACCGAAGTCCATTTTTTATTCTTTGAAACCGCATCAACGGTTAGGCTTCCACCAAGAAGACTCGCTTCAAAAGCTGCCGCAAATTGAGTTGGATTTCGATACGTTATATCTAAAACTGATGATAGTTTATCTCCATATTTAGCCTGAAATCCTCCTGCCGAAAAATTGACATTTTGCACTAAATCAGTATTGGTAAAACTTAAACCTTCTTGTTGTCCGGAACGAATTAAAAAAGGACGGTAAATTTCGATTTCATTGACATAAACCAAATTCTCATCATAACTTCCTCCTCTAACCGAATACTGCGTACTCAATTCATTATTCGAATTCACTCCTGCTAAAGTTTTCAAAACATTTTCAATTCCTGCATTAGCTCCTGGTAATTTCTTTATAACATCTGCCGAAATAGTCGTAATTCCTTCAATTTGGCTTCTCTTGTCTTTTGAAATAACAATCTCCCCCATTTGTTCTTCAAACTCATTCATTACTAAATTCAATTCGTAATCCGAAGTACTTTTCAATACTAATGAAACGGTGGTTTTCTTAAATGTTAGGTGACTAAAAACCAGATTGATTTTTTTATTCGCAGGGACTTTTATGGTATAAAATCCTTTTTCATTAGACTGCGTTGTATGTCCTAAAAACGAAACATTAACATTACTCACAGGGCGATTTTGAGCATCAAGCACCGTTCCCTTTACCCTAACTAATTGTGCCAGAGAAGAAAAACTAATCCAAAATACAATAAAAACCCAGCTTAGTTTATTGCTATTCAATGTGTCTATTATTATTTTTGACTTCTAAAAAACTGAGCCTCAAATGTTTTTGAATTCCCTACCTGATCTGTTACAATTACTTTTAAATTGTTAGCTCCTTCGGCTACAATTCCGTCACTAAAATAATGTGTGATTTTTCTAGTTTTAGTATTGTATTCAAATAAAATCCAGTTTCCATTCAAATATCCATTGTATGATTTTATACCAGATCCAGTATCGCTTATTGAAAGTTGTAGCATTTTATCATTACTCAACCAGCGTCCTTCAATTGGTTTTACAACACTAATTACAGGTGCTGAATTATCGATAGCCAAAGTATATTTTCCTAAAGTTCGCACTCTGGTAGTAAATACATTTCCTTTTACGTTAGTCCAATTATAGCCCAAACTTCCACTAACGCCTAAATTAGCAATATATACTTTTCTTTTTTGTTCTTCCGTATATTTATCACTTTCAATAGCTATTTCAAAATTAGAATGTGCAGGTACAGTATCATCGTGAAGCGTTAGTATATTTCCATTTACAGCAAAATTCATTGCAAAATCTTCATAAAATGTTTTAGCTGGAAATGTTACTGTCATATTATCTTTAGAAAAAATATTTTCCTTTTGCGCTTTTACAAAATAATTCGAAACAACAGTTTCTTGTTCTACAACTGGACTGGAAGCATCAAAACCAATTGGGATATTTACAGTAGTAGTATTTCCAAAAAAATCAGCTACCTCAATTCGATACACCATATTAATATTAGGAAGCACATTTACAATTCCATTAGTCCCATCTGTTTTTATAATACTTAAATTATAAGGCGTACTCATAAAGAGTTTCTGAACTCTTTGATATGTTTTTTTATACCGTGAATAATCAATTAATGCATTTATATAACGCATTTCATCAAAGCCATAAGTATCAAATTGATATCCAAAAGAAGCTTTCCCATTCAAAAAAGATTGTACTTTATAAACTCCATTTTTATTGAACGAATTATTGTCGTAATCATCGGCTGTAATTCCAAAACCAATAGCTCCATTAGCCAAAACTTTATTGGCTAAATAAGTTCCGTCTTTTTGTAAACTCAAATTAAGTAATAAAGGGCGTTTGGATTTATTAGCGATTCCTGCTAACGGATAAACGTAAACAGCGGCAATAATGGGCTTTTTTGTGTCTTTTATAAATTTATCAAAACCAAAAAGCATTGGATTGATAATTTTCTCCGTTTTAGTATCTCTAAATTCAAAATGCAAGTGTGGTCCTTGCGAAGAACCAGTATTTCCAGAAAGCGCAATCACCTGTCCTTTTTTAACCACTAATTCATTGGCTTTTGGAAACATTTCAATCTCAAAACTCTGATCTTTATAATGTGTTTTTTTGATGTAATCTTCTATTTCGCCAGAGGCAGTTTGCAAATGACAATAAACTGTTGTAAAACCATTAGGATGATTGATATAAATAGCCTTTCCGTTTCCAAAAGGGGAGATTTTTATACGGGAAACGTACCCATCAGCAACAGCATATACTTTTAATCCTTCTCTTTGTAAGGTTTTGAAATCAAAACCTGCATGAAAATGATTGGGTCTTAATTCTCCAAAATTCCCCGATAATTGCGTTGGAATGTCTAAAGGAGCCTGAAAATAATCTTTTGGATAAGTACTTTGAGCAATCACTGCTCTAGAAATCAATAGAAAAAAAAGGAAAAATCTCATGCGTATCGTTTTTGCTAAGATAAAAAAAGTAATTTGGATTACTTTATAAAAAAAGTTTTTTTGTAACCAATTACAGTACAACATTTTGATTATTTTATAATAAAAAAACCAATAAAATATTGTAATAATAAAAACTAATACTAAATTTGTAATATTAAGTAATGAATAGGATTAATTATGAGTGTAATCGCAGAAATAATTGATACTCTTGAAAATAAAGTTGAAAAACTTATTCTAAAATTAAGAAATTTAGAAAAAAATAATCAAGATTTAACTATCGAATTAAGTACAGCTGCCCAAATCATACAAAAACAATCCGCTGAGATTGAAGCGTTAAAAGCGCAGTATGAGACACTTAAAATTGCTAATTCATTATTAGGCAGTGACGAAAACAAAAGAGATACAAAGCTTAAAATAAATTCATTAATTCGGGAAATTGATTACTGTATTGCACAGTTATCAGATTAGTATAAACAATGGACGAAAAGCTTAAAATTAAAATATCAATTGCAGACCGAGTGTATCCATTAACCGTGGATCCCTCTCAGGAAGAAGGACTTAGAAGTGCTTCTAAAAAAATTGATACTATGATAAAGCAATTTGAAGAAAATTATGCTGTTCGCGATAAACAAGACGTTTTAGCCATGTGTGCTTTGCAATTTGCATCGCAAGTAGAGCAAAAACAGATTGATAATGCTATAAATGGAGACGAAACCATTGATAGAATTCAAAAAATTAATGCACTTTTAGACGAAAATCTCTAAAAAAAACAACGACGTTCTTTAACAACTAAGATACTGCCTACATTAGTTCATAATTTGGTAAACTCAACACTAACAATTTAGAATGAGCGAATCATCGTTACTATAGCAAGCCAATTCAGTTTGGAAGCTTGAACAACGAGTTAGCTCAAAACTTGTCTTTACGAGTTTATACAAACAACTTAATGTAGGCTTTTTTTTATATATAAATTTTTAAACACACATGGACATATTAACGATTATTATTTCGGGAATTATAGGTATTGCAATCGGTTTTGGTATCGCTAAAATCATAGAAAAAAGCAACATCTCTAATCTTATCAAAAACGCTAAAAAAGAAGCCGCTTCTATCTTAAAAGATGCCAATCTAGAAGCTGAAAACATAAAAAAAGATAAAATTCTTCAAGCAAAAGAGAAATTTATCGAATTAAAATCAGAGCATGAACAAGTAATTTTAGCTCGTGATAAAAAAGTAGCAGAAGTAGAAAAAAGGACGAGAGACAAAGAATCTCAAATTTCTAACGAATTATCTAAAGCTAAAAAAGTAAACGACGATTTTGAGAAAAAAACAGCTGAATTTGAAGCTAAAATTGAAGTTTTAGACAAAAAACAAGCGGAAGTAGACAAATTACACAAAAGCCAACTACAACAATTAGAATTGATTTCTGGTTTGTCTGCTGAGGAAGCTAAAGAACAATTAGTAGAAGGTTTAAAAGCAGAAGCTAAAACATCTGCTATGTCTCATATTCAGGATACGATTGAAGAGGCAAAATTAACAGCACAACAAGAAGCGAAGAAAATCATTATCAATACCATTCAACGTGTAGGTACAGAAGAAGCGGTAGAAAATTGCGTGTCAGTATTCAATATCGAGTCGGATGATGTAAAAGGTAGAATTATTGGTCGTGAAGGAAGAAACATTAGAGCTCTTGAAGCAGCTACAGGTGTTGAAATTATTGTTGACGATACTCCAGAAGCGATTATCCTTTCTTGTTTTGACCCAGTGAGAAGAGAAATTGCTCGTTTGGCATTGCACAAATTAGTAACTGATGGACGTATTCACCCGGCACGTATTGAAGAAGTGGTGGCTAAAACAGCCAAACAAATTGACGACGAAATTATCGAAGTGGGTAAACGTACCGTTATCGATTTAGGAATTCACGGTTTACACCCAGAATTAATAAAAGTAGTAGGACGTATGAAATACCGTTCTTCTTATGGACAAAACTTATTGCAACACTCCCGTGAAGTTTCTAAACTTTGTGGATTAATGGCTGCTGAATTAGGATTGAATGTTAAGTTGGCAAAAAGAGCTGGTTTATTACACGATATTGGAAAAGTACCGGATACTGAAAGTGATTTACCTCACGCACTATTAGGTATGCAATGGGCTGAGAAATATGGTGAAAAAGAAGAAGTTTGCAACGCTATAGGTGCGCATCACGACGAGATTGAAATGAAATCTTTATTATCTCCAATTATCCAGGTTTGTGATGCTATTTCAGGAGCAAGACCAGGTGCAAGAAGACAAGTGTTAGATTCTTACATCCAACGCTTAAAAGACCTTGAAGAAGTTGCTTATGGATTTAACGGAGTTAAAAATGCTTATGCAATTCAAGCGGGCAGAGAATTACGTGTAATTGTAGAAAGCGAAAAAGTTTCTGATGACAATGCAGCCACTTTATCTTTTGAAATTTCTCAAAAAATCCAAACTGAAATGACTTACCCAGGTCAGGTAAAAGTAACCGTAATTAGAGAAACCAGAGCAGTAAATATTGCTAAATAAGCACACTAAATTCCAAATATTAAATTCCAAATATTAAATTCCAAATTCCAATAGTCATAATTGGGATTTGGATTTTTTTTACAAATCAATTTTGGAATTCGGAATGTAAAAAATTGGAATTTCACTTCCCTTTTCTCGGATGAAAATTATTGATTACTTCGGTTAAAAATTTTCTATCCAAATGCAAATAAATTTCTGTAGTTGTTATCGATTCATGTCCCAACATTAATTGAATAGAGCGTAAATCAGCACCGTTTTCTAAAAGATGTGTCGCAAAGGAATGCCTGAATGTATGTGGACTTATTTTTTTGGTTAAACCAATCTTAGAAGCTAGATTACTGATAATGGTAAAAATCATGGCACGTGTCAACTGTCCTCCTCTTCTGTTCAAGAACAAAGTATCACTAAATTCTTTTTTTACAGGAACATTTATTCTAACATTTTCTTTGTAAAGAAGAATGTATTTTTGAGTTGAATGAGCAATTGGAACAAACCTTTCTTTATTTCCTTTACCGGTAATCTTAATAAAACCTTCGTCAAAAAACAAATCGGATATTTTAAGCGAAACTAATTCTGATACCCGAAGTCCACAGCTATACAATGTTTCTAACATTACTTTATTTCGTTCTCCTTCATTAGAACTTAAATCAATTGCCGAAATAAGACTATCTATTTCTTCAACAGCTAAAGTATCGGGTAGTTTTCTAGCCGTTTTAGGCGATTCAATTAATTCCATTGGGTTATCTTTTCGGTAATCTTCAAAAATCAAATAGCTAAAAAAACTTTTTAAACCTGATATAATTCGCGCCTGAGATCGCGCATTTACCTGACCAGAAACAGCATAAATAAACTGTTGAACAGTTTCCTCACTAATTTTTAAAGGAGAAACTTCTATTTTATTATCAGTAAGAAATAGACACAATCGCTCAATATCAAAAGAATAATTAGTAATTGTATTCTTTGATAAACCACGCTCTATTTTAAGATACGATTGATAACTTTTAATATAGAAATTCCAATTCATGTTACAAATAAACGACTTTTATTCCCAACAAAAAACCCTTAAACAATTGATGTTTAAGGGTTTATTTTTGTAGCGAAGACGGGAGTTGAACCCGTGACCTCAGGGTTATGAATCCTGCGCTCTAACCAACTGAGCTACCTCGCCAAATATTCAGGTTAATACTGTTCCTGAATGCGGGTGCAAAGATAGAAATAAAATTAAATGGTGCAAGCATAAAACGAAGAAAAAAAAATATTTTTAAAAACGTTTTTTTTTAGACATTATATTCTATATATTCGAAAAAAAATAAATCTGCCTCTATGGATGTTAAAGTACGTTACGAAATTGAGTTTCCTATAAATTCTTCGCCGCAATTATTATATCAATATATTTCTACTCCTTCTGGTTTATCTGAATGGTTTGCCGATGATGTGAACTCAAGAGGAGAGTTTTTTACTTTCATTTGGAATGATTCCGAAGAAAAAGCAAGATTAGCATCTAAAAAATCAGGTGAGAAAGTAAAATTTAAATGGGTTGATGCCGCAGGAAAGGATACAGAGTATTTCTTTGAATTACATATATTAGTAGATGAGCTGACGAAAGATGTATCTTTAATGGTGGTTGATTTTGCCGAAGAAGATGAGATTGAAGAAGCTTCTCAGTTGTGGGAAAATCAAATTTCAGATTTAAAACATCTCTTGGGTTCTGTATAGTGAATTCTATTTTTATGACTTATATTTGCCCTGAACAAAATTCAGGGCTTTTTTTATGATTAATTTTAATGGTACTTTAGTAACTCAAGATTCAAATATATTAACACAAAATCGCGGTTTTTTATACGGAGACGCGGTTTTTGAAACAGTTAAAATTGTAAATTCTAAAGTACTGTATTTAGAGGATCATTATTTTAGGTTAATGGCCTCAATGCGCGTGGTGCGGATGGAGATTCCTATGAATTTTACAATGGAGTATCTTGAAGAACAATTACTTTCTTTAACCGATAAATTGTCTATTTCACAATCAGCAAGAGCTCGTATCACTGTTTTTAGAAACGATGGAGGCTATTATTTGCCAATAGACAATACCGTTTCTTTTCTAGTTCATGCTACAGCTTTAGAGTCGGTTGTTTATTCTTTTGATAAAAAAGAATACGAAGTAGATTTATACAAAGATTTTTACATTACAAAACAATTATTATCATCGATTAAGACCACAAATCGGATTTTGAATGTAGCTGCAAGTATTTTTGCCAATGAGAATGCTTTGGATAACTGTTTATTGCTGAATGATGCTAAAAATGTTGTAGAAGCCATTCAGGGGAATATTTTTATGGTAATTGGAAATAAATTGATTACACCTCCAGTTTCCGAAGGTTGTTTGAATGGTGTAATGCGCAAGCAAGTTTTAAAATTAGCAAAAACAATTGCAGATTTAGAAGTTGAAGAAGCTGTAATTTCTCCTTTTGAACTTCAAAAAGCCGATGAATTGTTTATTACCAATGTAATAAAAGGAATCCAGCCTATTACAAAGTATAGAAAAAAGACTTTTCAGTCAAAAATTGCCCAACAATTGATTACAAAAATGAATGAAATTGTTAGTTCTACTTAATTCAAATACGGATTTTCGGGAGCATTAGACCAAATAAGATAATCACCTCCTAATTCCATAATTTGTTCTTTCCAAAAATGAGTAGAAGATTTTCCGATAATTTTGTTTTTGTAATTATTAGACGTAATAATCCAGGAGTTAGCATTCATTTCTGATTCCAATTGGCTTTCAGACCATCCGGTGTAACCCAGAAAGAAACGAATGTTGTTTTTATTTATTTTTCCGCTATTGATAAGTTCTTTAGTAGATTCAAAATCTCCACCCCAATAAATTCCGTTAGAAATCTCAATACTATTAGGAATTAAATTGGGAACATTATGGATAAAGTAAAGATTATCTTGTTCTACAGGTCCACCATTGTAGATTTTTAAACGAGAATCAATATCTGGAATTAAATCGTTTATGGTGTATTTTAGCGGTTTATTAATGATAAAACCAACTGATCCATCTTTGTCATGGTCAGCCAATAAAATCACAGATCTATTAAATGATAAATCTCCAATTATTGAAGGTTCAGCAATAAGTAATTGTCCTTTTATTAATGTTTCTGAAATCATGACTTTTCAAGTTTTTATTAAATTTAAGAAAAAAAAAAAAAAAAAACCAAACATATTCGATAAAAAGTATAAAAAAACCCTCAATTGAGGGTTTTTTATATTGATAGGTTTTGAAACAAATTCTTAGTTTACAGCACCTTCTAATTCAGCTCCAGCTTTAAATTTTACAACATTTTTAGCTGCGATTTGAATTGTTTTTCCAGTTTGAGGATTTCTTCCGTCTCTAGCTGCTCTTGCAGATACAGACCAAGATCCGAAACCTACTAAAGATACTTTTCCACCTTTTTTCAAAGTGTCACCTACATTTCCTAAAAATGACTCTAAAGCTAATTTTGCAGCTGCTTTAGTAATTCCTGCGTCAGCAGCGATAGCATCGATTAATTCTGATTTGTTCATAATAAAAAGTTATTAATTGTTGGTTAAAAATAAATTGTTAATACACAAATTTAGCAGTAAATACAGACCCTGCAAGTGTTTTCTTTGATTTTACAGTATTTTGTTGATAACTTAATTTTTTTGTTGATAACATAGTGTTTTTTAGCCGTTTTTTAGCTTAATTTCCCGTTTTTGTTGGGCTTATAGCGCTTTTGCTTCATCAGAAAAAGAAATTCCATTGAGTAATTCGGCAGTAGTCATTTTCTTTTTGCCTGGAAATTGCAAATTTAGTATTTGAATAAAACCGTCTTTTACCGCAATTTTTAATTCTTTTTTAGAACGAACAATCGTTCCAATAGTATAACGATGGGTTTCTGATATTATTTTAGATTCGTATATTTTAACATTCCATTCTTGATCTTTATCGGTAAAAAGACACCAAGAAGCAGGATAAGGACTTAAACCTCTGATGAGATTATTGATTTCTGATGCTGATTTGCTCCAATCAATTTTGCAATTCTCTTTGTTGAGTTTATAGGCGGTTTTAATATCAGCATTTTCAGTTTGAATAGTTGTTTTAACTTGTTCTTTTTCTATTAAGCCCAAAGTTTCAATTACCGTATTGCTTCCTAAATCCATTAAACGATCATGAAGTTGCCCTGCGTTTTCGTTTGGATCAATTTCGGTTTCTGAACTTAAAATCATGGCACCAGTATCTATTTTGTCATCAATAAAAAAAGTAGTCACACCTGTTTTAGTTTCTCCGTTGATAATTGCCCAATTAATAGGCGCTGCTCCACGATAATTTGGCAAAAGCGAAGCATGAAGATTAAATGTGCCCAGACTTGGCATTTCCCAAACCACTTTTGGCAACATTCTAAACGCAACTACAATTTGTAAATTGGCGTTAAGCGATTTTAATTCAGCAAGGAAAGATTCGTCTTTTAAATTGGTAGGCTGTAGTAAATTTAAATTGTGTTCTAAAGCGTATTCTTTTACGGCAGAATATTTAATTTTTTGTCCGCGACCGGCTGGTTTATCTGCTGCGGTTATGACGCCTACTATTTTGTAGTTATTTTTTAAAATGCTATCCAGAATTCCTACTGCAAAGTCGGGCGTACCCATAAATACGATTCGTAATTTTTCCATTATTTGTTTAAGCTATATTTATTGTTAGGTTTTATTAGAATGTATTCGTTTTCTAATAATTCTTGAAGGGCAAAGATAACATCGTTTGAAGGATTATTAATCTCGATTTGAATTTCTCTCGAACTTAAATCAGTTGTTTTTAATAAATCCAGTATTTTTTCAGCAAGCGAAATAGTGCTTTCTTTTTTCGTTTTTTGTGTAATACAATAAGAGCAAATGCCGCATTTAGCACTTTTGGTTTCACCAAAATAAGCCAAAAGCAATTGACTCTTACAGCTTTTGTCTTTTTTAATATATTCTAAAACAGATTGAAATTGTTCTTTTTTTAATTGGTTTTGGTTTTCAAGATACTTAGCCACTCGGTTAATCGTCCTTTCGTCTTCGCGAATTTCATTAAAAATGAGTGTGGTGTCATTATTTTTCGAATGATAATCGATAAGTCCTTTTTCTTTTAATTTTTCTAAAACAACCAATACTTCTGCTTCAGTATGTTTTGATTTTTTTGCAATTAACGAAAGATTGAAATTCGTTTGAATGTCATAAATTCCAGGATAGGTACGCAAAATAGCCAGAATAATTTCTTCATCGTTAGGATTCAAACTCGTATAACGAATCACTTCCTTAGAAGGAATAATAAATTGTAAGCTTATCTTTTCTGAGAATTCTTGCGATAAACTAATAATTCCTTGTCGGTCTAAAAACTGAATGGCATTATACGTTTTTAAAACTGGGAATTTATAACGCAAACAAAACTGATTTAAATTAAAAGAATATTGTTCGTTAATTCCTTCGCCATAGGCAATTTGGAAATAATTACACATTTTGATAAAAACTTCTTTGAGGAATTTTCTATCTGGTAAAATGTAAATAAATTGATTTTCGGTTTGAGCAATATCTGAAGCACTTGTCAGCAAAATAGCAAATGCTTTTTCTTCGTTTCTTCCTGCCCGACCGGCTTCTTGATAATAGTTTTCTAAGTTTTCTGGTAATTGTGTGTGGATAACCGTTTTTACATTGGCTTTGTCAATTCCCATCCCAAAAGCATTGGTGGCAACCATAACCTGAACTTCTTCGTCCATCCAAAGTTGCATATTTTTGTTCTTGTCTTTCAAGGCTAATCCGCCATGATAAAAAGTTGCTTTGAATCCCAGGGAATTCAATTGTGCCGCAGTGTCAATGCACGATCTTCGGTTTCGTACATATATAATAGAAGGTTGCGGATTTTTACTTAGAATTTGTTTTATTCTAAAGAGTTTGTCCTCAATTTCAAAAACCATGTAGGCAATGTTTTTTCTTTCGAAAGATTTTTCAAAACATTTTGGGTTTTCGAGACCTAATTCGGTTATAATATCTTCTTTGACTTTTGGTGTTGCAGTTGCTGTTAGCGCCAGAAAAGGAGTTTTAGGAAAATGACTTTTTAAATTCGAAATTTTTAAATAAGCAGGACGAAAATCATGTCCCCATTGCGAAACACAATGTGCTTCGTCAATAGCAATTAAATTAATGGGAAGCGTTTTGATTCGTTCTAAAATCCAATCGGACTGTAAACGTTCGGGTGATAAATAAAGAAATTTGTAATTCCCAAATTGGCAATTATCCAATAAATCAATTATTTCGTCTGATTTTATTCCGCCCGTAAGTGCGATAGCTTTAATGTTCCGCTTTTGTAAATTGGCAACCTGATCTTTCATTAAAGCAACTAAAGGAGAAATGACCAAGCAAATTCCTTTTTGCATGAGAGCGGGAATTTGGAAACAAACTGATTTTCCGCCGCCAGTGGGCATTAGTGCAAAAGTATCATGACCGCTTAAAACGGAATTGATAATTTCTTCTTGGGGCAATCTAAAACTATCGTGATCCCAGTATTTTTTTAGAATTTGTAAAGCTTCAGACATGCAGTTTAGAAAGATTTAATAGCTGTTTTAATGTGAATAGCTGTTTTTTATTTCGAAAAAAAAGCCACATTTAAAACAAACTTACTCAAACTAATTTAGATTTTGAAAAATGCGATGAATCAAAATGATGATTTTACTAAAATTCATATTCCAGAGTTCCTATTTTAGAATTGAAAACGTATATTTGCTTTTATTTTTAAATACAAATGGATAAAAAAACCGAGGAATTTTTCGATAGATTAAAAGGCGAATTAGAAAAAAGCAATACTTGGCCTTCAATATATTTGTTTAAATTTATTGTGCCAACAGACAACGAAAAAATAAAACAAGTAGAACAGGCTTTTAATTGTTTAGGAGCTGTTATTAAAACAACTCAATCTAAAACAGGAAAATTTACTAGTGTTTCGATTGATGTTCAAATGGAAAGTCCTCAGGCAATTATTGATAAATACATCGAAGTTTCAACTATAGAAGGAATTATTTCGTTGTAATTTTCGAAAAAAAAGGAGCTGTTTAGTCTCTGTTTTTTTGTTATTAAAGCTCCAAACAAATCAAATATGAATCAGAAATATATAAAAGAAAATGCGAATGATGTAGTACATCATTTAGAATATAATGCCGAAAGATCGCATTTGATTATTCCTGAATATGGACGTCATTTACAAAAATTAATTGACCAGGCTACTGCTATTGAAGATGATGAATCTAGAAATAAAGCAGCTAAATATATCATTCAGGTAATGGGAAGTTTGAATCCGCATTTAAGAGATGTGCCTGATTTTCAACATAAATTATGGGATCAGCTTTTTATAATGTCTGATTTTAAGTTGAATGTCAGCTCTCCTTATCCAATTCCTTCCAGAGAAGTGTTGCAGTTGAGACCAGATGTTTTAAATTATCCTCAAAATTTCCCTAAATACCGTTATTATGGAAACAATATCAAGTACATGATTGATGTTGCAAACAAATGGGAAGAAGGTGAAATGAAAAGTGCATTGGTAAAAGTAATTGCCAATCACATGAAAAAATCCTATTTGAGTTGGAATAAAGATACCGTAAAAGATGATGTTATTTTTGAACATCTTTACGAATTATCAGATGGTAAATTAAACTTACTCCAAAGCACAGAAGAACTAATTAACACAACCGATTTATTGCGTACCAACAAAAGAGTATCTAACAAGATTTCTCCTGCCGGACAACCTAAAATTCAAAGCAATAAAAACAATAAAGGACAAGGAAAGCAGAAAACTTTTCAAAAAAACAACAATCAAAAAAATCAATAAAAAAGTTGCTAAGCAGCTAAGTTTCTAAGTTATTGAGATTTTAAACTCAAAAAAACTTAAAACCTTAGAACCTCAGGAACTCAGAAACTCTAAACAAAGAATATGGGAATTTTTAAAATTGAAGGAGGAATCCGTTTAAAAGGAGAAATCACTCCACAAGGCGCAAAAAATGAAGCATTACAGATTTTATGTGCTGTACTTTTAACTTCTGAAAAAGTAACAATCAACAATATTCCCGATATTATTGATATTAATAAATTGATTACGCTTTTAGGAAATCTAGGAGTGAAAATTCAACGTAATGGGCCAGGTTCTATTACTTTCCAAGCTGATGATGTTAATGTAGGTTATTTAGAAACTGAGGCTTTCAAAAAAGAAGGTGGTGCTTTAAGAGGTTCTATTATGATTGTTGGACCACTTTTAGCTCGTTTTGGAAAAGGATATATACCAAAACCAGGTGGAGATAAAATTGGTAGAAGAAGATTAGATACACACTTTGAAGGTTTTATTAACCTTGGAGCAAAATTCAGATACAACAGAGAAGATCATTTTTACGGAGTAGAATCTCCAAAAGAAGGTTTGAAAGGAACAGATATGTTGCTTGATGAAGCTTCTGTAACCGGAACGGCTAATATTGTTATGGCAGCTGTTTTAGCAAAAGGAACAACAACTGTTTATAATGCTGCTTGCGAACCCTATTTGCAACAACTTTGTAAGATGTTGAATTCTATGGGTGCAAAAATTACCGGCGTTGGTTCTAACTTATTAACTATTGAAGGAGTTAAGGAATTAGGAGGTTGCGAGCACCGAATTCTTCCTGATATGATCGAAATCGGTTCTTGGATTGGTCTTGCGGCTATGACAAAAAGTGAAATTACGATCAAAAATGTAAGCTGGGAGAATTTAGGTTTGATTCCAAATACATTCAGAAAACTTGGAATTACAATCGAAAAGCGTGGTGATGATATTTATATTCCTGCTCACGTTGACGGTTATGAAGTAAAAACAGATATTGACGGTTCTATTTTAACTATTGCAGATGCGCCTTGGCCAGGATTTACTCCTGACTTGTTGAGTATTGTTTTAGTTGTGGCAACTCAGGCAAAAGGAGATGTTTTGATTCACCAAAAAATGTTTGAAAGCCGATTGTTTTTCGTTGATAAACTAATTGATATGGGAGCAAAAATTATGTTGTGTGATCCGCACCGAGCAGTGGTTATGGGACATAATTTCGAATCAATTTTAAAAGCAACTACTATGTCTTCGCCAGATATTCGTGCGGGAATCTCTTTATTGATTGCTGCGCTTTCTGCAAAAGGAACTAGTACAATTCAAAATATAGAACAAATTGATCGTGGATACGAACGCATTGACGAACGATTAAGAGCTATTGGAGCTAAAATTGTTCGTGTTGACTAAAATAACACATGAGTAAAGAACAACAAGCCATATCGGCAACTTACTTTAGTATAATAGGAAATACCTGCTTAGCCATTATAAAAGGCTTAGCAGGTTTTTTTGGCAATTCTTATGCCTTAATTGCTGATGCAATTGAATCTACTACGGATATTTTTTCTTCGTTTTTAGTATTATTTGGAATCAAATATTCTAATAGACCTGCCGATGAGAATCATCCTTATGGACATGGTCGTGCAGAGCCATTAATTACTTTTTTAGTTGTTGTTTTTTTAATTACATCGGCAACCATTATTGCTTATGAAAGCATTAATAATATCCAAACGCCTCATGATTTGCCTAAATCATGGACCTTATTTGTTTTAGGAGCTATAATTATTTGGAAAGAATATTCTTTTCAATTGGTGATGAAACGAAGTATTGAAACCAATAGTTCTTCTTTAAAAGCAGATGCCTGGCATCATCGAAGCGATGCAATTACATCAGTTGCTGCATTTATTGGGATTTTAATTGCTTTAGTTTTAGGAAAGGGCTATGAATCTGCTGATGATTGGGCAGCACTTTTTGCTTCCTGTTTTATATTTTATAATAGTTATTTGATTTTTAGACCTGCTCTTGGGGAAATCATGGACGAACATTTATATGATGATTTAATCGAGCATATTAGAATTGTTGCAACTAAAGTTGAAGGAATTATTGATACTGAAAAATGTTTTATAAGAAAATCAGGGATGAAATATCATGTAGATTTACACGCCATTGTGAGCGCCAAAATTTCGGTTAAAGAAGGGCATCAATTGGCTCATATTTTAAAAGATACTTTGCGAAAAGAAATCCCAGAATTAGGACATGTGTTGATTCATGTAGAACCTGATGATGAATAATTAATTCTAAACATAAAAAAACCGAGTCAATCTATTCATTTGACTTGGTTTTTTTATGTAATTAATCTAATTATTATAGAAAAGATTGTATCGCTAAATCGTAGCTTTTTAAACCAAAACCTAAAACAACTCCTTTAGCATTTCCTGAAATATAAGATTGATGTCTGAAGCTTTCTCTTGAAAAAGTATTCGAAATATGTACTTCCACAACTGGAGTAGTAATTCCTTTTACCGCATCGCCAATTCCAACAGAAGTATGTGTGTAAGCACCAGCGTTCAGGATAATTCCATCATAAGAAAAACCAAATTCCTGTATTTTATCAATTAATTCTCCTTCAATATTGCTTTGATAGTAATTGAATTCAATGGAAGGGAATTTCTTTTGAAGTTCTTCAAAATATTCTTCGAAAGTTAAACTTCCGTAAATTTCAGGTTCACGTTTTCCTAATAAATTCAGGTTTGGACCGTTTATAATGCTAATTTTCATTTTATATCTTTTTGTAAAAATAAAAAAACCGTCTCGTTAAAAAAATAACGAGACGGTTTTTATTGTATTTTCTAAGTTTTTTTTAGAACATGATACCAGCTGACAATTGAATAGTCGAGTTTTTAATATCAGCCTCTTTAGAAGCTTCAGTTAATCCAAGACCATATCTTGCCTGAATAAATAAGTTTTTCGTGATATTAAGACCTAAACCACCAACTACTCCAAACTCGAAGGTTTCAGCATCTCCAAAATCAACATTTTTTCTATCGTTCAATAAAAAAGAAGCTTGTGGACCCAATTCTAAGCTTAAACTTTCGCTTAAATAAATTTTTGCTAATACAGGAACAGATAAGTAACCTAATTCGTTTTTAAATTCTTCTACTGCATTTTTATAAGTTGCTCCTTGAGTAGAATACAAAAGCTCAGGCTGGATAGCAAAACGATCAAATAATTTAATTTCAGATACTAAACCAGCATGATAGCTTGTAATTGATTCTTTATCAGTAAAAGCTGGAACATCATCTCCATTTTGATTGGCGAAATTCACCCCACCTTTAACCCCAAAACGAATAGACTGTGCTTGTAATACTGTGGTTATGCTAAAAAGCATAATTGCCACTAAAATTGTTTTTTTCATAAAATTTCCTTTTAATATTTATTTATAGATTTGAGCGTGCAATATATAACTATACAGAAGTAAAATTATTATATAATTATTTATTATTGTTTCATATTTTTCATAAAGACAACATTATTTTCTTCTAAATTAAAATTAAAAGAGAAATGGGTTTAAATTAATTCATTTTTATTTTTAACAATAAATTTGCAACTATAGTAGTAAATGTCTTATTTTTGCATTCGAATTTTAACAAATATCAAAAATGAAAAAAGTTATTTTATCTGCTTTGGCAGTATTTGCATTTGGAATCACTAATGCTCAAGAAGTTAAGTTTGGTATTAAAGGAGGTTTGAATTTGTCGAGCTGGTCAGGAGATACAGAGGGAGTTAATTTGAAATACAAACCTGGATTTAATGGTGGGATGTTTGCAGATGTAAAATTATCAGAAAAAGTTTCGTTACAACCAGAAGTTTTGTATTCATTAGTAGGGACTAAGGTTGATAATTTTACAATAGATTTAGATGGGAATGAATTTACTGGAGATGTTAACTTTAACATGTCTTATATATATGTTCCAGTAATGTTGAAATTAAATGTAGCTGAAAAATTCAATCTAGAAGTAGGTCCACAAGTTGGTTTTCTAGTTTCTGCTAAATCCGTGGTACAAATTGAGGGAAATAGTCAAGAAATTAAAAATGATATTAAAGAAATTTTTAATACAGTTGATTTTGGAGTAAATTTTGGTGCAGCTTATGATTTAGATCAACATTTTGTTCTTGGAATTAGATATAATTTAGGTTTATCTAATATTAATAAAAATGAGGAAGGTGATTCTTCAAAGGTTAATAATAGTGTGTTTTCTTTAGGATTAGGATATAAATTCTAATCAATTTCTATAATATTATTAAAAAGACTATTCGAAAGAGTAGTCTTTTTTTATGCTTAAATGATTCTTGTTAAATTGATGTTAATAGCATTGTTGATAAGTTTTTAGTAGGATAAGTTTTTTATTTTTAGTATTTTGATAATTTTACATCAATAAATTACTAATTTAATAATTTACACTATGAAAAAAATCATTTTAACAGCAGCGGCAATTTTTGCATTTGGATTTGCAAATGCGCAAAGTGGAGCTTTCAAACTTGGAGCTCATGTAGGTTTGCCTACAGGTGATATTAAAGATTTTAGTTCTGTGAACTTAGGAGCTGATTTGGCTTATACCTGGAGTGTAGCAGAGGGTTTAGATGCGGGTATAACTACTGGTTATACTGCTTATTTAGGTAAAGATGGTGTAGATGCAGCTGGTTTTATCCCAGTAGCAGCTACTGCTCAATTTACTTTAACTAATAATTGGTTCATTGGTGCTGATTTAGGATATGGTATAGGCGTTAATCCATCAGGAAATGACGGTGGATTTTTATACCAACCAAAATTTGGTTACCAAATGGATAAAGCAGGTGTATATGTTGCTTATAAAGGAATCTCAATTGATGGTGGAGGAACATTTTCTTCTGTTAATTTAGGTGTTAATTTCAAATTGTAAATAAAAACATTTTTTAATAAAACCTCTTCTGGAAAGGAGAGGTTTTGCTTTGAAATATAATTGATAAAAAAAAATAAATATGAAAAAAATTACTTTATCGATAATTGCTATTTTGGCATTTGGATATGTTAGTGCTCAGGAAACTAAATTTGGATTAAAAGCAGGAGCAGATTTTGCATCATTGCATGGGAAATTTGATGGCAATTCTTATAGTGAATCAGAAACAGGTTTTTATGCAGGTGGATTTGTTGATATTACGGTTTCGGATAAGTTTCATATTCAACCAGAGCTATTGTATGTTTCGATTAAAGATATAGATCAGATTCAAATTCCTGTGCTGGCAAAGTTTCCTATCGTAGAAGATTTAAGTTTGTTAGCTGGCCCCGATTTTGGATTTCTGCTAGATGCCGGCGAGGGAACTAAAAGTTTCAACTTTGGTTTAGATCTAGGATTATCTTTTGATTTGAATGAAGATTTTTCATTGGATGGAAAGTATAATTTAGGATTAACTAATTTGGTTGAAGGAGGAAATAGTGATTTTTGTACAAAGCTTAGTGGTTTCTTTTTTGGACTTAGTTACAAGTTCTAATAAGATGCTGAAAATTTTAAGACCTCTCAATTGAGAGTTTTTTTTTATACTTAACATTTCCTGTCCAGAAATAACGATACACAAAACATCTTTATGGAAGAAATTTTCAAATATTTAAAACAAACTTAATAAGACTATTCGATATTTTTCAAATTACAAATTGATCAAGAAATAAAACAAGAACAACTCACAACAACAGAAGCTACAAAGTATTAATATTGCATCAAATGCAGAACCCATGTCGAATTAATACCAAAACTGATTAAAATTATTGACACCATGAGAGAAGATGCGCTTACCAAATTGAAAAATTAGTTTAACTGATAAATCAAAAATATTACCAATATAGAATAAGCATGCCCGTTTGATTAAAATAAACTAAGGATTAATAAAAAAAAGTAGTGAAATCTTTAAATAAGATTTCACTACTTTTAGTTAGCGTTTTAATCTCACTCTATGCCCCTTAATCATCAATTGTTTAAAAGGGGATATTTATTCTGAAGCGAACTGTACATTATATGTTTTCACTAAGCCATTATAATCAAACTTTACTACTGTATTTCCAGTTAAAGAAACTGCTTGCTCAATAGTAACCTTTACATTAGGATTATTAGTAGAAGCTGATACTATAGGTACTTCATTTGTACCGGCTGGAATTTTATAAGTCGTCTGATAAATATCGTACCCTACTATTCCATTTTGATCTGTTGACCTTACAGGAATAGGAGACAATTCTAATGCCTTTCCGTTAACTTCAATCCTTACTATCGGAACAGTTGGGCGAGAAATTTTCTTTTCTTTTGAACTGAAGCCTAGACCTACTAAATCGAAAAGCTGTTCTGATCCACTACCTTCAGCAACTAAGAAAATAGCATGTTTTTTATCTAAATGGTCAACAAATTTTGAAACGTCTACGGTAAAATTTGTGATCTCTTCTTTAGAATTCTCAGGAACTATAATCTCTGCTATTTTTTTTCCTTTCCATGTTGCATTATCCCAAGGTCCATCTAACCATACATTGACTTTAAATGATTTTAGAGTTTTTGGAGTTAGAAACAGATTAAATTTGGTATTATTCCCCTTTTTAGTTCCGCTGAAAGCTTTTAAACCATCTTTATCATTTTTAAGTCCACCAAAACCAAAATATTTATATCCTATGATATGCCCATTTTTAACTTTAGTAATTGGCATATGGTTATCCCAAATATCCCATGAGTCTTGCTGGATACTATTATCAGAAAGATAACTAGCATAACCTGCAGAATAATATTGATATGGATCAAGTCCATAAATATGAAAACCTTCCGAAGTTACTTCTGCTCCTTTGTATTGTTTTCCCTGACTATCTTTTGCTGCCCAGGTTTTATTTGGGCTATATGGATCATATCCTGTAATTGAAACAGTACCGCCTTCTGATACCGGTTTATCATCCCATGTAACCTTAACTGGTGCTACCATTGCTTGACGTGCAAAACCAAATCCTCTAGGAGGTCTATGATAAAACACATACCATTGTCCATTAATCTCTTGTATACTTCCATGTGTATTATGACCAGCATTGGTTGTTTCAATTGCAGTTCCGTCTTGATTTAATACTGGAGCACGAGAATCAACTAAAACACCTCCACTTTTCCAAGGTCCCAATGGTGAATCACCTATAACATAACGTAAGGTAGAATTTGAACTACTTACTCCATATTCTGGTCCTGAATAACCACTGTAAATTGATACATATTTATTCCCAACTTTACGAATAGAAGAAGCTTCAAAAAAATTGAAGGTTCCTAAATCTTCACCTGGATAAATTTTAGGAAATTCAGTACCTTGTGGATCTCTTGTTACTCCATATCTGGAACTAGCAGGTAAAAAACGCTCAATAATTTTGGTTCCTGGTCTAAGTGAATACATGGTACTTTGATCTAATTCTGCTGCTGATGACCTTTGGAATCCCCAATACCCATAAGCTCTGAATCCAATTTCGTAGTCAGGATCTTTTGGATCAGTAATATATTCAACATAAATAGCTGGATCAAAACCTAAGATACTACCAGATACAGTACGCTTTCCGTCGGCAGTTAAGTTCACAGGGGTAAAAGGTCCGTCTGGACGGTTACCTTTAGCTACCATTGCTTCCCTATTTTGACCACGGCTGTGCGGGTACAGATAATATTCTTTTTTCCCATCCTTTCTTTTTATCTCAACAAGGTCAGGTGCATACATTACATCCCATTTCCCATCTACTTCATAAGTAAAAGCAGGTCCTTCATCACGCCAGCTGGCAAGGTTTTCCACAGGAGCTGACCAGATTCTTATGTCGGGTCCACAATAACTTGTCATGCGTAAATCATGTGATCCAATAATATAGGCGCGGTATTTTCCAGGGTTGTCAGGATCTTCAAAAACTCTTGGTTCTCCATCAGGCAAATGTTCCCATAGTGGAAGATAAGGATTTCCTATTGACTGATGAACAAATTTTTTATTTGATTTGTTATTTGAATTCAGATTATTTTGCCCCTCAACCTTGATTCCACAGAGGAATAATCCCCACATGCATACTAAAATTGTACTTGTTTTTTTCATTAGCATTTTTTTGTATTTATTTATCGTACTTTTCTTTTTCTTGAAAGATTGTTATTTATGTTCTTGGTTTGTTGTTATATAATAACTCTTAGCAATATATCCACTATTGAGTTTTAATTTTTTTAAGCAATTCCTATGCTTTTTTTTCTAGCAGATAAAATATCTTTTTTCTTTTAGATTTTTCTTTTTTTAAAATACCTCATCTCCAACCCAAAACAGAATATTGGCTTAAACATTTTCAAAATTCTAACAATCTTCACATATAAGATTCATGAACAAAAATAAACAAAAAGATAAAAAAACAACCGATTGTGTTATTTTTTTTTATTTTATATTTAAAAAAAATTAATTAAATTTACATATAAAATATTTAATTCCATTTCAGATAAAAAGATACACAAATCAAAATTTGAAAATCAGATAAAAAGTAATAATAATAGTTCTTTTCAAAATTTATTTTTTTAGGGCAATTCTCAAAACCCTATCTAAACCTAAAACAAGAACTCTTCCTAGCTAAATGTCAATTTAAATAGCATTCAGTCCCCATTTACAAGACACCAAAAAATAAAATATCAAGCTTCAAATAGTAATTTACACCAATATAAAGTGACTTGAACAACTAATTATATTTCAGTTGTAATAAAAAAGTAAGAATTTACATAGATAAAATTCCGAAAAGTAACCTGAATTATTAATTTCTAAAAAATCAAATGAAAAAAAACTATGTAGTGTTTTTATAAACCTAATAACCATAACCACTTTTACACAACAAGACCTCTCTTTTAAAAACCCCAATCTACCTATTGAAAAGCGTGTAAATGACTTGGTCTCCAGAAGATAGATGAAAAAATTAGTCAATTGATGGATTCTTCACCTACTATAGAGCGTCTTGGTGTAACAGAATACGCTACTATTTATTTCTTGAAAGAAATCATAGAATCCTATTTAGATTGATAAAAATATACATTAAAAAAATAAAGCCTGTTTAAATTTAGAAGGTGATT
This sequence comes from Flavobacterium magnesitis, assembly GCF_041729735.1. Taxonomy (NCBI): domain Bacteria; kingdom Pseudomonadati; phylum Bacteroidota; class Flavobacteriia; order Flavobacteriales; family Flavobacteriaceae; genus Flavobacterium; species Flavobacterium magnesitis. The sequence continues at coordinate 28,537 of NZ_JBCFQK010000007.1, read as the reverse complement.
TAAACTTTTATTTTATTATTATTTTTAGAGCAATTACGATAAATGCTAAATAATTAAAACCTACCCAACTTGTAGCTGGTAATCATAACGATCTTTATAATATAGAGTACAGTTTGAAGTAGTAACTGGAACTTTGGAACAAGCAAATATTTCTGTTGAAGGACTTTTTTAAATGCTGATGCAGGCTTCGATTCTAAAGAATTTAGGTTCTAGTGTGAGAAAAAAAGAAACAAATAGTCATTAAGTTAAGGATTCGTCAGTTCGAGTTTAGTAATAATTTGCGATAGAAAATTATTACGAAGTATCGAGCCCCCTTGTGTCTTTAAGGTTTCTCGATACAATTTTATACATTAAAGCTATCGCATTAATGTATAAAATCACTCGAAGTGACGGCTAAAACGGCTTAACTTAATGACATTACACTAAAGAGTAGAAAATTTCATAAAAATTCATCAAAATTACTCCTTTAAAGTTTGAGGAAATTAATTTTGATGAATTTTAAACAGACTCTTATTTTTCCCAAATTTTCTCCATTTCCTCTAAAGTTTTACCTTTAGTTTCTGGCACATATTTCCACACAAAGAACATCGCTAATAAAGACATTAGTCCATAAATCCAATAGGCAAACCCATGATTAAATTGTTCTGTTAAATAGGAATTATCATCCATCATAGGAAAAGTTAAGGATACCAAATAATTTGAAATCCATTGAGCTGCTACTGCTACAGCCATGGCTTTGCCTCTAATTTTATTTGGGAATATTTCAGAAAGTAATACCCAAACAACTGGTCCCCAACTCATCGCAAAACTCCCCACATAAAGCATCATACAACCTAATGCTAAATATCCAGTAGCTCCAGAGAAGAATACAAAACCTAAAGCAATCATTGCAACTGACATTCCTAAAGCTCCGATAATCATTAATGGTTTTCTACCATATTTATCTACACTCTTAACTGCAATTATTGTAAAAAGGAAGTTTACAATACCAACGATGATTGTCAATAATAAAGCACCATCTGTGTTTGGATCTATTTTTTTGAATATTTCTGGTGCATAATACAATACAACATTGATTCCTACAAATTGTTGAAAAACAGAAAGTGCAATTCCAATGATAATAATCAACCACCCAAAAGACAATAACTTACCTGAGGTTTGAATTACTGACCCCTTAATTTCTGATAAAATTCTATTTCCTTCTTCTTCACCATTAATCTTTATTAATACTTCTAAAGCTTGTTCTGGTTTATTTTTAAGCATTAAAGAACGAGGTGTATCGGGCACAAAAAAAAGTAAAACAAAAAATAGCCCTGCAGGAATTACTTCTGAAGCAAACATCCATCTCCAGCCAACAGCATTTAACCACACATCTGAACCTCCTCCTCTTGATATAAAATAGTTTACAAAATAAACGACCATAAAACCTCCAACAATTGCTAACTGATTAAAAGAAACCAATTTACCTCTAATATTGGCTGGTGCAATTTCTGCTATATACAAAGGTGATAGCATAGAAGCTAAACCTACACCTATACCCCCAATTATTCTATAAATAATAAATATAGTAGAAAATGTATGATCTAATTCGCCTATTGGTTTGATAAACATTTCTGGCATTGCTGAGCCTAAAGCCGATATTAAAAATAATATGGCTGCTAGAATAAGTCCTTTTTTTCTGCCTAAGTTTTTACTTATTAGACCACTGAAAATTCCTCCAATTACACAACCAATTAATGCGCTTGATACTAAAAATCCTTTAAAAGCATTTGCTGCTGTTTCTGACAACCCCTTTGGTGTCACAAAAAAAGTATCAAGGGATCCTACTGTACCAGAAATAACTCCTGTATCATATCCGAATAGTAAACCTCCTAAAGTAGCTACTAGAGTGAGTTTTATAAGATACTGTGTTTTTGATTTCATCATTTTTATTATATATTTAGTTAATAGTGTTTTTAAATAATTCTTGTTTACTACTTTTTAGTGGTAACTCTTCTTTTCGCGAGGTATTTATATATATGTCCTTTAAACTTATTAATTATATTCTATCACAATGATTAAGGATTTATAATTGGCGAATATTTGAAATTTTTAAATATTACTGTACCCTCTCCCATAGAGCAAAGACCGATACGAAGTCCCAAAAATCCGCTAAAGGCATTATGATGAAAACCAGAAACTTCTAATGAGTTCTCGATTTTAACCCAATTCTTTCCATCAATACTGTAATACATATCAACCGTATTATTGATACTCTTTATCTTAAGAAACACGCGCTCTTTGGTAACATTCTTTTCTGTTGCAAATTGCCACCCATGAATGTTTGCTAATATATCTTTACCATCAGCAAGGATGCCTGAATACGCTACGTTGTTATAGATAAGAACCAAGCCTCCGGTAGCATTTCCCTCTATTAACATTTCTACCTCTGCCGTATAGGCATGATTGGTTGGGTTATAAAGTAGTGGGGAACAATTACCTATTCCATTTCCTTTTCCTTTAATTGCAATACCATTATCCTTAACTTTAAATCTTTCTTGGTTGTATTCTGTAAAAAAACTCCATTTTGAATTTAATGTACTGCCCGCAAAATTATCAATGAAGCTTGCGGTACTTTCTTTTGAAGTTACACCTAATTTAGGTCTTTTGATAGGTTTTTCATCACTAATCCCATCAGGTATTTTATACCAACCGTCTTTAGTCCACTCTAAAGGCAAAAGTAAGGTTTGGCGTCCCATGTTATAAAAACCTTTTTCATAAGCATGAAACAACATCCACCAATTCCCTTTTGCATCTTCAAAAGGTGTCCCATGTCCTTTGGACAACCACCGCTCATTACTATCTTCAGCTCTTATAATGGGGTTATGAGGTGAGTTCTCCCAAGGTCCCAAAGGCGATTTTGATCTTGCAGATATGATCATGTGTCCGGTAGCAGGACCAGCTGTTCCTCCTTCAGCAACTGTGAGATAATAATACTCCCCTCTTTTTACCAGTTTTGGTCCTTCCATACAGAAACATTCTATAGACCATTCCCTAGGAATTGGCCATCCATCATATACATGTTTTGTTTCGCCAATAACCGAAAGCCCATCATCAGACAAGGGTACAAATCCACCATTGGCAGAATATAAATATCGCTTTCCCTTTTCATCAACAACATGTCCAGGATCTATATTTTTAATATTCAAATCAACAGGATCACTCCATGGCCCCTCAATTGAGTCTGCCACTACAACATATATTTTATCATTGGCGGGAAAATAGATGTAGTATTTATTGTTGCACTTCACTAAATCTGGTGCCCATACAGAACCAATACTTTTATTTAAAGCAGTTGTTACAGGAGTCCAGTTAATCAAATCTTTGGAATGCCAAATCAATAGACCTGGATAATATTCAAAAGAGGAATGCACCACATAATAATTATCTCCATCTCTCAAAATACTGGGATCCGGATAATCTCCTGCAAAAATAGGATTGGTGTAATATCCACTTCCTTTTTCGTTTGCTGTTGTTTGATACTGGGCATTCGAAATAAATGCTAAGTGAAAAAATAGTAGGGTAATAAAAACTTTAATATTGTTCATTATAGTTATTTATAAATGATTGTTGGTTTGAAACCAAAATTTTACGTAATGGTGTTTACTAATTTTTTGTTTTTTAATTAGACTTTACCTCAGACTCTTTAGCTCCTTCCATCAAAGCTTTAAGAACCCCTTTATCTAACATTTCTCCTGTATTACGATTGAATAAATTATTTGGGGTATCCCAGTAATAAGGTATTATTCCATTACTCATGGCACTCTTTACAACATACTTATTAAAATGTTCTACTGATTTATTATTGAGATCCTGGTTTTCGGGATTATCAATTTTACGACGATAAGCCCCAAATTCACCTAATATTACTGGTATTCCTTTGTCAACAAACTTTGTTTTTAAACCATTAAAAAGGGAATCCACAAGTTCTTCCTCTCCCCAAGAGGAATTACGCTCCACATCGGTTTTGGAATGAAAATCCTTTCCCCAGTAGTAAAACATCTTACCCCACTCAGCATCTTTCTTCAATAAACAAAATTGAAAAGGCGTATAATAATGGATTTCCACCATCAGACGATCTTTTATCTTGTCTTTAGGCAAGGTATTCATAATATCTGTGAACATTGGGTTTAAGCCCAATTTCTTAAAAATATGGTCGAAGTCGTGGGGTCTTGCTTACGTAGTGGTTATCCCTACCATTTTAATAATTGCCCCACGCATACAGAAGTTCGTCGATTGGTTATTCGACAAAAAAGATATAGAAGCACCGGTAGATAAATCTAAAAAGCTGTAACATTACCTATAATATATAGTGTTTCTTGCAACATGGGAAACGTTTTCTAATGATTATCAATAAGGTACAATTAATTTCAATAACCGTTTATCTTGAAAACAAGAAACCTGAAAATTATACAATTATAAACAGATATTATGTAATCATAGTAGCTATTTTATATAATAGATTTGTTTATATAAACTTAAAAAAATAAACCATGGAAACAGATGCTAATAAAAATCGCAGTCTAGATAACCAAAAATCGATTATAAATGAAGGTCAGGCTAGCTCAGATAAAAACCACAAACAAAGCGAAGTGAACACAGCTTCTCAGCCTGCCGAAGAACATTTAATTACAAAAACGGATAAATTCTATGCTACTGATTCAAACAAAGGCGGATTATCCTCAGAAAAAATAAATCAAACACTGGAAGATCCCTTTCAGTCCAAAAACAATCCTGATGAACAAAAAAGACCGTTAATTGATTAACGGTCTTTTTTTTACTCTAACGTCAATAATATTGAAACTATACTAGGTTCTATTTTTAATAGCATTGATGTCTTTTTTCAATTCTAAAAACATGGACTTCATGCTTTCGGTGTCATTGGCTTCATATTTTTTATCGCTTCTTCCAATGTTGCATTCATATTCCCAAATTTCTAAAATGTCAGATACTTTAACTTCATAATTTGGATAAAAATTATTATCAGATTCTAAAACCAAAGCATTTTTTTTGTTTTTATTCAAGCGTTTGTATACCACGCCTTCACTTTTGGTAATCAATATATAGGTTTTGCCGTCCTGCACCTCTCCTAAATTTTCTACATAACGTCCTATTATGATACTTCCATCTTCATGCGGCGGCATAGAATCACCTTCAATGGGAAATCCGCGATGTTTTCCTGAGCCTAAAAAAGGAAGCGAAATTTGCTGTAAATTTTCGATATATTCAGGATCAGCATAACCATTTAAATAACCTGCTTTTGCTTTTTGCGTAACCACTTCTATGAAGTTTTCTCCTGCTGGATCTACTTGTATGGGCAAAACCAGTCGGTTATTTTCCAGTTTTAATAAATCCTGGATATTAATTTTACGAACATCTACTGAAAGTAGTAAATCGATACTGATATGAAAATAATGGGCTATGTTCTTTAAAATATTATATGGAGGTTCTGAAGTTCCATCTTCATACTTGACATATCTACCTCTTGTAATTTGTAAACTCTCAGCCAATTTTTCCTGAGAAATTTTATCTTTTCTCCTAAGAGCTCTAATATTATCTGAAAATAAAGACATAGCAATATTGTTACAATTTGTAACAGCAAATATAATTATTTTTGTTACAAATTGCACTAATTTTATACCCAACAAAAATTAATAAATCTATTTTATCCCCTTATAATGATGCTTTTTAATGATACCGAACTATTTTTCTCAGGCATGCGTGGCAAAATCATCTATGATTTGCCCGATACCGAACTGATTTTGATTGATAATTTCTTTTCGAAAGAAGAATCAGATCATTATTATGAGTTACTACTTCATCAAACAAAATGGAGAGAATATGAAATGGAAATATTTGATAAAACGGTCAAAGCCCCACGAATGATCGCTTGGTATGAAGACAAAGAAAATATTAATCAAAATATTTCTGATTGGTCACCTGAACTTTTAAAAATTAGAAAAAAAGTAGAAAACGAAACAGCCCTTAATTTTAATAGTGCGCTACTTAATTTATATAGAAATGGGAATGACAGCGTTGCGTGGCATAGCGATCAGGAAGGGAATTCGGGACCAAATCCTGTCATTGCATCGGTAACTTTTGGAGAAACAAGAATGTTTAAACTACGTCATAAATTTAGAAAAGATATTGCTCCTGTTGAAATTCCACTACATCACGGATCTTTTCTGCTTATGGCTGGAACTACAAATAGTTTTTGGCAACATCAGGTTCCCAAAACGTCCAGAGAAGTATTACCAAGAATTAATCTCACTTTCAGAAGAGTGAAACAGAAAATGTGATATAATTTAGATATTATTGTGTTTTAGCATCGAATATTTCTTCGTTAAAATTCAAAACCGATAGAATTTCAGCAATCGAAAAATGAGCACCACAAACAAATTCATCTGCTGCTCCATAATAAATAGTTAGTTTATCACCATTTACAATATGGCCGTTGGTAAAAACTACATATCCGAAAAAACCATTCAGTTCATACTCTTCTGTAGGAATCATTATGGGATCAATTGTTCGGGCAATAACTTTTGAAGGATTGTCAATATCCATCAGGAAAGCGCCAAGACAATATTGATTTTCGGCATTGGCACCATGATAAATTTCGAGCCAGCCTTGTTCCGTTTTAATTGGTGCTGCCCCAGCTCCTACCCTTGCACTATCCCACATGCCGTTTCGGGTTTTCAAAATACATTTATGATTTCCCCAATGTACGCCATCAAATGATTCAGCTAGCCAAATATAATTACCTCCAATTTTCGGGCTTGACGGACGATGTAATGCGTAGAATTTATTATCAATTAACTCTTCAAAAATGGCACAATCTTTATTATGCGGTGGAAAAATCATCCCTTTGTGGTCAAAATTTTTCCAATCTTTGGTTGTTCGTAATCCCACGCCCAAACCATTTTCTGAAACTGCTGTATAAGTTAGATAATAGGTTTCGGCAATTTTACTTACTCTGCAATCCTCGATTCCGAATTTCTCTAGTGAGCCTATGCCAGCTAATAAATTATTTTCCAATGGTTCATAAAAACGAACTCCATCATCACTACAAAGCAAACGCAAATGCGAAAGTGTGGTAAGATATTCCAATCCCTTATATTGAATTACCCGTGGATCAGTTGCAACTAAATCAGGATCATTTATTGGTATTTCGATAATTTCTATTTTGCCAAGTGAATTTAAGACAGGAAAAGAAATAAAATCTTCTTTTTGTGGCATTCCTTCTGCAACCCGAACCAGAAGTCCTATTTTTTCTTGATAGACAAATACGCCAGGATTCAACAGACTAATTATATGCAATTCACTATTGCTGGGTTGCAAATCTATTGGCATTAACAATGGATTTTCGGGAAAACGGCGGGCAATATCACTCATACAATTTTTCTTTACTCTATAAATTTACATTATAAAAATCAGCTATTCGTCTCAAAATAAAAAAGTAATGAGTTCGAAAACCCATTACTTTTTACTTAATATCAAATCAAAAAATATTAAAATATAATTTTATCCCTTAGTGGATAGACTCTATATATGTTTTAAAATTCATTATATCATCTTTAATCAATTTTTCAAAATAGGGATTCAGGAATTTTGCCGCTGCTTCTCCAGCAACTCCTAAAGGAGCATGATAAGAAATAGTAATATCCATTTCTGTAGTTTGTCCTTTGGGTTTAAACACTACTTTTCCAGCATTTTGAATTGTTGATTCAGGAAGTGATTGCCAACTTAAAAGTCTTTCTTTTTCATCTTTTACAATTTCGGCTTTCCATGTTAAGGTTCCAATTCCTCCCGGACCTTTTGCTGTCCATTCGGAAAGCGTTGAATTTATTGTTCTTACAGATTGAAGATGATTCATGAATTTTGGTAAATTTTCAAGATGACGCCAAAAAGCATACACCTCACTAACAGGTTTATTGATAATACTCGTTAGACGAATATTAACATTTGATGCTTTGTCATTTTTTAGATGATCCACTGCATCATATACCGGACAATATCCTGAAATACCACGCAGAAGCATTGCACCACCACTGGAAATTTTAGCGACGCATTTCTTATTTTGTGATGCTCCTTTGTATAATAAGTAAGCACCAGCTGTAATCATTGCTACTCTCTCTAATGTAGATACATTAGCTTTAGACTTTGAAGAATTTGAATTTTGTATTGCAACTGTATTTGATCCCATGATTTTAATTTTTTAGGTTATAAGTCCAAATTTATGAGGATAAACAATTTAATTTTTACACAATTAAAAGGATTAATTATATAATTATCAGATAGTTCCCTTTTTCATTGTATGTAAAAATCTAATTATTTAAAAAACATCATCCCATTTGTAACGGAATATAAATAATCATAGTTGTACCATGATTCTTTTCGCTGATGCTTTTTATAAAACCACGATGGTTGCTAACTATTTTTTTTGCTAAAGTCAGTCCCAGTCCGCTGCCTTTATAACCTTTATCCGCATGTAATCGGTAAAATGGTTCAAATATTTTTGTTTCATATCCTTTTTCAAAACCAATTCCATTATCTATAACACCAATTTTTATATAATGAATTTCAGGATTCCCTCCTATTTCAAGAATCTCTTTAGTAGAATATTTTTTGGATTCAATTTTTATTTTAGGAATAACTCCTGGTTTTGAATACTTTATGGAGTTCGTTATTAAATTGGTAAACAATTGTTGGATTTGGTGTGGAATCGCCTTTAGTACTGGAAAATCAGCAACCACGATTTCAGCATTTTTTTCAGTAATAATATCTTTTAAATCTTTGATACTTTTTTTCAGAATACTGTTTAAATCTGTTTTCACATATTTCCTTTCCAGAAAATTAGCTTTTGAATAGTTAACAACATCATTAAGTAACTGGTTCATGCTCGCTGTCAAACATTGAATTCGTTCCAAATCATGTTGACCAGATTCACTTATATTTTTTTCACTTTCAACTATTCTTTGACTAAACATCTGAATTTTATTAAGAAATTCGTGCAAATCATGGCTGGCAGCAGAAGTAAATAGCTCTAATTGATTATTGTGCTTTTTCATTTTCATTTTTTTAAGCGTCAATAATTGATTAACATTCACTAAATCAGTACTATCATTTAGTGTTAAAAGAACTAATTCATTATTAGAATTCTGTATTTGGCGGGCATTAACGAGCATTGTTTTTTTTCCAACATTGGCACAAATCATTTCCATTTTAAAATTCTCAATAATTTCATCTTCATGAATCACTTTACTAATTTGCTCTTTAAATTCAGAAATATTCCACTGAGCATTTTCAATGTCAAATAAAAGATATCCTTCGGTTTCGGTATCTGTTGTGTTGAAATATTTATAAAACGCGGGATTAGCGCTTTTTATAAAAAAATACCTGTCAATAATTAATAATGGTTCATGAATAGTTTTAATAATCGATTCTGAAAAATTTATATTCTTTGTCAGCTGCTTTTGACTTTCTTTAAGTTCGTCATTTAGATGGACTAATTCTTCCTGAATTGACTCTAATTCCTGGGCTGTACTTTCAGATTCTTCATTAATAGTTTGCAGCTCTTCAACATCTGTTTTTTTACTATTTTCCTGAATTTGAGATAAATCCTCTTCTGGTTCATCAATAAGTTTCGGATTTTGCTTTTTTTGTATGGATTTTGCTTTAGTTACATTCTCAAGCGGTACTTTATAAAAAAGAATCATCAAATGCTCATCGTCATTTTCAAGTAATATGATTTCAAAAGAGATAAGATAGGGTTGGTTTTTAACTGGAATATTGTCTTTTCGGATGTTTATCTTTTCTTTTTTTACTTTAAAAATAGCATTGTGCAATTCTAAACTGATATTTTCATCAATCATTTTTAAAATATTAAAACTTGGTTTTCCAGATGATGGAGATAAAAAAGGGCTGGTATCACCATGAAAATGAACAATGTCTAAATTTTCATTGATAATAACACTCACGGGCGTGTATTTAGAAAACAAAACGTCAGAGACAATTTTTTGGAAATCCTTTTTTTGTACTGTTTTTAATGGAGTAGCCTCATTTTTTTTTAATAAATTGTTTGTAGCAGATGGATTTGCTTTTAACTGATTGTGATCAGAACCTAATTTACGAATGTATATTTTTGTGGATCCTCCAATATTTTCGAATAAATTTTGAGCATGACTTACCGTTTCTGATTTTCCCAGAAACAGTATTCCTTTTTCTTGAAGTGAATAATGAAAAGAAGCTAAAGCCTTATTTTGTAAAAATGGATTAAAGTACATTAAAACATTCCGACAGCTAACCAAATCGATTCTGGCAAATGGAGGATTTTTTACAAAATTATGCACGGCAAAAATACACATATCACGAATTACTCTGTTAACATGATAATGACCATTCGTTTTTACAAAATAATTCTGCAATCTTTCTTCTGCTATATGTTGTACATCCTGATGAGAGTAAATGGCAGATCGAGCTTTTATAATGCTTTTTTTAGATAAGTCGGAAGCAAAAATTTGAACTTTTATATGAGTATTATTTGTTTCCAATAAATAGTCATGAATACTTATTGCTAACGAATACGCTTCTTCTCCAGTTGCGCATCCAGCCACCCAGATTCTCAGAGTATTATTAGTACTATTTTGTAGTAACGAAGGAAAAACAATTTGATTTAAACTTTCAAAATATTCCTGATCTCTAAAAAAGTAAGTTACAGTAATTAGAAAATCGTTGAATAGAATATCTTGTTCTGTTGTATTATTTTGAAGAAAACTATAGTAACTTTCTAAAGTGTCTTTTTGTATTATAACCATCCTTATAGCAATACGTCTCCTGATTGTAGATTGTTTGTAATTGCTAAAATCATTTCCAGTTCTTAAAAAAATAAGATTTATAATTTGGTTAAATATTTCCTTTTGTTTTATTGGGATATTCTCTTCGTCATTGTATCCATAATTGCTTGTATATTTTTTTTGAATTTGTAATAATTCAGATGGGATATTTTCGGGTGTCATTATATAATCTGAAACATAACTGTCAATAGCTATTTGAGGAATTCTTTTAAATACTGTCTTTTTTGGATCTTGTAATATGGTAACTCCGCCAGCTTCTTTAATTTTTTTAAATCCTCTTGCGCCATCAAAACCAGAATCAGAAAGCAACATGATCCCAATTAGGGAACTTTTATATACTTTAGACAAGGATTCAAAAAACACATCAATATCATTATGGTATCGTTTTTCATTACGTGTACTCCATTTCAGTTTTAAAACTCCGTCCATTGTAGTGAGTACATTATTTTCAGGCATGATATAGATTTGGTTTGGTTCCAAATTAATTTCATTTATAATTTCATGAACGGGGATTTTTGCATGTGGAGCTAATATTTCAGACAAATTACTAGAAACATTCGACATAAAATGCTGTATGATTATATATGCCATTCCAGAATTATTAGGTATATCTGAAACTATTTTTTTTAAACCATCCATTCCCTCAGTAGACACTCCAATGCCTACAACTGGAAAATTTGATGTTTTATTTTGCATTTTTTTTATAACAGGAACAGTCATCATAATGTATTGTATATAGTTAATAAAAGCATGAAATTTTAATACTAAACTGAATATACAGAATCACAAAGCAATTAATTAATCCTGTATTGACTGCTTCTTTTTGCAGAACAACAAGATTTGAAACTTGAATTTTGTTTTAAATAATTATTTATTTTATATCTGTAAATCAGTTTTAATACTTAATAAAAAAACCGCTTAAAATTCAGCGGTCTTCTTTTCTATTTTAATTTAGAATTAAAATATACGTGGATTTTGAGGATCTGTGTTATCAAAATCATCTTCATTTAAGTTGTTTCTGTTAAAGTCGTCACTCTCTTTATCTTCCTCATCATCTTCGTCTTCTTCAGAATCATCTTCACTTTCAACAGATTCCTCTCTATCCAAATCATTCTCATCAAAATCTTCTTTTTCTCCAAATTCTTCAAAATCATCTTCATTAGGAATTGAATTATTTAATGAATCTAAATCGTCTTCTTTATATTGATTTTTATCTTCTTGAGCATACTGATCATCTTGATTGTAATGCTCTCTTTCATCTGTATTCATACTATTTTGGTTTTAAAATGATTCCTTTAAAAAATTAAGTTTTTAAATCTATTTACAAATCTACAACCTCAACCACAGCTTAATTTATAGAATTACACTATAAGGTTACACAACTACAATGTTTTACTAATCAATAAGTTACTATTTGTGTTATACAAAATTATTCCGCGTGCTAATTTTACAACGACTAAAAGAAATTATATAAATAGCATGTAGCGTATGTACATACTTTTGAGAAAGTATTAATTTAATTTTAAAAGTTATGAAAACAGCAAAAAGCACTACGGCAAGCACTAAAACAAAAAGTGCAGCAACAAAATCCAAATCAAAAGGAAGCGTAAAAGCAAAATCTTCGGCTGCAGAAGGCCTTAGAGAATTATTTGTAGACTCTTTAAAAGACATCTATTGGGCTGAAAAAGCTTTGACTAAAGCATTGCCTAAAATGGCTAAAAATGCTACATCTGAGAATCTTCTAAATACTATCAATGACCATCTTGTAGTTACTGAAGAACAAGTTGCCCGATTAGAAGAAGTTTTTGAACTTATAGGTGAAAAAGCATCTGCAAAAAAATGCGACGCTATGGAAGGTCTAATCAAAGAAGGCGAAAGCATTATGGAAGAAACAGAAGAAGGTCCTGTAAGAGATGCGGGAATTATAGCTGCATCTCAAAAAATTGAGCATTATGAAATTGCTAGTTATGGAACTTTAGCTGCTTATGCACAAACCTTAGGTGAAGATGAAGCATTAGCCTTATTACAACAAACCTTAGAAGAAGAAAAAGAAGCTGATATGCTTTTAACTGAAGTTGCATACAACAATATCAACTTTGAAGCAGCTTCAGACGAAGAAAATGAAGATGATGAAGCATAATTTTCAATTCACCTTTATTAAAAGACCTGTATTTTTTTTAAATTTACAGGTTTTTTTTATGCACTTTTTAAACTGCTAATACTGTCTAAAATAAGTGCTGCTGTTTTATCAATTGCCTGCAATACAATTTCTTCAGCGGTTCCTTTAAAAACCTGACGATGACTTATTTTTGCTGTGGGAGTTATGATGTAAAAAAAAATGGTGCCAACAGGTTTTGTTCTGGTTTCACTACCACCAGCAGTAGTCAACCCTGTTATGGCGACTGTAATTTTCGAATGGAATATTTTGGATGCTTGTTGTGCTAATTTTTGTGTTACTTGAGCTGATTCAGGTGTGTGATTTTCAATTGCACTTCGCGGAACGTTCAATAATTGTTGCTTGACAAACACTTGATAGCATACAATTCCACCACGTAAAATTTTCCCAGACACTTTGGTCATAGAAAATTCTGCGCTCATTCTTCCAGCGGTGGCGCTTTCAGCAAAAGCAATATTCCATTTTTTTTCGGCTATTGCCTGGCTGCATTTAATAACTATTTCTGAAGGCATAATAAGTGAGTTTAATGAAATCTATTGAAATAATCTTCTCTACAATTCCATTTATACTGCGGTTTTATAAATAGTTTTTTTATCCTTTTCTAATTGATTAAATAAGTCTAAAGCATTTTTAAATACCTGATCCATACCCTGAGCATTTACTACTGGGTTTTCGTCAAAAATTTCGTCATCAAAAGTTTCACTAACATAATGGATGGAACGACATTCCAGTTTTTCAGAAAAATTATGTGTAAACTCAAAAAAACGATCTACTGGTCCAGTATAAAATAGATTTTCATAATTGGTATATTCCTCTTTTATATCAAAATAGTCCGTTTCTAATAATACTTCAATATTCGGATGGGTCAGTATATTTTTGAATAATTGGGTGTAACCACCTTTAGGCAATCCCTGATATTTATCTGCTTTTTCTAATTGAACTGGCTTAACATGATTTAAAACAATTTCTTCTTCATTGGTAACATTAGCAATAAATAATTCATTTGTAACACTACTATTTACTGAAATTGGAACTGTTTTGTTACCATTACTTGCTGTTTCTTTGTGTTCCAACGGATGCCATTCTGAAAACTGGTTGACATATTCCCACACTGATTGATCATTTGTATGAAATAAATGAGGACCATATTGAGAAATTAAAATGTCATTTTCATCGATGTAATCATAGCAGTTTCCTGCAATATGTTTGCGTTTTTCAATGATTAAAACTTTCTTCCCAATTGTCGCATAACGTTCTGCTAAAACGCATCCGGAAATTCCCGCACCGATGATTAAAATATCTATATTTTTCATTTTGCAAAAATTTTAATAATTGATTTCATCATATCAGCAGAAGTATCCCAGGATGTTTTCTGCAAAATTTTATAGTATTCCATTTCCATAGACAAACCATCTCTTTTATCTAACATAAATTTAATTGCTTCGCAAAACTCATCAGCACGATCAATTAAGCTTACACAAATACTGTAATTACGTACCACTTCCATAATTTTAGTCGAAATAATAGGTTTTCTTGCCGCCATATATTCTAATATTCTGGTCGGACTTATATATTTAGTAGTATCATTTAATATAAAAGGCATCATGACAATATCAAATGCTTTTAGGTAATGCGGGAGCTCTTCATAAGATTTTTCTCCGAGATAATAAATATTAGCTTCTTTTAAAAGCTCAGCTTCTTCAATTTGTTCCAAAGATCCTATCATAACAAAAGAAATATTGGGTAGTTTTTTAGCGACTTGATGGAGCAGTTGTAAATTGATTCGTTCATCAATTACACCATGAAAACCTACTATAGGTGAATTTAAACTAGCAATATCATACGGAATTGCAATCCCGTTTAAAACTTTCGAAAAATGATACTCATCTACTGAACTTGGAAAATAATGGACATTTTTATGAAATTGTTTTTTTGCTTCATATAATAATTTTTCACCAGTAAATATGATACTGGCTTGAGATATAAGGTATTTTTCCTGATTGATTAAATGCAGTGGCGTATTTTTAGATAAAGAAAGCTCCTCCATGCAATCATAGATTATATTATCAAAATCCATGGATCCTAATAAAGGACAAAAAGCAGCTGAATAAAACCATCCAAAAGAAATAGAATCATTGCTAACATATTGAGGAATAATTTCGGCTATAGATTGAATATCTTTTACATTAGGCTGTAAAACATGAAGCATTTCATTGATAACAATAAGATTTCCCGAATTTTCATTTTCATTGTATTCCAATGGCTCTTCGATAAAAAGTACTCGCATTGTTTTTGCCATTCGGCTAATGATATGTTGTGGGCGTTGGTACACCAATTGCCATCTTAAATGAGAAAATACAATCATATCATAATATTGCGCTGAATCCTGATAAGATGGTATGTTTTTATTAAAGATGTTTTTTTGAGTATTTATTAAATTGTCTATCATATCATTCATTTTAGCTTAAATTGGATTTGGTATAATATTGAAATCAGACTTTTCTATTTTTACCGGCAACAAATATATAGGAGACTTGCTACGTTTTTTTTACATCTTTAAACTCGAGATTTACATAATTCACAGTTGCTATTTTACTCGAATAATATTATAGATCTATTTATATTATTTGTAAGTGTGGTCGTAATTGCATCGTAACTATATCACAGCGTTGAGGCTGAGACAAACAAAATAAAACGCTCATAGCCACATCTTCTGCTTCAAGCATTTCCATTTTTTTAATTTTTTGGCGTTGTTGGGTTTTGGTATCTGACTGCATGTCACTCATTACCGCTCCTGGCTCAATAAGAGATACTTTGATTCCAAGTGGATTGATTTCTTTACGAAGCGAAGTGCTAAAACCTCTTATTGCGGCCTTAGTTGCAACATAAATTGTACTCGTTCCTTTACGAGTTTCAGCACTCATGGAACCAATATTTATAATATGACCTGATTTTTGGACTTTCATTCTAGAAACCGCCTCATAAGAGAAAGTTAGATACCCCATAACATTAGTATCCAAAATATATTGCCATTCTTTAGAGTCACTATCAGTAACTCCATCAGCTCCTAATGCAGCATTATTGATAAGAATATCTATTCCTCCAAGACTATTATCGATAATTCCCCATATTGTCTCGATATCTTCCTTATTAGTTATATCTATTGGTGCACCATACAACTCACATTTAGGGAACTTTTTCTTAATATCATCAAAAGCTTTTTTGAAGTCACGATCGTCTCTTCCAAAAATAAGCACCCGAGCTCCCAATGAAACTAACAAATCTGCAATTGCTTTTCCAATACCTGTTGTACCACCTGTAATAACAATGCGTTTTTGTTTAATGTTTTGTCCTAAATAATCTGATAAATTTTTCATAGCCTTTCTTTTGTGTTTTTGAATTAAGAGCAAATAGTACTTTTAATTTAGTTTCAAATCTAAGCCTAGCAACATTAGCTTTTTTACAATCTTGACTATATAATTTATATAATTACCAGTTATTTTTTGGAGAATATTCTAGTAAAATGACCCAATTAATAATGCTAAACTTAAATAGAAAACGATAGCATCTTAAATATTACTATAACTAGCCTCATGTTATTAAAAACACGAAGTAGTGATTGACAAATACCATCAAAATCTAATTTTAATGAGAATACATAAACAAAAAGCAGCAGTAAACGGGAGCTTACTACTGCTTAAAACAAACTATTTCTTTTTTGATATTATGATTTTGAAATATTACAAATTTCAAAAATTATCATTCTTTTGTAACCATTATTTCTTCAGTAAAAGAGCCTCTTTTATTTTAGTATAAATGGCTGTATTTTGATACACCCCTGAAAAATTTTGAGCTCCAGGACCGTAAGCAAAAACGGGAACAGGTATTGCCGTATGATCATTAGTACTAAAGCTTCCCTGTACATATCCTTTTGTTATACTGCCGTCAATTAATGACAATCCACCAGTTTCATGATCAGCTGTTACAATTAACAATGTTTCTTGATTTTTATCCACAAATTCCATTGCCTGACCTACTAATTTGTCAAAATCAAGCATTTCCCGAACCACATATTCTAAATCCTTCTTATGCCCACCGTGATCAATTTGAGCTCCTTCGGCCATGATAAAAAATGGATTCTTTGTTTTAGAAAAAGTATTCGTTGCTTTCGCTAAAGATTGGGCTAAAAAATCTCCTCTCCCCTCTTTAATAGAAACAACTGCTGCATCATCTAAAACTACCATTTTAGCATTTTTAATAGTATCCAAACTGCTAAATTTTTCCGAAAAGGAATATCCTATTTCAATCAACAATTGAGACAAATCTTTTCCGTCTTTTCTAGCCTTGAATTCTTTTAGACCGCCTCCGATTAAAATATCTGACGGATTGCTTAAAAAATCAGAAGCTATTGGTTCACTATAACTTCTTTCAGGCTGATGTGCATAAAAGGCTGCAGGAGTAGCATCTGTACTATTTCCTGCAGAAATAATAGCTGTTTTAAAATTTTTATTTGCTAATTGTTGCGTAATGGATTCTAGAGGTTTTCCGTTTTCATCCACGCTAATAAATCGATTATTGGTTTTATGTCCTGTTGCCATAGCTGATCCTCCAGCAGCCGAATCCGTAATATAACTATCTGAAGAATTGGTTATTGAGAGTCCTTGTGTTGGAATATTAAAGAGGTTTAATTGTCCCTTATTGGCTGTGTAACCCGCATAAATTTGAGCTAATCCCATTCCGTCACCGATAAGAAGGATTACATTTTTTGGTTTCTTTTTAGCGAAAGCTGCTGCGTTTTTAGGCATATATGCGGTATGAAACTCCACATTTTGATAGAATGTTGTTTTTATGTTTTTGATAAATTCTGCTAGAGCAGCAACAGTATCCGTTCCAATAAAATCAACTTTTAAATTCATCAAAGTCATCCAGGTATTCACATTATCCTGCGTAGCCCAGAATCTGATTTTTTTATGCTGATCATGTACCTTTCTTATTACCGATTGCATCTTTTGTAAATCAGCTTGTGTCAAAACACCTTTACCGTTCCAGATTGTAAGTTCTTTTAAATCTGCACTTATCATTTCAACACGGGACAATTCTTCTGGCGAATAATTTTCAGTAAGTCTTCCGTCAAAATAAATAAACTCAGGATATGTCGACCACTGCGACGGCAAAGGTCTGTTACCTGAAATCACCACTTTTATATTTTTATTGGAACTAATTTCTGGGAATCTTTTTAACTGCTGTACAATTGCTTTTAAAGTTGATGCTGCATCCGACTTGACATCAATCATCAAAATTAAAGGCTTATTGCTTGGATATGCTTTGCCTTCTAAATTTTTAAGTTTTAAAGAAAGTGGTTCTAAATACAAACTTTTAAGCGTGTTGTGTTGAGCAATTTCTGTTGCGGTATGCGCCACAAACAGTTCATTATTTACCAAAAAAACATCGGCTTCGATAACGCCAACTTCATTAGAATACGCTCCATAAAAAGGAAGCGAACTGGCGTAATCATTATGCGAATGAATATTGGAAGAAGTATATTCCTGTGCTTGCAAAAACAGGAAAAACTGGAGGCAAAAAAAGGTTATTATTTTTTTCATTGAAAATAGGAATTCATTCATTTGCAAAGCTGTAGGTGGCTTAGCATAGAATATAAATTGTAATTAATGTGTTATTTACTTTTTTATTTCGGTGGTGTAAATGACTTCTCCTTTTTCGTTAACTGCCTGCACATACAATGTATTGGCTAAAGCTGAGAATACCATAAACCCATATTCCGATGAAGCCAGTTTGCTAAAAGGCAAACGATCAATTGGAGTAGCCTCAGAAGCTGATCCAGAAACAAAATAATGTGTTTTACCTTCTGGTAGTAAATGCTGTAAATCATGATCATGTCCAGCGATATAAGCATCTACTTCATATTTATCAAATAATGATTTCAATGATTTTCGTACTGCCTTAGTATCATAAGCTTCTCTTCTTTTTAAAGTTGCCGTAAATAAAGGATGATGCCCCACAACTAATTTCCATTTTACACTTTTAGGTGCTTCTGTCAGGATTTTAACAAGCCATTTTTTTTGTGCGGTGGAATCCTGTGAAATTACATTTCTACCATACTGTTTACTTTTGTAAAACTCAGGAATTAATGGATTGGTATCTATAAAAGCAATTAAAACCTGCTGGCTTGGATCTCCATTGATATTGAATGTTTCACTGTAATATCGGGCAGGCATATTCCAGCGTCGGCTTATTTTTGAGTAAGCAACCTGAGCATCTGGATTGCCAGCATAATCATGGTTTCCTAAAATAGGATACCAGTTCCAGTGTAGTGAAAAATCAGTGTAAATATCTTCAAAAGAAGATTTCCATTGCGGGTCATATTCACTAGCAACACCAACCGGATAGAAGTTATCACCTGTGGAAATTATGAAGTCACGGTTGATGGCTGTAGCAGTAATCCCCATTTGCTTAGCTACAGGAATTTGATGGTCTTCACCAAATCTACCCCAATCTCCCATGACGATGAAATTCAGCGCATTTGAGTATTTTTTAACCGAAGTATCTTTAGTTTGAGCAGCAGCAAAATTTAAAGAGAGTATGCAAATAAATACTTTTACTATTTTTTTTTGTAACAATAACATTTTCATTTTTTTCTACTAATTAAAAAATTGAAGGCTGTTGTAAGTATTCTATTGAAAGAAAACTAACAGCCTTCAAATTAAATATTTAATCTATTTGAATTAATATCCTTGGTTTTGTACTAAATAACCAGGAGTATTTGATGCACCATCAATTGCCTTTTGTGGAATAGGAAACAACCTATGATCTACATCAGTATCTGATTTTGCTGACCAAGTATCTTCATAGTGTCCAAAACGAATTTGAGTAGTTCTTCTTAAACCTTCCCAGTAAAATTCAAATCCATATTCTCTGTATAAAATATCTAGATTTATAGTAGGAAGCGCAGCAGGAATAGGAGCTCTTGCTGTTCTTGACGTTCTTACCGTATTCATATCAACTAGTGCACCAGCATTATCTCCCTTTCTTAATTTAGCCTCTGCTCTCATCATGAAAATTTCGGCATATCTAAGCAATACGATATCAACACTGCTAAAGTTGTTTCCATCAGGAGAAGTATGGCTAAACTGGTATTTTGACACTCTATAACCCGATTTATGAAAACTGCCTTCATTGGTAAAGTCTACTTTTAAAGTAAGATTCACATAATCCACATTTTTATCCACTCCGTTTCCTTTAATTTGCTTAACAGGATAAATTCTATAACCATCATCACATCTAAAGAAAGCACCATTTGCATCTTTTCTCGCTGCCCATGGCACACCTCTCAAGATTCCTCTGTCAATTTCAAAATCCTCTGCTTTTACACAATAGTAATGATCTTGATCATTAAGTGGTGATAATCCTGTCAAATCTTTTAAATGGGCTGGTACCTTAGCATTATCTTTATAAAATCTCGAATCAGCATCAGCAGGATCTACAGAACCATAAGCATCTACCCAAGTTTGATAAAAATCCGATGTAATGGCAGGACCATCTGTTCCATCTGCATTAATTGATTCTGGTCTTGGAAACATAGATCCTGGAATTGACCAATAAGCCCAGCGATTATTTTCAGCGGATAAAACGCCACGCTGATCCAATGCAAAGATTAATTCTTTATTTGAATTATTATCATCATCAAATAAATCAAAATATTCAGGAGACAAACTGAATTTACCTGAGTTTATAATGTTATCTGTATATTTAATAACCTTATCCATATCTTCATTAGTAAACTGCGGAGTTCCATAAGGATCACGGTAAACAGCAGCATTTAAATATAATCTGGAAAGAAATCCCCAAACTGCAGCCTGCGTCATTCTACCTGGACCTTTATCATTATTAATAATATCAGCAACAGATAACAACTCACTTTCTATGTAGGAAATGGCATCTTGTCCTCGAAGTATTTCCGAATTACTGGCTGATACTTCCTTTTTAAACGCTATTCCCCAGTTGTCTAAAGCTATCATATTTAAATAAGCTCTAAGCGCTATCATTTCATAAAGTGCTCCTTGTGCTTCTGTATTACCACTTTCTGCAAGAGGTCTTAAAACTTCAATTGCAGATAATGCTCTGGAAGTATTTATTGTAAGCTCATTCCAAGTACTGGTAACCAAGTCATTAGTAGGTGTAATGGTATGTGCATGTACTGCTAAATATTTACCCCCGTCATACCAGTCTGTTCCTCCTCTATAAGGTAAAATACCTTCGTCACTGGCGATTAACTGTAAACCAAAATTATTGGTGTGTATCCAGGTCGCTTTCAATTGACCGTATGCAGGAGCAATTGCACCGTTAATCGCATCTGCTTGTCCACTTCCAGTTAAGGATTCATCTAATATAGCTTCTTCTAAGTCAGTGCAACTCCAGTTGAATAACAAACTGATTCCCAGAGCTACCAATATTATTTTATTTTTCATTTTTGTTATTTTTTAAATTAAAATGCCACGTTTAGCCCTAATAGAATTGTTCTATTTCTAGGATAGCTGAAGTAGTCAATTCCAAATGACTGAATTTCTCCAACTGAAATTCCAGTGTTTAATTCAGGATCATATCCGCTGTACTTTGTTATCACAAATAAGTTTTGTCCAGTTACTGAAAGACGGATGTTATCCATTACATTATCCAATCCGATTGATTTTGGGTTTAAATTGTAACCTAGAGTTGCATTATTTAATCGTAAGAAACTACCGTCTTCTAAATATCGGGTTGAAACAGTGTTAGAGTTAGTTGAAGCTTCGTTTAAAAATTCTGAAGCTCTACCAGTGGTGTTAAAAGAATTTGCAAGCTGACCTCTGTTGAATGAAGTCATTGCTACGTGGTTATAAATTTTATTACCAACAGTACCATTGAAATTAGCTCCTAAGTCAAAATTCTTATACTTAAAATTCAAATAAAAAGCATAAATGTAGTCTGGTAAAGCACTTCCAGCAATGATACGGTCATTGTCAAGAATCTGACCATCTTGATTTGTATCTTCAAATTGGTTCAAACCATCAGCACCAATTCCTGTAAATTCTAGCATATAAAAAGAACCAATAGGCTGTCCGTTAAACACTCCGTTTATTGTTGCTCCAGTTTGTCCGCCACCCTGCGCTGCACCAGTTGTCAAAATGGTATAAGGCGATTTTTGTACTTTATTATTAGTTAAAGATATATTCCCACCAATGCTATAAGAGAAATCACGGCTTTTATCGCTACTATAATCTAAAGCTAACTCTACACCACTGTTTTTTATCTCCATTTTAGGAATGTTTGTATAATATCTTGGTGTAGGTTGAATAGGGTCTGTTGGTGCTATTTCTAATAAAATTTTATCTGAAACTTTGTTAAAGTAATCTACAGTACCCGACAATCTATTATTGAATAGGCTAAAATCTAACCCTATATTTGCCTGCGTTGAAACTTCCCATTGAATATCCGGACTAGCTAAACGGGTATAGATTGTACCATAAGGATACCCCCCTAAATCTGTAGCAGATGGATCTAATGGATACGTATCGTTTCCTGTATTACTTTCGGTATAACTCGCTTTAGTTATTTTAGATGGAATTTCCTGAGAACCTGTTTGTCCCCAACTTGCTCTTAGCTTCAGATTATTGATCACTTCAGATTCATTTAGAAAATCTTCTTTACTAATATTCCAACCCAATGCTACAGATGGAAAGTATCCGTATCTATTGTTTTTACCAAATTTAGAAGAACCATCCGCACGCATTGTGGCAGTAAGCAAGTATTTGTTATCATACGCATAATTTAATCTTCCAAAGAAAGACTGAAGTTCGTTCTCTACTGCAGACGAAGCCTGAGTTGGACGTTCACTTGCTGTTTCTATTTGATTTTTTGGTTCTACACCATTATCAGGGAATCCAGATAAATTATAGCTCTTTTGGTTGACTTGTATTTTTTGGTAAGACTGACCTGCCAAAATGGTGAAATTATGAGCATTTGCATTGAAATTATACGTCAATGTATTTTCGTATAAAACATTATTATTAGTAGTAAGAATAGTATTCAAAGAACCTAAAGTAGTGTTTGTCTCTGAGCTGTATGGCAACACCTGTACGTCTCTTTCTGACATCGAATAATCCACTCCCAAGTTGAATTTATAGCTTAATCCTTTTATAAACTCATAAGATGGAGCAATGTTAGCCAAAATACGATTGTTGTTTGTCTCATCAGAGTAATTTCTCTGACTAATTAAAGGATTTAGCACATCATTGCTTAAATTCACATTAGGTTCTCCATTTACATAAACGGCATCTGTAGGATTCATTGTCAACATATTGCCTACTATACCTCTTGCGTCTGGTCTTGAATTTTCAAGTTTAGTTCCTGTAAAATTAAAAGCAATATTAAACTTATCATCAAACGCTTTTTGATTTAAATTCAAACGACCTGAATAACGCTTTAAATCACTGTTTTTCAAAATACCTTGTTGATTGTCTACACCTAAAGAGGCTGCATACGTTGAATTATCAGTTCCACCACTCATCGATAAATTTAAATTTTGAGAAACACCAGTTCTGGATAATTCATCCTGCCAATCCGTATTTGCTCCTCCGTCAATTAGAGTTCCGTTAACCGCAGCAACTTGTGTTCTAAATTCATCTGCACTAAAAACATCCACTTTATTAGCTAATGTTGAAAATCCAGTAGTCATATTAAGATTGATTTGAGTCCTGCCTTTTGCTCCTTTTTTAGTCGTGATTACAATTACACCATTTGCAGCTCTGGAACCATAAATTGCAGATGCAGATGCATCTTTAAGAACTTCAATACTTTCAATATCCTGTGGATTAATAAAATTTAGAGGATTTGAAGCAACTCCATTATTCGAATTGTCTAAAGCAAAGCCGTCTACTACATAAAGAGGCGTTGTTCCTGAACGTAAACTTCCTACTCCTCGAATAATGATATCCTGAGAAGCTCCAGGCTCACCACTTGCAGCTGTAACGTTAACACCGGCAACTTTACCTTGAATCAACTGTCCCACGTTGGCCACAACTCCTTTATTAAAATCTTTACTTTTTACCGAAGCAATAGACCCAGTTACATCAGATCTCTTTTGAGAACCGTAACCAATAACTACAACCTCATCTAAAGAACTTGTTTCTTCAGTTAACGAAACACTTAAAGTTTGATTTCCTGAATAAGAAACTTCTTTTGTTTTAAATCCAATATAAGAGAAAACCAAAACACCGCTTTGTTCTTTTAATTGAATCTTGAAATTTCCATCAAAATCGGTTGTTGTTCCAAATGATGGTTGTCCTTTAATGTGGACTGATACTCCTGGAATAGGTTGCCTATCCGGATCAGAAACTACGCTTCCTGATACTGATACTTGCGAATAGGAATAGGACATACACCCTAAAGCAAGAATTAAAATTGCATAAATTTTTTTCATGTTAAATACTCGTTTTTGTTTTGCCAAAAGTATTTTAAGCAAGAGCCATAAAGGGGGAATTTTGATTCACAAAAGAGGATTTTGGATTCAAATTAGGATAAAATTAACCATCAAAAAGGGGAATTTTGCTCGCTAACATTAAGCTAACTTTCCACAAACACAGGGCTAACAATACTTTTAAGATATTGTTTTGTATTCTTTAGGACTTTTTCCAAAATATTTTTTAAAAGAGCGTCCAAAATATTTGGGATCATTATACCCACACTCAAAACTGATCTCAGAAATATTTAGTTTTTTGGTTTTTAATAATAGCTCTGCTTTTTGCAATCTAAGAGAGGTTATTACATCAGAAGGGGATTGATTTAAAGTCTCTTTAAATATACGGTAGCATTTTACTCTGGAAATTCCCAAATTTTCTACCAATATTTCTACGTTAAAAGAAGGATCCTGCAATTCCTTTTTTATTATTTCTAAAGCTTTTTTTACCAACTTGTCATTAGTGGTTATCAAAGGATCATCATCCGTTAAAATTTCAAATATTTTTTGCTGGATTTTATTTTCTTGTACTATCTCTTTTTGTTTCTCAATTAGAGAAGCTATTTTTTTGGCAACAAATGAAGCATTAGCTGGCAACTGAATTAAAGTATCTATACCCAATTCTAATAATTGCTCATGCAATTCATAATTAATATCTTCAGATATGTAAATCATGGGCATTTTTAAACCTCCCTTTTTTTTATTAGCATCTAAAAAATGAACCAGTTCTTTTGAAAATGTTGCTTGGTAAAACACCAAAGCAGAAAAGTTGATTTGTTTTACAGCAGCGTTTAGATTAGCCACCGAATTTTCAAAAAGCAACTGATGATTCCTGTTTTCTAAAACCTGATTGGCTGCCGTATAATCAGATTGATCGCTAAAGACTAAAAACAATTCTTTGTCCTCCGAGAGTTGATCTTGTTCGTTGAAATGTTTCCAGGAAATTGTTTCCTTAGTTTTTAGATTTTCGGAAACCAGTTCTAAAGGAATTTGTAGCGTACTCTTAAATTGTTCCTCCGAATTATCAAAAAATTCACCTTTCAAATCTTCTAATAAAACATGTAAAGCTTTAAAGTAAGGGCTATAATGTGAAATATTGTACCAATTGTTTTTTAAGATAACACTATCGGAAACTACAGTAACTTTTAAATAATTATTTTCATAACCCATTTCGATACTTAAGCTACTGTCTGTCTCAGAATATTTACTGATATCATTAAAAAAATATTGCAATAACAACTTTAATCGCAATACATCTATGGCAACAAAAGAATCCGATTTGTCTATTTCGCAATTAAAATTAACCTGATTGCGTTGCAGCTCCTTTTTTAATTTTTCAATACTATTCTTTAAAACTGGAAACAAATGAACCGCTGATTTCTTAACAGGACCAATATCTTTAACATAACTCAAATAATTCCATCCCGAAATAAGATTCGCCAGTCTGTTAGATTGGAAAACTAAATCTCGCTGGACACTCTTATCATTTTTATTTGTATTTGAAATCTCAATGATCTTTGCTATTGGATCTTGGAACTCCGCGAGCATAAAGGTTTTAAACTTTTCGATTTCAAAACTTTCGCTTTTAAGATTGCTATGTAATTTTAAAAGCTTTTCTTTCTGCTCTACTATTTTTTTGTTCTTCTTATCGAGTTTTTCATTAATTGCTTCCAAATCTTTTTTCTGGGATTCTATTACTTTGGTACGAGATTTTATTTTTGCTTCCAGATGCTTTTTTTGTGCAATAGCTGTTTTATTTTTAAAATAAATTAAAACAATACAGCCAAAAAGTATACAAGCCGATAATAAAACATAAAACAGAATGGTTTCATAAAATGCTTTACTGATATTGAGGGTAAAAAATACAGGTTTAGCAACTCCATTTTTCCCCTGTTTTATCCAAAAATGGTAATCTCCCGAAGATAAATTGGCATATTCTAATTTATTGGTATCTTTTAATAAAGTCCAATTTTTATCTCTTCCCTCTAATTTATAATAAATTTCGACTTTACTTTCTTTAGGAAATACAATAGGAATTATTTCAATTTCCAATTCATTATCAGTAAAACTTTTTTCTATTTCGGGTAAATAGTTTTCGTTACCATCAACAATCAATTTGATTTTTGCATTGAAATTAGTAGATTGAAGCGTATTCGGATTGAAATAATTCAGTCCATTTACACCTCCAAAAAACAAATTGCCTTTTGCATCTTTATAATAGGCTCCTTCTGAAAATTCAGGTGCCTGCCATCCATGATTTGGATTATAGGAAGTAATTTTAAAATTATTCTTAGTAATAGATGCAATTCCTTTTGTGGTGCTAATCCAAACCTTATCTCCATTATCGATAAGACCATACACCATGTGACTTGGAAGACCATCCGCCTCTGTAATATTTTTTATTAAACCCTTTTTTTTATTAAAAATACTGACCCCGCCTAAGGAAGCAACCCAATAATTATCTGTAGTCTTGTCAATCAGGACAGAATAAACGCTATTTCCCAAAATTCCTCGATTAGTAGAAATTTGGTTTATTTTGTTAGTGTCTAAATTCAGAACGATAACCCCATTATTTTCGGTCGCTAAAATTAAATCCTGTTTGTGTTTTTTAACACACCTGATGTGGTATTTATTTAACGCACTTTGCCCTTTGAAACTTTCAAATTTTTCAGTCATTAAATTAAATTTAGCCACACCTCCCCAACAGCCTATCCACAGCTGTTTCTTTTCGTCCTCATAAATGGAATAAGACCTATTATTAGGCAGTTCTTTGATTTTTTCAGCTTCATAACAAGTGTATTTATCTCCCGAAATACGTATGATGCCTTTATATGTTCCCGCCCAGATTGTTCCGTCACTAGCTGTAAACAAACTTCTAATTCGTTCCCAATCTGGATTTAAAGCGGATTCCTTAATTCTAAATTTTTCGTAAGAATGACTTTTTTCACTGTAATAATAAAGTCCTTTTGTATAATAACCTAACCAGATTTTTCCGTCAGTATCTTTAATAATAGTTCTAACAGTTTCCGTTGGTAAATTTGGATTTTTTACAGGATGAGGTGCTATTGTGTTTATTTTTTCTGAACCTGCAAACGCCATACTCAAACCACCATCTTTTTGTCCTAGCCAAATGTTTCCAAAAGCATCTTTGTGGAGCGTTTCAATTTCGTTGCTAGTAATGGAATAGGGAAAATATAAATCAGAAGTAAAATGTTCAATTGTATTATTGTTATTAATGATATACAGTCCGTTTTTTCGAGTAGCATACCAAATATTTCCTGCTTTATCTTTTAAAACGTCATTGATTATAAGATTAGGATATTTTCTTAATAGGATATTTTTCAGACTATTAGTATCTGCTTTTTTTATAGAATTTAAAGGTATTGCAACAAAAGTTTCTTCTTTAAATTCATAATAATCAGTGCTGGTTTGAACTACAACATTTCCTTTTTCAGAAAGTTGAATGCTTAGCGGAATTCCTTTAAACTCAAATTTCTCAAATTCTCCGTTTCCAATATATCGATTAACATGACCTTCTTTAGTAATGAGCCAGATAAAGTCTCCCTTATCCTTGATTAGTTTCATGATATAGTCACTTGAGATTGTTTTAGAATCATTAAAATTGTGCTTAAAAATTTTAAAATTATAGCCATCATAATAATTCAATCCATCCCATGTAGCAATCCAGAGCCCTCCGTCTTTGTCATTTTCAATATCAATGACAGAATTATTAGAAAGACCTTGATTTGTAGTAAAATTTTCAAATTTTATTTGTTGTCCAAACGATTGTAATGTGATGAAACATATTACAAATAATCTTGTAACCATTTGTTTGTTTTTTAACCAACAAGAATACAATCACAAGTTTACTTAAACATAAATTGTGTGTTAAGTTTAAAATAGGTGCTAATTTTAATTTCAAAAGACCTCAAATTCTACAATACTATATTTTTTAATAAG
>NZ_JBCFQK010000069.1:0-252 GCF_041729735.1 Flavobacterium magnesitis | reverse complement strand
TTATACCTTTACAGTAACCAATACAGGAAACGTAACAGTAGATAATATTGTAATCAATGATGCAAAACTAGGAGTGACTAATTTAGCATTAGTTCCATCAACTTTAGCACCATTAGCAACAGGAGTAGTAACACAGGATTACATCATCACTCAGGCTGATATTGATGCAGGCGTTGTTACCAATACAGCAATTGCAATAGGACAAGATCCACAAGGCGTAGATGTTCAGGATACATCAGGAACAGCAGTGGA
>NZ_JBCFQK010000068.1:0-265 GCF_041729735.1 Flavobacterium magnesitis | reverse complement strand
TCAAACAGGAACAGGTTCTAAATTTGTCATGGACACTGCGCCAACTTTGGTAACTCCAGTTTTAGGCGTTGCTACAGCAACTAGTGTGAACGGCACCAGTATTCCAACATCAAAAACATTGGTGGTAACCACTGATAAATTAAGCGCATTATCAGCAACTACCTCAGCTGAATTAGCTGGAGTGATTTCGGATGAAACAGGAACAGGAAGTGTGGTTTTATCTGCGTCTCCTACTTTTACAGGAACGCCATCTTTGCCAACAGGT
>NZ_JBCFQK010000067.1:0-283 GCF_041729735.1 Flavobacterium magnesitis | reverse complement strand
CGAACCCCGGCATAAAAGGATTTCCACTTCTATCAGGGCTAGGGTTTTTGCGGTTAAAACTATATTATACGTAGTAAGAACTCTTCGCGAGTCTCCGTGCTTTCTTTGTGAATCTCTGTGATACAACTTTCAACTTGTCTCAAAATAAATTCTAAAATCTTACAAACACTAAAAGCGGATAAAAATAAGTTTCTTATTTTCAGTTGATTAAAAAACAGATTAAAAATAGTTGGTTAAAAAGTATTGGATAACGGTATGAAGTAGCTACTTTTGCACCCGAAAT
>NZ_JBCFQK010000066.1:0-294 GCF_041729735.1 Flavobacterium magnesitis | reverse complement strand
GACGCAGACGTTCTACTATATACTGACAAACATTAAATGAAAACGGAAAATTTATTTTCTAAAAAAAAAGGTTTAAAAAAGTTTGTGAGATTAAGAAATGGATGTTACATTTGCACCCCGCAAAAGGGTTAAGTTATTTGAGAGATTGGTAAGGATTTAAAGAGAAAGAGGAGAAGAAATTCTTCGAAAAAAAAACTTTAAAAAATTCTTGCGAGATTAAAAAGAAGTTGTACTTTTGCATCCGCTTTGAGAAACGCGCTAAGTGTGTTACACGAAGGGAAAAGAATAAAGAAG
>NZ_JBCFQK010000065.1:0-299 GCF_041729735.1 Flavobacterium magnesitis | reverse complement strand
GTTTACAATGGCGATGCCACAAGAGCGGTAGTTGGCGATATCATTACGTACACTTTTACGGTAACCAATACAGGAAACGTAACAGTAGATAATATTGTAATCAATGATGCAAAACTAGGAGTGACTAATTTAGCATTAGTTCCATCAACTTTAGCACCATCAGCAACAGGAGTGGTAACACAAGATTACGCTATCACCCAAGCTGATATTGATGCAGGCGTTGTTACTAATACAGCAATTGCAATCGGACAAGATCCACAAGGCGTAGATGTTCAGGATACATCAGGAACAGCAGTGGA
>NZ_JBCFQK010000064.1:0-325 GCF_041729735.1 Flavobacterium magnesitis | reverse complement strand
TCAAACAGGAACAGGTTCTAAATTTGTCATGGACACTGCGCCAACTTTGGTAACTCCAGTTTTGGGAGTAGCTACAGCCACTAGTGTGAACGGCACGAGTATTCCAACATCAAAAACATTGGTGGTAACCACAGATAAATTAAGCGCATTATCAGCAACTACCTCCGCTGAATTTGCTGGAGTGATTTCAGACGAAACAGGAACAGGAAGTGTGGTTTTATCTGCGTCTCCTACTTTTACAGGAACGCCATCTTTGCCAACAGGAACAATTGGAGTAACTCAAACCGCAGGAAATAATACAACAGCTTTAGCAACCACAGCTTTT
>NZ_JBCFQK010000063.1:0-351 GCF_041729735.1 Flavobacterium magnesitis | reverse complement strand
GGTATGCCCAAACATTTTGAGTACTTGGTTTACTTTTTCGAGGTTGAGGTTTTCCTTTCCCTGTTCAATTTTTCGAATCACGGTAAGTGCCACTCCAGCACGTTCCGCAAAGGCTTCCTGGGTGAGTTTTACTTCGTTTCTTTTCTCTTTTACGAAATTAGCTAGTGTCATCATAATTATATGCTTTAGCATTGATTTTAAGCAAATATAGTTAATTATATGTAAAAGCATATATTCTAAATAAAAATATTGTTTTTATATGTAAAAGCATATAGCTTTTGATTGATAGTTGTTTTTAAAATTGAGCGCCATTTATGTCTTTATAGGTCATTTATTCCATTCAAAGACATA
>NZ_JBCFQK010000062.1:0-363 GCF_041729735.1 Flavobacterium magnesitis | reverse complement strand
TAATGACGATAGTACAGAGACTACTTTACCGAAATCAGGCTCATTAGCCTTTGTTAAAACAGGGGTTTACAATGGTGATGCCACAAGAGCGGTAGTAGGCGATATCATTACGTACACTTTTACGGTAACCAATACAGGAAACGTAACAGTAGATAATATTGTAATCAATGATGCCAAACTAGGAGTGACTAATTTAGCATTAGTTCCATCAACTTTAGCCCCATCGGCAACAGGAGTGGTAACACAAGATTACGCTATCACCCAAGCTGATATTGATGCAGGCGTTGTTACTAATACAGCAATTGCAATCGGACAAGATCCACAAGGAGTAGATGTTCAGGATACATCAGGAACAGCAGTGGA
>NZ_JBCFQK010000061.1:0-427 GCF_041729735.1 Flavobacterium magnesitis | reverse complement strand
TAATGACGATAGTACAGAGACTACTTTACCAAAATCAGGATCATTAGCCTTTGTTAAGACAGGCGTTTACAATGGTGATGCCACAAGAGCGGTAGTTGGCGATATCATTACGTACACTTTTACAGTAACCAATACAGGAAACGTAACAGTAGATAATATTGTAATCAATGATGCCAAACTGGGAGTGACTAATTTAGCATTAGTTCCATCAACTTTAGCACCATTAGCAACAGGAGTGGTAACACAAGATTACGCTATCACCCAAGCTGATATTGATGCAGGCGTTGTTACTAATACAGCAATTGCAATAGGACAAGATCCACAAGGCGTAGATGTTCAGGATACATCAGGAACAGCAGTGGATAATGATGATAGTACTGAGACTACTTTACCAAAATCAGGATCATTAGCCTTTGTTAAGACAGGC
>NZ_JBCFQK010000060.1:0-443 GCF_041729735.1 Flavobacterium magnesitis | reverse complement strand
TTTTTTAACACAAAGTCCACTAAGTTTTTTCCCAAAATTTACTAAGTTTTTATTAGAAAGTAATCTACGCTTCCTTTGTAAAAAGTATAAAGAATTGTTCTCTGCCTTATATGAACTTTGGACGAAATAAATTAGACCTGTTTAAAAATTCATTAAAATTAATTTCCCCTGACCCTAAAGGGTGTAATTTTGATGAATTTTCAATAAATTTTCCACCCCTTAGGGACGGGGAAAAAGAAAATTTATTAAAAAAAAATTAAGTAGGCTCTTATATGGTAAAAACATTCAACCGCAAGGCAACGCAAAGATTTTAAAAAATAATCTGCGAATCTGCGGTATTTTTTTACCGCAAAGGGCGCAAAGTTTTTCGCAAAGTTCACTAAGTCTTTTGGTTAGAAATTAATCTACGCTTCTAAAAACGAGTATAAAGAATTGATCTCTGT
>NZ_JBCFQK010000006.1:0-162761 GCF_041729735.1 Flavobacterium magnesitis | reverse complement strand
ACTACTACAATAAATTCATTTGCAAAAATAAATTCATCTTCAAAAATAGAAATTGTGTCTAATATCGATGAAAAAGAAAATATTTTACCAAAAGAAAATCAAAAAAAAGAACCCATTTTAGACAGTTTAAAAAATACTATTACGGGAAAAGTTATTGATATTGAATACAACTCACCTTTAGCAGGAGCAATTGTTACAATTAAAAACACTACAATTGAAACAACAACAGATTTTGACGGAAAGTTCAAACTTATAATTCCCGATAGTTTATTAACAGATAAAATCCATATTATAATCTTCTCAATAGGATACAAAAAAACTGAAACTATTATCGACAAATCCGAATTACTTCAAACTAAAGATTCTTTTATCATTTCAGTAGAACCAGAAGAAGCTTTACTCGGTGAAGTTATAATAATAAAAAAGAAAAGATGGTGGCAGTTTTGGAAAAATAAATTTTATAAACACTAATAATTTCAACTCCTCCAATCATGAAATCCATTCGAGAAATATTTAAGAACAATCCTTCGCTTCTTGACGAACCAGAAGTATCGAGACTTATAGAATATTGTGAGCAATTGCAAGATGAAATTGTAGAATTTAAATTCCAGAAAACAGACAATAAAGAGCTAGCCATGCTTGATATGCTTAAAGAAGTTATCAAGGGCTGCAACGCCATCGAAAAACAGCAAATGGAACACGAGCGTTTTGGGTTTGAAGCTCCAGCGTATCAGGAAACCATTTCGAATCTAAAAAGTTACATTTATGGTAGATGTAAAGACGAGAAAATTTATTTGTAGGTCATTGCGAGGAACGAAGCAATCACACGTCGACAGCATCAAATGAGATGGCGCCCGTTCCTCACAATGACTATAAAAAAGCATTCCACAAGAAAATATTTTTTTGCCTTTGAATTTCTTCTTTATCATCACCATAGCTGTACCAATCTTTTAATTTTTCTTCAAAAAGGGTTTTTAACTCCTTTAAATCATAGGTTTTTTTGGCTGTGATGGGTTTTATATCAGCTGGGTTAGTAAAAGAGACATCTACTTTAGTAGCAATATAGGAAGTATACAATCTTGGAATTGTGAGTCCTAAAATCATTCCTGGCAAACCATTTATAGAACATGGACCACCAGAAATGGTAATGTCATCCGTATAAAAAGCAAAAACATATACGTCGTCCATTATTTTGCCTACGGCTTTTCGGCAATTATAACCGGCTATTTCTCTGTTTTCATTGGTAATTTTCCATTCTATTTTATGAATGCTATCAACTATAACAAAATTAGTTCCTGCTATTTGTTTTTGCATATTCATCATTCCTGTATTAAAATCAAAATACCAACTGTTTTCTTCATCGGAGTCTTTCAGATATTTTGGAATTCTTGTTTTTGGACTCCATCTGTCAAATTTAAATATGCTTTTATTCTCAGAAAAAGTATAATTGAAATATGAAATTTTAAGATCGGAGAGATTGTCTTTCATCATTTCATCCCAACTATCATTGCTCATCGTTTTTTTGAGATTGGTATTTACTTCATATTCAATGACAGCTTTATCTACAAATTGCTGTGCATTTGACCTGGTTGTAAAAATAAGTGTTACAATTATAAAATATATTACTTTCATCCTTTGTAAGTTATTAGTTCTGAGTTGTGAAATTGTCATTGAAATTATTTTTTTGCTTTTTCTCCCCCATTTTTGAAATTCCAGGTAAAACCTATCATAGCATATCTTCTAAGCCTGTCGTTTTGTTCCTGACTGATGGTATTTTCATATACATTTCTTTGTATACCAATATTTTGATTCAAAATATCGCGTACCATAAAATAGGCGGTAAACTCATCGTTTTTAAAGGTGCGTTGCAATCTTGCATTCCACAATTGATTGGTCAGATTGTCTTGAAAATCGACTGTTTTTTGTCTGGTATTTAAATTGTAATCGGTAGCTATTTTCCACTTTTCAGCAAAGAAAACTCCTATATCTAAATTCAAATTATTAGTGTTAAAGGATTTGATTTCATCATTTTGAGAAGTACTATTTCTATTAAATGAAAACCTATTACTTAAACTAATATCGTATTGCTTTTGTTTAAATTTACTTAAATAAACGGAGAGTCCTGTG
Source organism: Flavobacterium magnesitis (assembly GCF_041729735.1). NCBI lineage: Bacteria > Pseudomonadati > Bacteroidota > Flavobacteriia > Flavobacteriales > Flavobacteriaceae > Flavobacterium > Flavobacterium magnesitis. The sequence continues at coordinate 160,634 of NZ_JBCFQK010000006.1, read as the reverse complement.
TTTAAATTCTTAGCACTACCCATTTTATCATTAATGCTAAGTACTGATTTATTATAGCCAAAAGAAGGACTAAAATCAGCTCTCATATCTAATTTCTTGATTTTTAATCCATATCCCAAATAAAAATTCCCTGAAAAATTTCCATTGGTATTTATGGGTCTGGAAACTGTTTTGGCCGTTTCAGGATCAATTACTCTGCTATAGATAATTGCATTACTTGTTGTGCTGAAATTTAGTCCCTGATAAATTTGAGTTTCCGTCAGCATATCATAACTGCCCTGGTTGATGTTAATATTATTAGTAAAAGATTGCTTTAAATCTGGATTTCCCACCGTTTGATTAAAAAAGTCCTGATTGTTTCTCAATGGTTGTAATTGATCTAGTGTAGGCTGTCTTGTTGATCCCTGATAATTAAACCTTAAACTACTGTTGCTTTTATACTTGTAAGAGAAATTTGCTGAAGGAAAAAAGTTAGTATAACTACGTTTGTATTGTTTATCCATAGTTTTATCTAACAAATCAAAAGAAGTAAACCCAAAACCACTTCCAATGCTATAATTAATTTTTTTAGCATTATAACTCAATTTTAAATTGGGTCTGTGAGTGATTATAGTTTGCTCAAACTCATTTGACAATGAAGACACTAATTGATCATATCTTCCTGTATCTTCAGAATAATCATAGGTAAAATAGTTGTTTTTACCTTTATCATAAGCAATTTGGTAAGCAAATTGAAGTGATATTTGTTTAGCAATAGGTTCAGAATAACTAAAACTGGCTGAAAAATTCTGACTTGTTCTATCACCTATTTTATTTTGATTGATAGTATCTTTTGCAGCAAGAACTCCATCTACATAACTTTCATTAGAAGATTTTAAAAAATTATCTGAGTTGGTATTCAGCATACTCCAACTACTATTTAATGAAAATGTACGACGCGCTTTAGCAAACTTATGCTTGAATAAAAAACCGGCTGATAAAGCAGACTTATCCGAATTAGTGGTGAATAAACGCTGCTGTTTGTTTTTTAATATTCCGTCATTTCCTGTGGTAGTTCCATCTGTAAATTCATCACTATCTGTATCATAAAAATTAGTTCTGGCAGAGAATTTTATAGAATTTACCGAATCTAATTTCACATCATAAACCGCATTGAGTTTAAAATTACTCCTGTCAACATTGGTTACTGTAGACCGGTTTTCATTTAATTGGGTATCTCCCACCTGCGTTTGGGAAATTCTGCTACTATTATTGGTATAAATCTGATTATTGAATTTGGGTGAAACATTCAGGTTTTGTTTGTCATTCCACTTGTTAGTGTACTGCAATCCTGCATTGGTATTTTTGATAAATCCGTTTTGCGTATTGATACGGGGTTCTCCGTCATTATTATCACCCACCCATTCATAGCTTACATTTCCATCATCATCCATGTTCATGCTAATGTTGTTGTCACGAGCTCCAAATTTCTCACTGTCTTCCCAGCCCAGTCCATCCTGACCAGTGTTTCCGTTTAATAAAAAGGCAGATAATTTCCTTTTGCCTTTAAAACTGCTAAACATCAAATTAGTATTATATCTGGAATCGGCATCCGTAAACGGCTGATTAGCTCCGTCTATTTTACCAAAATACCCTTTCTTCTTATCTTCTTTTAATTTCAGGTTGATTGTTTTTTGGGTTTTTCCATCGTCAATTCCTGTAAATTCGGCCAGTTCACTTTTTTTATCAAATACCTGAACTTCTTTTACTGCATCGGCTCTTAAGTTTTTTACCGCCATACCAGGATCGTCGCCAAAAAATTCCTCACCATCTACCAATACTTTTTGTACCGTTTCACCCATAGCTTTTATGGCTCCATTTCTATCTACTTGAATACCTGGTAATTTTTTAAGTAATTCTTCCACATTGGCATTAGCATCTACTATAAAATCACTAGCTCTGTAACTGGTGGTATCGCCTTTAATTCTTATTGAACCTGTTTTAATAACTACTTCTCTTAAAAGTTCTATTTTGCTCATCAAAGAGATTGTTCCTAACTTTTTTTCGTTTTCACCCATAGTGATCATATCTACATAATCGGCATATTGATTATGGGAAGTCATCAGTATATACTCTCCTGATTTTACATTTTTGAGATTAAATTTACCATCCTTACCTGAGCGGGTAAACCGGTATAAAACAGAATCTATAGGGGTTAATAAAGCTACAACTGAATTGTAAACTGGTGTTTTTTCATTATTATCAGTTATAATACCTGAAATAGTTGCTTTTTGAGAAAAGACTGAAAATGAAAATAATAAGAAAATTGTAACTAGCCCTACAGTTTTTTTCATAAATAGTTATGCTATAAATATTGATATTTTCAAGATTTTAAAAACATTAATCGAATATGCCTCTGTTTTTCTTGATTTTGCTTTAGTTGTAAGACCTAACTCACAGCGAGCCAAAGTAATATATTTAACATTACAATTTTAAAACAGGTTTGTTAAATAATTGATAAAATTATTCTTTCAAAAAAAATTATGGATTTTATTTAACTCCCTTGTTTATACTATTTTAAAATTGCTACAATAGAATCAACCGGAATAGTTCGCATGGCCTCTTCGTAGCCATCAACAATTTTATTTCCGTAAACCGAAGTAGGTAATTTAGGGAACAAATTTCTATCGGAAACCAACGCATTTTGGAGTGGTTGATTAAATGGTGCAAAACCAGCAAAAGGATGTGTAGCGCCCCAAAGTGTAACTACTTTTACTCCTAACATGGCTGCAATATGGGCATTTCCAGAATCCATAGAAAGCATCACATCGAGATTACTAATAAGTTGTAATTCTTGTTGAAATTTGACTTTTCCCGCCATATTGATGACGTTTTTGTATGGAGACGAAATGGAATCTAAGATTTCGATTTCTTTCTTTCCTCCACCAAAAAGCAGAATTTTATTGTCTGGATTTTCAGCTAATTTAGCAATTACTTCCCGCATTAAATCCAAAGGATAGACTTTAGATTCATATTGAGCAAAAGGTGCAATTCCGATTAATTTCTGATAATTTTCACCTACTATCGAAACAATTTCAGGACTTAAAATAGCTTTTTCAGGAAATTCAGGATTCGATAAATCTACAGTAAAACCTAATTTTTGAAATACCTGAATATGGTTTTCGAACATTGTTGGCAATGGCTCAAACAGCTTATTTTCGGCAGCGGTTAATGCTTTTTTACCTTCCCTTCCTTTATCAACGGCTGCTACTTTTTTCCCGCTTAAAGCAAAAAGTGTTCGTGCCACTTTGGAACGAAGCACATTATGCAAATCAGCAAAAGCATCGATTTTTAATTGTTTCAAATCACTAAACAAGCGCAGTAAACCTAAAAAACCATTATGACGTTCTTTTTCGTCAAAAGCAAAAAAAGAAAGATTGGGAATTCCGTCAAAAAAAGGCTTGAAAAAGGGTCGGGAAACCACTGTAATTTGAACCGTTGGATATTGTTTTACAAAAGCTCTTAAAACAGGAACCGTCATGGCAACATCTCCCATTGCGGAGAGTCTCATGACGGCGATATGCTTTATTTTTGGAGTCAACTGACTTTTCAATTATTTCTTCCCTTGGTACAAAACAGGATTCAATTCGTCGTCATTGTACATTTTCATTTGCTTGTACACTTTCATGAATTTATATCCGTTTTCAATATCTGTCAACAAATCATCAATTGCTGTAGACAAATCAGTTCTTTGTTCTAAAAGTATATTTAGTTTTTCCTGACATTTGTCTCTGTGTTCTTGCGAAGCCTCTGCACGATTAGCTTCTTCAGCCATGTGGTAAATTTTCAATGCTAAAATTGACAATCTGTCAAATGCCCAAGCCGGACTTTCTGAATTGATTTTAGCTTCTTCTTTTACATGTATTTTGTTATATTTTTGTAGAAAATAACTATCAATATATTCCACCATATCCGTACGTTCCTGATTAGAAGCATCGATTCTTCTTTTCAAAGTCAAAGCCGCAACCGGATCAATTTGTGGATCACGAATAATGTCTTCAAAATGCCATTGCACCGTGTCAATCCAGTTTTTTAAATACAATAAATGCTCAAACTTTTCCTTTGGATAAGGATTGTTTATGGGTTGATCTACATTATCAAATTGGTGATAATCTTTTATACTTTGCTCAAAAACGGAATAAGCTAATTTTGAAAACATATTTATCTTTTTATTTAGACAAAGATACTTTTTATACTTTTATAAAAAAATTACATTTTAACTTTCTGTTTATCATTCCTAACACACAATAATTCTCTTATGAAAATCCATCATCTATCAGAAAAAAACAGCATTTTAAATCATTTTTTAGGAGAAATAAGAGATGTAAATATCCATAAAGATTCCATGCGATTTAGACGAAATATCGAACGCATTGGCGAAATTATGGCGTATGAATTGAGCAAAGAATTAGATTATAAAGCCATCGAAATTCAAACTCCAATAGGAATCAAAAAAACAACTCAAATTACCAATCCTATTGTGCTTTGTTCCATTTTAAGAGCGGGTTTAAGTATGCATTTGGGATTTTTAAATTATTTTGACCAAGCCGAAAACGGATTCATTTCCGCCTACAGGCACCATCCTAATAATGATGATTTTTTTGAGATAAAAGTCGAATACCAGGCTATTGCTGATATTACTGATAAATGTTTGTTATTAATCGATCCAATGTTGGCTACGGGTCAATCAATAGTTGCCGTTTACAATAAGTTGATCGAAAGAGGAATGCCAAAAACGATTCATATTGCCGTGACAATAGCTGTTCCGGAAGGCATTGCTTATCTGGAAAAACATTTGCCTGACAGCTGCCATTTGTGGATAGGTGCTTTAGACGAAAAACTAAATGAACATAATTATATTGTTCCAGGTCTTGGAGATGCTGGCGATTTGGCTTACGGAATCAAATTATAATTGAGAGAAAAAAGCAAATAAACTACACAACATCAATACCCCTAAAGCGAGTTCTTGATTTAATTTCAACTGAGGCATTTCGATATGATTGGTCGCCATCATTGCTAAAGGAGCAATTGTAAAAACCAATAAATCATTGCTTTTATTTGCCGAAATCACATAAATAATGATTCCAATAAAAAAAGCAAACAAAATTTTCTTGAACGAAGCATGCAACAATAACGGTCTGGAAGGCAAAGTCATTAGCATCGAAATAACAAAAAACAAAGCCACTGTGGCATAAATAGACAACGCCGCATTCTGGTAATTATTCGTAAAATAATCAATACTGAAATTAGTTTCTACTCCATTAGTTATATAGCTAATCGCATCGGAATTGAATACTAAAGAATACACTGCAAAAATAATGGCTATAGCAAAAAAGGCAATAAAAGGTAAAAGCCAATTTCTATAATCTCCTGAAACATGCGAAATAATAGAAACAAACACCAATACCAAATACAAAATACACCAAAAATGAAATAAGGAAGCAACAAAAATCCATAAAGAAGCGTCAAATATTTTCTCTTTGGAAGCCTTTTGAGATTGTAACGAAATTAGTCTTCGAAAAGCCAAAAGAATAAAAAAGTTGGAAAAAACCAGATTGATATCATCAAAAAGTGAAGGAAAAAAAAGGAGAAACAACATAAAGAACAAAACGCTGTAAGCACTGTCTTTACTCAGGTCGTTTTTTTTGGCTATAAAATTAGTTATCAATGCCGAAGCCAAAATAACCAATCCAATTCCAATTTTTTTAAAAACTAAAATAGCCGAATGTGACCAAGCTAAATCTTGAATTTGATAGATGAAATCGAAAAACAGGATCAAAAATACAACTAATGAAAAATTTAATGGTGTAGATTTTTTAAAAACACTTGTAATCATAAGGATATTTTATACTTTTGTGACTGTAAATATAATACTTGTTTAAAAAGGAAACGAGCTAAGCTACAATTTTATTGAGAAAATGAAATTTTTAATTGCAAGACCTTTTTTCTAAAAACGATTAATAAAATTTAAATACTATATCATGAAAGCATTTTTTGAAGGAATACAATCTCTTTTTGTAGATTTTCTTTTTATACCATTAGATGGATTACGCTCTTTAGAGTTAAGCCACTGGTTTGTAGCAAACACAATTAACTGGATTTTTATGATTATCTGTGCGGTTGCAATGGTTTACTGGATTAAACAATTACGTATTTTTGATGATGCAGGAACTGAAAATCAAGATACTACTGCACACTCTTTCTTTAAATAAGAATAGAAACTAAACGAATAAAAAAATCGAATTGCACTTTAAAATGCAATTCGATTTTTTTTATTTAAATAGGATTCAATTTTAAACTAAATCGAAACCAATATCTTTTCTAAAATACACATTGTCAAAATGGATTGCTTCAATGTTTTGGTACGATTGTGCCAAAGCTTCCTGGAAAGAATCACCATAAGAAGTAACTGCTAGTACTCTTCCTCCATTAGTAACAACATTTCCGTTATCCAATTTTGTTCCTGCATGGAAAACAATCGAATTATTCACGTTTTCTAAACCAGTAATTACTTTTCCTTTTTCAAAATCTTCTGGATATCCGCCTGAAACAAGCATTACAGTTGTCGCGCTTCTTGGATCTATTTCTAATTCAATTTTGTCTAATTTTTCGTTTGCTACAGCCAAAAACAATTCAACCAAATCCGTTTTCAATCTTGGAACAACTACTTCCGTTTCCGGATCTCCCATTCGAACATTGTATTCAATTACAATTGGTTCGTTTTTAACATTGATTAAACCAATAAAAACAAAACCTTTATATGGAATTCCATCTTTTTGGAAACCTTCAATCGTAGGTTTTACAATGCGAGTTTCAATTTTTTCCATCAACACCGCATCAACATAAGGAACTGGAGAAACGGCTCCCATTCCACCCGTATTCAGTCCTGCATCACCTTCACCAATACGTTTGTAATCTTTAGCTGTTGGTAAAATTTTATAGCTTTTTCCGTCAGTAAGTACAAAACAGCTCAATTCAATTCCGTCCAAAAATTCTTCGATAACTACTTTTGAACTCGCAGCACCAAATTTTTGACCTACCAACATGTTTCTTAATTCTTCTTTGGCTTCAGCCAAATCATGAATAATCAAAACTCCTTTTCCAGCTGCTAAACCATCAGCTTTCAATACGTAAGGTGGTTGCAAAGTTTCTAAGAAATCACATCCTTTTTCTACAGTTTCTGCAGTAAAACTATCATAAGCAGCCGTTGGAATTTTATGTTTTACCAAAAATTCTTTAGCAAACTCTTTACTTCCTTCTAATTGTGCTCCAATTTTTGAAGGACCAATTACTGGAACATGACTCAATTGAGCGTCATTCAAGAAAAAGTCATAAATACCTTTTACTAATGGATCTTCAGGACCTACCACAACCATTTCGATCTTTTCGGCAATAACCAAAGCTTTAATAGCTTCAAAATCGGTCACAGCAATCGCAACATTAGTGGCAATTTTAGCAGTTCCAGCATTTCCAGGCGCCATAAAAAGGGTATCACAAAGTGGACTTTGAACCATTTTCCATGCAAACGCATGCTCTCTTCCGCCTGAACCCAATAGTAATATATTCATGTCTTTTAATTTTAGTTGCAAAAACTCATTTTTAGAGTGCTGCAAAAATAATTGCTTTTGAACTTAAAAAATAATTATTTTTTAAAAAGTTGTCGATTCTTCCCCTTTAGTTCTTGTTATAATATTATTTTTGAAGAAATAAACGCTGGCATGTTTTCTATTTTCGACATTACGCTGCAATTAAATGCTTTCCCAATTAAGAAAGCAAAATCCGATTTGGACAAAATAGTTGCGCTTTCTCCTCAAGAAAAAAAGCAATTTACTGAAAATCAGAAACAAGCTATTGTTGAATTTCATTTAGAAAACAATGCTTTTTATCAAAAATTAGTTGGTTCTAAAAAGTATACAAACTGGGAAGATTTACCTATTTTAAACAAAACCAATCTTCAAAGTCCTTTAGGATCCCGACTTTCAAAAGGTTTTACAACCAAAAACTGTTACATCAACAAAACTTCTGGTTCCAGCGGTACGCCTTTTATTTTTGCCAAAGACAAATACACTCACGCGCTTACTTGGGCTTCCAATATGTATCGTTTTGGTTGGTTTGGAATCGATTTTAATCGGTCGCTACAAGCGCGATTTTATGGAATTCCGCTGGATTTTATGGGTTACAAAAAAGAACGTTTTAAGGACTTTTTAAGCAAACGTTTCCGATTTCCTATTTTTGATTTATCGGATGCCGTTTTAGAAAAAATACTGAAAAAATTTCAGAATACAAAATTCGATTACCTCAACGGTTATACCAGTTCGATTGTTTTGTTTGCTAAATTTTTGCGAAAGCGAAACCTCATCTTAAAAGAAATTTGTCCTACTTTGAAAGTGTGTATGGTCACTTCCGAAATGCTTTTTGAAGACGACAAGAAATTATTAGAAACACAATTCGGAATTCCAATTATCAATGAATATGGGGCATCCGAATTGGATTTAATTGCTTTTGAAAACCCTGAAGGCGAATGGCAAATCAATGCCGAAACTCTTTTTGTGGAAATCCTGAACGAAAAAAATCAAATTTTACCCTACGGATCAGTTGGTCGAATTGTAATTACTTCTTTGTTCAACAAAGCGCATCCGTTTATTCGTTATGACATAGGTGATATCGGGATTTTGGACGAAAAAAGTACTTTGGAAAAACCCATTTTGAAACAACTTATTGGTCGAACTAATGATGTTGCGATACTTCCAAGTGGCAAAAAATCACCAGGATTGACTTTTTATTACGTAACCAAATCCATTATTGAAGATGATGGAAATGTTAAAGAATTTATCATCAAACAACGAAAAATCGATCATTTTGAAATTGAATATGTAAGCGAAACCATATTAGATTTGGTACAGATTCAAAAGATAAAAGAAGCCATAACTTTATATTTAGAGCCCAACTTACATTTTAAATTTATTAGAAAAAATACTTTGGAAAGGACCGCAAGAGGAAAACTAAAACAATTTACATCATTTTTATAATGTAAATAAAATCGTATATTAGTATTTTAAAATATTAAACGATGGACTCTAAACTTATTCTTTCGGAAGAAACAATTTCTAACAGCATTTACTACATTAGAAATCAAAAAGTGATGTTAGACCGAGATTTGGCAGCACTTTATGGAATTGAAACAAGAGTTTTAAAACAAGCTGTAAGAAGAAATATATCGAGATTTCCAGATGATTTTATGTTTGAATTGTCTAAAAATGAATTTGAAAATTGGAGATCACAATTTGTGATCTCCAATTCAGACAAAATGGGTTTACGTTATGCTCCAATGGTTTTCACTGAACATGGCATTTTAATGCTTTCCAGCGTTTTGAATAGCGAAAAAGCAATTCAGACCAACATTCAAATTATGCGAATTTTTACCAAAGTAAGACAAATGCTTCTTGACACCACAGAAATGAAATTGGATATTGTTCAAATCCAGAAAAAACTGGAAAATCAAGGCAAAAATATTGAATTGGTTTTCTCCTATTTAGATGAGCTAACCGAGAAAAAAGAGGAGCAAAAACCAAGAACAAAAATTGGATACAAAAAATAGTTAAATCGCCTTAGAATAACACCGTTTTATGACTAATTGGGTAAATAAAAAGCCAATCATACACAACATAGAAACGACTAAGTTAAAGCCATGAAACTGTCTGTAAACTGCAAAATTATATTGAATTAAAGCAGTTTTAGAAGTCGACAACGAATTCTCCCGAATGCGATAAAAAGCCAAACTTTCAGGAACTGGTTTTGCTGTTTTTATTTTCTTTAAAATTGTCAACCAATGCATCCAATCTTGGCGTTTTCGGATATTTGAAATACTGATTTTTCCAAAATATTCCACATCATAAATCCCAGTCAAATTCCCCACATAATTACAGAAAAACAATTGGCGATAGGATAAATTCCGTGGCGCTTCGATTCTTCTGTTTAATGAATTTCCTTGCTCATCGATACAATCATAAAACGAAAAAGTAAATGGCTGGTTATGCGTTTGCATGAAATTAATTTGCTTTTCTAATTTATCCGATTTCCACAAATCATCGGCATCCAGAAATGAAATATACTTTCCATTGGCTTTTGCCAAAGCAAAATTTCGAGCTACTCCAGTTCCGGAATTTTTTTCTAACGGATAAAATTGAATTCTTTTATCCGTTAGAAAAGAAGTTATTATTGTTTGGGTTTTATCAGTCGAACCGTCGTCAACTAATAGCATTTCCCAGTTTTGATAGGTTTGATTTTGGACAGAAATAATAGTATCTGAAATGTATTTCTCAGAATTGAATGTTGGAATAATTACAGATACTAAAGGCTTTTCCATTACTTAATATAATCAGTAAAATCTTTATGCTCTTCTTTAGAAAGTTCTTCTGGAGACAAAGATTTGAAATACTCATAGGTAATTTTCATACCTTCAGAACGACCAACTTTAGCTTCCCAACCTAATAATTCTTTAGCTTTTGTAGTATCAGGTTGACGTTGCAAAGGATCATTTATTGGCAATGGATGATAAACTACTTTTTGATTGGTTCCTGTTAATTTAATGATTTCTTCGGCAAAATCTTTAATGGTAATTTCGTCTGGATTTCCAATGTTTACGGGATACACATAATCTGAATGCAGTAATCTATAAATTCCTTCCACCTGATCGTCAACATAGCAAAATGAACGTGTTTGCAATCCATTACCAAAAATCGTTAAATCCTCACCACGAATAGCCTGACCAATAAATGCCGGAATTACACGACCGTCGTTAAGACGCATTCTTGGACCATACGTATTAAAAATTCGAACAATTCTAGTCTCTACGCCGTGAAAAGTATGATACGCCATCGTAATGGATTCCTGAAAACGTTTGGCTTCGTCATAAACGCCTCTTGGTCCTATCGTATTTACATTTCCATAATATTCTTCCGTTTGTGGATGCACCAATGGATCTCCATATACTTCAGAAGTAGAAGCAATCAAAATTCTGGCTTTTTTTACTCTTGCTAATCCTAATAAATTATGCGTTCCAAGAGAACCCACTTTCAAAGTCTGAATTGGAATTTTAAGATAATCAATTGGACTTGCCGGTGAAGCAAAATGTAAAATATAATCTAATTGTCCAGGAACGTGAACAAATTTGGTAATATCATGATGGTAAAATTCAAAATTTTCCAGTTTGAACAAATGTTCTATATTTTTCAAATCTCCCGTAATGAGATTATCCATTCCTATAACAAAATAACCTTCTTTGATAAAACGATCGCATAAATGAGAACCTAAAAATCCCGCAGCACCTGTAATCAATATTCTTTTCATAAGTATATGTTCATCAATTATTTTCTAACTGATATTAAAAATTTGTTCTAATATTTTAATGGTAATCAAATAAGTGGGTTTTACACCAGTAGTTCCTAATCCGCCTGAAGCCAAAGTACTTCCTGTTTCTAACGGATTATCCGACGCATAGTACGCATAACGCACTTTGACATCTTTTGGGATACTTTTTCTAATTTTAGAAGCCGATTGTATCGCTTTTTGATAATGTGAACCTTCCATTTCCAATCCAATTACACTCCAGGTTGATTCGTGGAAGAATTTCAGCAAATCTCTATTTTGCAGCGAAGTTCCCAAAACGGTAACCATCGAACCCGAAAAAACAGCAATATCATTGCCTTCAAACATTTCAGGAATTAATTCATTTTCGAAAAAATAATTATCCGCTGTTCCCTCATTGATGTGTGCATTCGGAATCATAATATCGCCTTTGTCTCCTTCCAGAATCCCAGCTTTTCCCATAATTGAAACCGACTGGACATTGAGTAAAATATTCTTTTTATAAGGCTTCAATAATTCATCAACAGTTTCATAGGCTTGTTCGCCAAAAGCATAATCCATTACAATCAATACTGGTTTTTCATCTCCAAAATTAGCATTTGGAAAAGAAGTTGTTGCCCAATCAATCTTGGCTGTATCAAAAATTTGGACATCAATATTAGTTCCTGCAGTTTCAGGCAAGAAAATCATGCCTTGTTTTAAAGCAACTTCTTTGACCTTGTTTCGAACTTCATAAGCGGAAGATTTACTTAATTCTCCAAAAACCTCAAAATCAGACTTGCCTTTAAAAGTAGTTTTTAAAGCATTTTTAGCAAAAATAGAATTCATAACCGAGTGCATATTGGCACTAATAATATGAATAGGACGACCTAAAAGTTGATTTTCCTTTAAAACCTCCTTAATGTGTGTTGCCCATATTTCGCCATGAATATGATGTCCTAAACGTTCTCGGAGAATAGGACTAAAAGTAATCGTTCTTTTGTTGTTAGTTAATACTTCTTCGATGGCTAATTTTCCCAACCAAAAAATAATATGTAAAAAACGATCCGGAACTTCCTCTGAAGCAAAATCATCATAAATTTCTAATACATCTTCAAAAGTTCTGGCTAGAATATTTGCTGCATGCGAAATAGCAATTTCCTTTTCGATTAACGATAATTTTTCGTTTTTTAAAACTGCTTGTTCCAGTTTCAACCAATCGCGCGAAACTTCGCCTCCATCGTCTAATAAAACACGATTTTTTATCTTATGTGATTCTATAAAAATAAACGTCAAATGCGTCAAAATATCATAAATATCCGAACGGCCACGAGTTATTTCGACATTCATTTGCTCTTCGTCAATTCGGTAACAATTACGTCTTCTTTTAGGCGGAATTATCGCTTGAAAATGGGATTTAGAATAGCCTTCATCTGAAGTTAAATTGATAAAACGACATTCTTCAATTCCTACTGGCAATCGCTCAATAACGTACAAAAGTCCTTTTAATTCTACTTTTTCGTCAGCAATATTTCCATAGATTTCGGGACGCAAAGTCATTAATGCTTCTCGCAAAGTATCGCCCGAAATTCCCATCGGTTTATAAAAACCTCTATTGAACAAATGACGCATCGTAATGTACATTTTTTCAATAGCTGCCGATGATTCCTGAGCTCTGGTTCTCGATATGTTTTTACCTTCTTTCATTAGTTATTTTTTGATAAAACATCAGCAATTTTTCTATCATTAGAAAGCCTTGGAATTTTATTTTGACCTCCTAATTTACCAATGGATTTCATGTATTCCTGAAAACCGTTTTTTGGTACTTTGGTAACAACCACTTTTTGTAAAATATTTCCAACTATCAAATCGTCGTAGTAAATATTTTGCTTGCGCATGGCTTTGTCTATTGCTTCCGCAAAAGTAACGCTGTTTTCAGGTTCGTTTTCAAATTCAATAAACCATTCGTGATACGGCAAACCACTTTCAGGATTGATTTGTGGCGCCACGGTAAATTCATTTACACGAATATTGGTTCCTTCCATCGCTTCCTGCAAAGCGCTTTCGACTTCCTTGCCAATAACATGTTCGCCAAAAGCCGAAATATAATGTTTGATTCGTCCCGAAACAATTACTCTGTACGGTTTTAGGCTGGTAAACTGAACGGTATCGCCAATATTATACGCCCAAAGTCCTGCATTGGTAGAAATAATCATGACATAATTCACGCCCAATTCGATTTCTCCAATTGTATAACGCCTCGGGTTTTCAGTATAAAATTCATCCGATTTTATAAATTCGTAAAAAATCCCAGCATTCAACAACAACAACATTCCTTTTTCCTTTTGTGAATCCTGATAAGCAAAAAATCCTTCTGAAGCTGGAAATAATTCAATACTGTCTACTTTTCTTCCAATTAAATTTTCAAACTTGGCTCTGTACGGTTCATAATTAACACCGCCATAAATAAACAAATTGAAATTTTTAAAAATGTCACCAACAGGCTTTCCTCCTTTTTGCTGCAAACGCTCAAAATACATTTGCACCCAAGACGGAATTCCCGAAATAACCGTCATATTCTCATCAAAAGTTTCTTCGACAATGGCATCAATTTTAGTTTCCCAATCTTCAATACAATTGGTTTCCCAGGAAGGCATGCGGTTTTTTTGCAAATATTTTGGAACAAAATGCGCTACGATTCCAGAAAGTCGTCCAAATTTAATTCCGTATTTTTCTTCTAAAATGGGACTTCCTTGTAAAAAAATCATTTTTCCATCTACAAAATCGGCTTTGCCCGTTTCATTAATGTAATGCAAAATAGCATTTCGGGCAGCTTCAATATGATACGGCATAGATTCTTTAGTCAACGGAATGTATTTAGCTCCCGAAGTAGTTCCCGAAGTTTTAGCAAAATACAAGGGTTTGCCTTTCCACAACACATTTTCCTCACCTTTTACTACTTTTTCCACATACGATTTTAAATCTTCGTAATCCCGAATGGGTACTTTTTTGGCAAAATCTTCGGTGGTTTTAATTTGGTCAAAATGATGGTCTTTGCCAAATTGCGTTTGTTGCGCATCTTTGATTAAACTTTCAAAAACTGCTTGTTGAGTCGCCACAGGATTCTTTGACCAAAGCTGTGTTTTTTTATAAATATTTTTAGCAAATAGTTTTGCCGCTATTGATTTTATTGACATTTCGTTTTGCTGATTATAAATTTGTTGAGAAAAAATGAATTCAATTTTTAAAAATCAAATGCTTATTTTTTCTTCTTTTTAGAAACCGTTTGCTGTGCTTTTTTCTCTTCCTTCTCCACCTCGGCTCTCAATTCTAATTCTTCTTCTGAAGGTGATAAATCTACTTTTTGAATGGTATCTGTCGAAGCTGCTAAAATGGAATCTTTATTGAATTTAGCATAATCCAATTGTCCATTAAGCACTTTTTGAATCGATTGAATATAGGCTTCATTTTTCTTTAGAGCCATGGTTAGCGAATCGGATTTCAGAGCTAATTCGGTAGCATCTTTTTTCAATTTCGAAGAGGAATAACCTGGAATAAATTCGCGCAGCGGTGTAAAAGCAATGATAAATGTGGTTACTGCAATTAGAAGAATAGCACCGAGTGTTGCCACAACAAAAACATTCATTAAAGTCAATTTTAAAGAAAAAGTTTCTTCAAAAGTATCCTCATTCAATATAACCAATCGGTTTTTAGTGAATAATTTACTGTGAAGTTTCTTTCTTTTTAATCTTTTCCCTGACATGTTTTTTTCTTTATTTCACAAATATAATAATTAATGTCAATCAATGTGCTTTGGCTGCATTAGCTTATCATTATAAATACATAGAAAAAAATTAAATAATTTTTAACTTTATAAAAACTAAATAATTGCCTTAAAATGAGTTTGTGTTCAGTTATTCTAATTATCTTTGTAGCCAGTTTTTAATACAAATTTGCTTCGGCATAAATTATTCAATCATGGGAAGATTTGGAGTTACAGAAATCCTTGTTATATTGGCAGTTGTTTTATTACTTTTTGGAGGTAAAAAGATTCCAGAATTAATGAAAGGTTTGGGTAGTGGAATTAAAGAATTCAAAAACGCCTCTAAAGACGATCAACAGCCAGCTGATAAAAAAGAAGACGAAACAAAATAAAAAATTTATTTTTTTATTAAGAATCCCAAAATCCAATTGTTACATATGGATTTTGGGATTTTTTGTTTTTGGGATTTTACAAAACCATCGTCAACTGAATACGCTTTCTATCGTCGTCCACTTCCGTTACTTTTACAGTAACATGCTGATGCAACTTGACTACTTCGTTTACATCGCTTACAAAGCCTGCTTTAAGCTGAGAAATGTGTACCAAACCACTTTCTTTGATTCCTAAATCGACAAAGCATCCAAAATTGGTAATGTTATTGACAATTCCATTTAAAATCATTCCTGTTTTCAAATCTTTAATGGTTTTTACATTCGGGTCAAATTCGAATACTTTAGCGGCTTTTCTTGGATCTAATCCTGGTTTTTCCAGCTCTTTAATAATATCTTTTAAAGTTAGTAAACCAATCTCGGGTGTAATATAATTTTCAAGTTTAATTAAAGCTGTTTTTTCTTTATTGGCAATCAAATCAGTTACTTTTAACTTTAAATCTTTTGCCATTTTTTCTACAATCGGATAAGCTTCTGGATGCACTGCCGAATTATCCAATGGATTTTTTCCGTCTTTTATTCGAATAAAAGCCACACCTTGTTGATAGGCTTTTTCGCCTAATCGAGGGACTTTTTTTAGTTGTTTTCTATCTTCAAAAGGGCCGTTTTCAGAACGATAATTCACAATGTTTTCTGCCAGCTTCTCTCCTATTCCACTCACATAACTCAACAAATGTTTACTCGCCGTATTGATATTTATTCCAACAGAATTCACGCAACGAACCACCGTAGTATCTAATTCTTCTTTTAATTTGGTTTGATCTACATCATGTTGGTATTGGCCTACGCCAATGGCTTTTGGGTCAATTTTTACCAATTCGGCCAAAGGATCACTCAATCGTCGCCCGATAGAAACCGAACCACGAACAGTCACATCATAATTTGGGAATTCCTCTCTCGCAATTTTTGATGCCGAATACACCGAAGCTCCAGCCTCGGAAACCACAAAAACCTGAACAGGTTTATCAAAAGCTATTTTCTTGATAAAAAATTCCGTTTCGCGAGAAGCGGTTCCATTTCCTATCGAAATAGCTTCAATATTATAAGCATTTACCATCGAACGAATTTTTTTCATTGCCATCGCACTTTCATTTTGTGGTGCGTGTGGATAAATGGTTTCGTTGTATAACAAATCACCTTTTTCATCCAGACAAACTACTTTACAACCACTTCTAAATCCAGGATCAATGGCTAAAATTCGTTTTTCTCCCAATGGTGGCGCCAACAATAATTGCCCTAAATTATTAGCAAAAACCTGAATCGAATTGGCATCAGCCTTAGCTTTCGCTTCTTGTAAAGCTTCATTTGAAATGGCAGGATTTAGTAATCTTTTATAACTGTCTTCAATGGCTAATTGCACATGTGGTGTGCTGGCATTTTGACCTTTTAAAACCAATTCGTCAATAATATCATAAGCTTCCTCAATATCCACTTCAACTTTAAACTTGATAAAACCTTCATTTTCGGCACGAAGCATTGCTAATAATCTGTGCGAAGGTGCTTTTGTCAACGGTTCTGACCAATCAAAATATTGGTTGAATTTTTGAGCATCTGCTTCGTCTTTTTTGGTTTTTACTACCTTAGTAGTAATTGTTGCTTTTCTTTGAAAAAGTCTTCGCAACTGTTTTCTAACAAAAATATTTTCGTTAATCCATTCGGCAATAATGTCGCGTGCACCTTGCAAAGCTGCATCTTCATTAATCACATTATCATTTAAATATTTTGTAGCCAGGAAATCGACATCATCTTTTCCTTGCGCCATGATTATTTTTGCCAAAGGTTCTAAACCGTTCTCACGAGCTACATCGGCCTTTGTTTTTTTCTTCTTTTTGAATGGCAAATAAAAATCTTCTAATTCTTGCGTATCAAAACTTTGTTGGATTTTTTTCTCTAATTCCGGCGTTAATTGTTTTTGTTCTTCAATTGATTTTAGAATCGCTTCTTTACGTTTTACAATTGCTTCGTATTCTTTTTGAAGTTTAGCAATTTGTTCAATTTGTACTTCATCCAGATTTCCTGTAGTGTCTTTTCGATAACGGGAAATAAAAGGAATCGTACAATCTTCTTCTAATAATTGAACTGTTTTTTGAATGTTTATGGCTGCTGTTTGTACAGACTTAGCGATGAATTGTATGTTGGTCATTTTGATGTTTTACCGCAAAGATGCAAAGTGTTTCGCAAAGTTTACAAAGGTTTTTGATTTTATTATAGTAAAATTATTTCAAAAATTTTATAGGATTTGGATAATAGTTTTTTATCTGGTTATTTTTTATTTTAACAGCTATATAAATTGAATAACAAATGTTTAAAAAATAAAAAAGAAAATAAACCAAGAAAATTGATACTATACCCAATTTCAAATGCATTATCTTACCTAAAACGGCAATCATTAAGATTAAATTTGAAATTATCGAAAAGAATATTTGAAAATTTCAAATATTTTTCCCTTGATTGTTAACTTCAATAATATTATCTCTTTTGTTTAACCACAAAATAAGTGGTAAAATAATATTACCTAAAGGTATTATGATATTTGAAATTATTGATAAGTGAAGGAAAATTAAATAGCTGTTATCTTCTTTTTTTCCATAATCGAGTAATTCTTCAATGTTGATTTTTAAAACTTCACAAATTTGTTTTAACGTATTACCTCGAGGTTCATTTTCGTCTTTTTCAATTCTTTGTAATGTTCTTAAATTAATTTTTGACAAATCCGAAAGTTCTTCTTGGGACATCCCTTTTTGTTTTCTAATTTTTGAAATTTTTGTTCCGATAGTTTCCATAATATAGTTTTAAAATTTCTTCAAAATTAGACGGAGTAACATATTTTATCTTGCGGTTTATTTACGACATGTTTGCGACATTATTGTCTATATATTGATTTTATTGGGCTACAGTATAAAATCTAAATAATTTTGCTTGTTAATCACTTCAAATTTTGCTTCTGGATACGCTTTGGCGAAAGCCGTAGGAATCTTTGCTTTTCGGTTTTCATTCCATTTGAATTCGTATCCTCTTAAAATACCATTTTCTTCTTCTAGCCAATCCAATTCTTGTTGGTCATAAGTACGCCAAAAATAATTAGCAACACTTTTTTGAGTATAATTTTGGTATTTAATTCGTTCAGATGCGAGATAATTTTCCCATAAAGCGCCCACATCGGTTCTGGAATCCAAACGACTAAAATAGGCAATTATCGCATTTCGAATACCGTTATCATAAAAATACCATCTGTTGGATTTGGTGATTTCTTTGCGTAAATTTCTACTGAAACCGGGTACTTTATAGATTACAAAAACTTTAGAAAGCAAATCCAAATAACTTTCGACCGTATTTTTAGAAATACCCAATTGTCTGGCTAATTCCTGCAATGACACTTCTTGACCAACTTGAAAAGCAATTAGTTTTAATAAATCCAGAATTTTATTGGATTGTTTAATTCCTTCGTAAACCAAAATATCTTTTAATAAGTAAGAATTTACTATCTCTTTTAAATAATTGATTTTATCATTCCAATTTGGATATTGTTCGAGTTCAGGATAACTGCCAAAAAGCAATCGTTCTTCTAATTTTTGAGTGGTTTCCTTAAAATTTTCATATTTAGCAAATTCCATTTGTGCTAATGGAAATAAATAGATCGTATTTTTCCTGCCCACCAAAGGTTCACCCAACTTATTAGATAAATCAAAAACTGATGAACCTGTGGCAATTACTTTTATTCCATCAATGGAATCGACAATCAATTTCAAAATCAATCCAATTTCTGGAATATTTTGTGCTTCGTCAATAACTAACAATTTTACATTAGCCAAAAGACGTTTGTAATTAGCAACAGATCTTTCTTTTAATAAATCAGCATCTTGAATATCTTCACCATTTAATTGTAAATAATCCTCTTTTGGAACAGAAGAAAGATAATTTTTAATGAAAGCTGTTTTCCCTACACGTCTTGCACCCAATAAAATCAAGACTTTATTAGGTAAAACTTTTTTAGCAAATATTGTATCTATTCCTCTTTCTAAAAAATTCATAGTCTTGAATTTTAATAATTTAGATACAAATATAATTAAAAAACGTTAATTCAGTCAGTACGTTGACTGAATTTACATTAATTCAGTCATTACATTGACTGAATTAACATTAATTGAGTTAATAGAAAATAAAAAAAGCCCGGTGAATTACCGAGCTTGACTATTTATTTTGGTGCGTAGCACCGCGAAAATTTTATTTACAAGCAATTTTATCCACTCGGTTTTGGTGTCTTCCTCCTTCAAACGCTGTATCTAAAAAAGTCTCTACAATTTCAATAGCTTGTTGAATTGAAGTATAACGCGCTGGAATGCTTACAATATTAGCATCATTATGCAAACGTGTTAAATAAGCAATTTCTTTAGTCCAACACAAACCAGCTCTCACTCCAGCATGTTTATTAACAGTCATTGCAATTCCGTTTCCGCTTCCGCAAATTACAATTCCAAAATCGGCTTTTCCTTCTTCAACATCCGTTGCTACAGGATGTCCAAAATCAGGATAATCAACAGAAGCTTCTGAATCTGTTCCATAATTAGTAACTTTATATCCTCTTGCTTCAAGCATTGCAACAATTGCTTTTTTATATTCTGGACCTGCGTGATCGTTTCCTATTGAGATTCTCATTTTATATCAATTTAATTTTTGCAAATTTACCAAAAACTATTTGTATTTTATTATTTTAAAAAAAACAGAAAATAACTAATTCTCTTTTACTCTGCAATCCTCAGATTTTGAATAGAATAGCAGTTTGTTAACATTTATAATAATTTATAAAACACTGGAAATCAATTATTATAATATAATTTATTTGTTAAAATTTTGAATTGTTAATAGCTATTCATAATTGCTTGATTTTCAGTTAACCTTAATTTAACATCTTTTGTTAATAAGTTGAGAAAGAAAATTAGAAGTTTTTTTTGGTTGTATCGAAAAAAAATCTAATCCAAAATTGGAATTTAATAACCTAAAAAAGTTTGGATCATTTTTAGAAAAGTTATAAACACAAAAAACTAGTTTATCAATACAATTTCAAAAATTACTTATTTACATTTTAAAATGATTTTAGGTTATCAACGGTTGTTAACTAAATTTTAAAATTGCTTTAAAACTAAATATTTAGCTAAATATAACTATGTTAATAAGTCTTTATAACATGATAAAACTTCATTTATATACTATTTCTAAAAAAATTATTGCAGCTATTAACACGCTATAATAACAAACAATAATTTAATTAATTTAAAATTTTCTTTTTTATAATAGTATTATATGTTGACAACTTTGAAAAATTAAACAATTTTTAAATTGTTATTGTATTTCATTTCCTGAAGAATTGCTTTTACAGTTTCAAAATCGTTGGGATGAATTTTAAGTTTGATTCCGCCTAATGCTGTAGAATACATCGGAGCAATGGATGACATGATTTCGTTTTCAAAATAATATTGCAAACCTTCCTGATCCAAGCGATGTTTTAGAATTTCGATTTCATGAATGTAATCAAAAGTAGCAATGGTAATAAAAGTTTCCATATCCAATTTTTATAATGTTGAAACGATTGCTAATCCGTTATATTTTCTTTAAAACTGTTCTTATATTCTTTTAACTGTGAACTATTTTGTAATTTTCGACTTTTAAGAAAAGACGTATGGGAAAAAGATTAAGAAAGCCTGCTAAGAAAGAGAAAAGTTTCTCAGATAAAATTATAAAAATATTATCGAATAGTGCTAATAAAGCATTCAATTATAAGCAAATAGCTGAAAGATTAGAACTTGATGATACACAAAGTAGAAATCAAATTATAAAAGATTTAAAGATTCTTGCTGCTGAAAAGAAAATTATTGAATCAGAACCTGGAAAATATTTAATCAAGGCAGTAAGTCAGGATTATTATGAAGGAACAATAGATATGACGAGTCGTAAAACGGCTTATTTTATTTGTGAAGATTTTGAAGAAGATGTTTTTATTCCAACCAATAATTTAAATCGGGCATTGGATAAAGATAAAGTAAGTGTGTATGTTTATAATAGAAGAAAAGGAAGACGCGCTGAAGGTGAAGTAATTAAAGTGTTAGAAAGACATAAAACCGATTTTGTAGGTGTTATTGATGTCCAAAAAAACTTTGCTTTTGTATCGACTGCAAATCCTAAAATGTATACGGATATTTTTATTCCAAAAGATAATTTAGGTGAAGCTGAAAATGGAGATGTGGTTTTAGTTCATATCGAAGACTGGCCTAAAAGAGCCGATAGTCCTTTTGGAAAAGTAATTAAAGTGCTAGGAAAACCTGGGGAACATGATACGGAGATTCATGCTATTTTAGCCGAATATGGTTTACCGGCTGAATTTCCTATTGAAGTAGAAACCTATGCTCAAAAAATAGATACTTCAATATCCGAAGCTGAAATTGCCAAGCGACGCGATATGCGTGATACCTTGACTTTTACGATAGATCCAAAAGATGCCAAGGATTTTGATGATGCTTTATCTTTTAAAAAAATAGAAAATGGAAACTACGAAATAGGGATTCACATTGCCGATGTTTCACATTATTTAGAAGAAGGAACCATACTGGATGATGAAGCATATCAACGTGCAACTTCGGTTTATTTGGTAGATAGGGTAGTACCAATGCTTCCTGAAGTTTTATCTAATTTTGCCTGTTCATTACGACCGCAAGAAGAAAAATATACGTTCTCAGCAGTATTTGAAATTACCGAAAAATGCCAAGTTGTAAATCAATGGTTTGGTCGAACAGTAATTTATTCCGATCAGCGATTTGCTTATGAAGAAGCACAATATATCATAGAAACGAAAGATGATACTATTCCGGAAGAAATTTCGATAACTGGTAGTTCCTATCAAGTTTCTCCGGAAATTGTCTCAGCAACGCTTAAATTAGATGAATTAGCTAAAATTTTCCGTAAAAAGAGAATGGCTGATGGCGCTATTTCATTTGATAAAGTAGAAGTAAAATTTAATTTGGATGCCGAAGGAGAACCGGAAGGCGTTTATTTTAAAATTTCAAAAGATGCTAATCATCTGATTGAAGAATTCATGCTTTTAGCTAATAGGAGAGTAGCAGAATACATTGGAAAACAAAAGAAAACCTTTATTTACAGAATTCACGATGAACCCAATGAAGACAAATTAATTGCCATGCAAAATGTAATTGCCAAGTTTGGTTATAAAATTGATTTTAGAAATCCGGGCGATATTTCGAAATCGTTGAACCAATTAATGGCTGATGTAAATGGTAAAAAAGAGCAGAATTTAATTGATACACTGGCTATCAGAAGTATGAGTAAAGCCAAATATTCTACGGATAATATAGGTCATTACGGATTAGCTTTTGATTATTATTCACATTTTACTTCGCCTATTCGTCGTTATCCTGACGTTATGGTACACCGTTTGTTACAGTTTTATCTGGATGGAGGAAAATCAGCTGATGAAGAATTGTATGAAACCAAGTGTGTACATTGTTCTACCATGGAAGGTTTAGCTACAAATGCCGAGAGAGATTCTATTAAATACATGCAGGTTAAATACATGCAGGATCATCAGGATCAGGAATTTTTGGGTGTTATTTCAGGTGTTACCGAATGGGGAATTTATGTTGAAATTGTAGAAAATAAATGCGAAGGTATGGTTCGAATAAGAGACATAAAAGAGGATTATTACACTTTTGATGAAAAACAGTATGCCTTAGTTGGAGCAACTTCAGACAAATTATTACAATTAGGAGACGAAATTTACGTTAAAGTAAAAAATGCCGATTTAGTTAAAAAACAATTGGATTTTAATTTTTTAAGAAGAGCAGAATAAACAATTAAATGAATGAAAATGAGAAAGATATTTATAGTAGCACTAGCAATTGTATCACAAGTAAGTTTTGCACAGCTAACTAAAACATTAGGTGATTTTAGTAGCTTAAAAGTATATGATAAACTGACAGTTAAGTTAATAGCTTCGACTGAAAACAAAGTTGTTATTAGCGGAAACAGAGAAAAAGAAGTAGAAGTTGTTACTAATAATGGTGAGTTGAAGTTAAGAATGCCTTTCCCTAAATTGTTATCAGGAGATGATATTGCTATCAAATTATATTATAAAAATATTGATGATATAACAGCTAATGAAGGTTCTTCGGTTTCAGGAGATGCTATTTTTAAGCAAACTATTTTTAATTTAAATGCCAAAGAAGGAGCACAAATTAACTTAAAAGTAGATGCTCAAAAAGTAAATGTAAAAGCAGTTACCGGAGGAATTATTGAGTTGAGCGGAGCTGCAATTAATCAGGATGTAGTAATTATGTCAGGTGGTGTATTGAAAGCTAAAAATTTAAATACTTCACAAACTACGGTAAATGTTTCAGCAGGTGGAAATGCTGAGATAAATGCAAGTACATTAGTCGATGCAAAAGTGAAAGCAGGAGGAAGTATTTTTATCTATGGTAAACCAAAACAAATCAATCAACAAACGATTTTAGGAGGAAAAATTGAAGAAAAAGAATAAAAAAAATGTATTTTTATTCTAATAAATTCTAAGATTAATGATTAACGATATTGTATCAGGGATTCCATGGGGAATTTTCCTGAGTTTTATGATTGGTCCTGTTTTTTTTATTTTACTGGAAACCAGTATTTTAAAAGGATTCAGGGCCGCTCTTGTTTTTGATTTAGGAGTAGTTTTAGGTGATATAATTTTTATTTCAATTGCTTATTTAGGTAGTTTCCGATTGATTCAGAGTTTGAAAGATAAGCCGGCACTTTTTATTTTCGGAGGTATTGTAATGTTTGCTTATGGAATAATATCGTTACTAAGTTTAAGAAAAGAAAAAAGAATTAATACTAAGGAAATTGACAGGGAAATCATTAAAAAAGATTACTTCAGTTTGTTTTTAAAAGGACTTTTTTTAAATGTTATTAATATCGGAGTTTTAGGATTCTGGCTGGCTGTAATTATTTCTGTTGGACCTAAATTAGACATGCAAACTTCCCGAATGATGACATTTTTTACTACTGTTATTATTACTTATTTAGTAGTAGATTGTTTTAAAATACTATTAGCTAAGCAATTAAAATCTAAAATGACACCATCTAATATTTTAAAAATAAAAAAAGGAATTAGTATTGTTTTAATGGTTTTTGGGATTATTTTAATGATCCAGGGCTGGTTCCCAAAAGAAAAAGAAATGGTTAAAAAAGCTTTTCAGCATATTGAAGAACAAAAATAAAATAGATGATTAAGCCGCTTAGAATGAGCGGTTTTTTTATGCTTAGTCATTGCGAGCGTTAGCGTGGCAATCACATTAAAATATTCCGAACAGAATTTATCAAGTTTTAAATTAAGAAACTTTGTAGAGTTACTAAATGAGATGGCTTCGTTCCTCGCAATGACATAAAAAAACTCCAAGTTTCCTTTAAGGTTTTAGAGGCATCGTCCGGATTCGAACCTAACTTTATTTAATTTTTCTTAAAAATCAGACATAAAAAAACTCCAAGTTTCCTTGAAGATTTAGATTCATCGTTCGGATTCGAACCTAAATTTTACTTCATTTTTAGAAAAAATGATATATAAAAAAACCTCCAAGTTTCCTTGAAGGTTTTAGAGGCATTGTCCGGATTCGAACCTAAATTTTACTTAATTTTTCTTAAAAATCAGACATAAAAAACTCCAAGTTTTTTTGAAGGTTTTAGAGGTATTGTCCGGATTCGAACCTAAACTTTACTTAATTTTTTCTAAAAATTAGACATAAAAAAACCTCTAAATTACTTTAGAGGTTCTTGAGGCATCGTCCGGATTCGAACCGGAGTAGGAGCTTTTGCAGAGCCCAGCCTAGCCGCTCGGCCACGACGCCATTTATTTAATGGACTGCAAAGGTAGTATAAAAAATCAAAAATCCAAACGTCGAATTCTAAATAAAAAAAGTTTGTTTTTTACTTCTGAATTCTGAAATCAAAAATCGTTAATCTAAATTCTTAAATATTAATTTCTACTTTCTTTTAATACGATGGTAACTGATTCAACATCACCACCAATAGGTGGATTTAGTTTAGAAACCGAAACAATTGTTTTCATTACCATCGGAATTTCAGCAAGCACTCTGGCATTAATTCTTTTAGCAACATGTTCTAATAATTCGGATCTGATAGCCATTTCTTCGACTACAATTCTATTTAAATGAACATAATCTACAGTATCTGCTAAATTATCTGATTGTGTAGATTGTTGTAAATCGGCCTTAATTTCTAAATCAACAGCATAGTCTGAACCTATTTTTCCTTCTTCAACCAGACATCCGTGATAGGAAAAAGTTCTAATATTTTTTAATTTGATAGTTTCCATATTGCTGTTGTTAAAATAAATTGTTTTAATTGGCTGTAAAAGTACAAAATATTTGAAATTTTAAGTTTAAAGTAAATATGCAATTAGCCAAGCTCTTATTTAATCAACAATTTTGATAACTTTGTGTTTTTAAAACTTAGACATGTCAACTGAAGAAAAATCACTGCATTTTATAGAACAAATTATCGAAGAAAACTTAGCTAATGGTTTTCCTCAAAATAAATTAAGATTCCGTTTCCCGCCTGAACCGAATGGATATTTGCATATTGGACATGCTAAATCTATTTGTCTGAATTTTGGTTTGGGACTAAAATATAATGCTGCGGTAAACCTCCGTTTTGATGATACAAATCCTGCAAAAGAAGAGCAGGAATATGTAGATGCTATCAAAGAAGATTTGCAATGGCTGGGTTTTCAATGGGATAAGGAATTATATGCTTCTGATTATTTCCAGCAGTTGTATGATTGGGCTATTCTTTTAATTAATAATGGGAAAGCGTATGTTGACAGTCAATCGTCTGAAGCGATGGCAGACCAAAAAGGTACACCAAGTCAGGCAGGTGTTGATAGTCCGTACAGAAATCGTTCTGTAGAAGAAAATTTAGCTTTATTCGAAGGAATGAAAAACGGTGATTTTGAAGAAGGAACTCATGTTTTGCGTGCTAAAATTGATATGGCTTCTTCTAATATGCTAATGCGTGACCCAATTATGTATCGTGTTTTGCATAAAGAACACCATAGAACAGGAAACGATTGGTGTATTTATCCAATGTATGATTATACCCATGGTGAAAGTGATTATTTAGAGCAAATTTCACATTCTATCTGTACTTTAGAATTTGTTATGCACCGTGAATTATACGATTGGTTTTTAGACCAGATTTATGATACTAATAAAGTAAGACCCCATCAGTATGAATTTGCGCGTTTAAACCTGAATTATACGGTTATGAGCAAAAGAAAACTGTTACAATTAGTTCAGGAAAATATAGTAAATGGTTGGGATGACCCAAGAATGCCTACTATTTCGGGTTTGAGAAGAAGAGGATATACATCGGCTTCTATTCGAAAATTTTGTGAAAATATTGGAGTTGCTAAGCGGGAAAATATCATTGATTATTCTCTTTTAGAGTTCTGTTTACGTGATGATTTAAATAAAACAGCACCTCGTGTTATGGCTGTTTTAGATCCTGTAAAAATGGTTATTACTAATTATCCTGACGGAAAAGTAGAACTATTAGATGCCGAAAATAATCAGGAAGATGAAAGTGCCGGTTTTAGAAAAGTACCTTTTTCTAAAGAATTTTATATAGAAAGAGAAGACTTTTTAGAAGTAGCTCCGGCAAAATTTTTCCGATTAAGTATAGGGAATGAAGTGCGTCTTAAAAATGCTTATATTATTAAAGCAGAATCAGTTAGTAAAGATGAAAATGGTACTATTAAGGAAATTCAGGTAACTTATGATACTGATTCATTGAGTGGAAGCGGGAGTGAAGCCTCTAAACGTAAAGTAGCGGGAACCTTGCATTGGGTTTCGGTGCAGCATGCCGTTGAAGCCGAAGTGCGTTTGTACGACAGATTGTTTATTGATGAAGCACCAGACAGTCATAAAGAAAAGAATTTCCTTGATTTTATGAATCCAAATTCACTTTCTATTATAAAAGGATTTGTAGAGCCAAGTCTGGAATCAGCAGCTCCAGGAGATAAATTTCAGTTTCAACGTTTGGGTTATTTTAATGTTGATAAAGATTCAACTGCTTCTAAATTAGTCTTTAATAAAACCGTAGGATTGAAAGACGCTTGGGAAGAAAAAGGTAAAAAAGACAGTAATAGTATCAATAATGCTTTAAAAGACATTAATAAATATTTTAAAGTGGGTACAAGAGAAGAGCGAAATGCTATTAGAAATGCAATAGGAGAGACCTTATCCGGAATTTCTAATTACAGTTTGTTGCAAAATTCATTCAAGAAAAACATCAATAATAATAAAAGCTCTTTGTTGTTTGCCAATTTAATTTTGAAATATGCTCCTTTAAAAGTGTCTGATTATGATAATGAAGATTTGCATAAATTATTTACAATGTCATTGAGAAGTGAATCTACTTTTGTGCGATCGAGAACAATTTTAAATTTATACCATTTAGAATTGGATTCCGAATTTAAAAATACTTTTAGAGACGAAATTTTAAAATTAGAAGCTAATCCTCCCAAAAGTTCTTCAGAAAGAGAAAAAGAATTTATAGAACAACTCTTAAATAAATTATAACTATCAAAAGCGCCTTAATCAGCGCTTTTTTTTATTATTATAAAAATCTATTTATTATTATAAAATGATAATATTTTTAGATTGAAATTGACTTTTGTATCTTAATTTTAAGCGTGTTTTAAAAACATTTCAATACAATTATCATCTTTTGTTTTTTGATTTATTAGAAGTCTTTATTTTAATTTTCAACTCTTTTTTTGGATATCAACTATAGTTTCATTACCAAAATGGAACCTATGAGGCAATTGCCTATACGTACTAATTTTTATCTTTAAAATTACTGAGTTCGAATATTTTTATCCTTAGAGATTTAAGTATTCGAACTTTTTTATAACAATTCTTTAAGACTGATTTATTAAATAATTTAGTATCTTTAAGAAAACTTAAAAAATAAAAGTTATGACAAATAGTACAGGAAATACAATTATAGCTCTTGTTAGTGGGGCAGCAATTGGAGCTGCATTAGGAATTTTATTTGCTCCTGATAAAGGAGATAATACAAGAAAAAAAATCAAGAGCGGATATAAAGATCTTGAAAAAGATATGAAAGCTAAATTAGCTACTGCTAAAGTAGATTTAGAAAAAACCTATGGAGAATTAGTTTCTAATATGAGTCATAAAACAGAAGATGTTATTTCATTTTTAGAAATAAAATTAGCTGAATTGAAAGAACAAAATGCAAAACTGCAAAAATAGTTTCTTTGTAATAATGAAATAAAAAAATATGGCTTTTGATGATTTAAAAGAACATTCAGAAAATATCCAGGAACATACTAAAGATTATATAGAAAAGAATCTTTCTTACTATAAATTAGTAGCATTTAAGATGGCTATGAAATCCACCACAATGGTTTTTAAATTCACCTTAATTTTGCTATGTTTTGGTATGGTTTTATTCTTCTTATCTGTTGCGTTAGCATTTGGCATTGGAAATTATTTAGGAAGTTACACTTATGGTTTTCTTAGTGTTGGTTTAATTTATCTTCTTATAACGGGATTATTATTTTTAGTTAAAGATAAAATTGTAGAAGGACCTATTTTAGAGAAATTTTCAGAAATCTTTTTTAATGACTAATTATGCAAACAAAAAAATATTCCTCTTATGCGCAAATTGATAACGATTTAGAAATTCTGAAAATTGAAAAAGAAATCAGCTATCAAAAGTTAGTTTTAAGTATTGAACACACAAAAGAAAGTTTTACTTTTTTAAACATTGCAATAAATGTTTTAGATACTGTAAAAAGTACTTTTTTTAGCTCCTACGGCGCAGTATTAAGGTTAGTAATACCAACAGTTATAAAATGGTTTAGAAACAAAAAAAGAGGCAATTAAGCCTCTTTTTTTTGTTATGTTTCTATTTTAAACTTCATCTTCATCAGTTTCATTTGATTCATCTGAAGGATTTTCAAGTTCTTCGTATTTTGATTTCTCTTTTTTTGGCGAAATCTTGTTCTTTTTTTTCATCATTTCTCCCACTTGATTGGAAGCACTAAAAGAAGCTACCATGTTGTTTAACATTTCACTACCGGCTTGTGGAGAATTAGGAAGTAAAATCAAATTAGAATTGGTATCTGCTCCAATAGCTTGTAAAGTATCATAATGTTGCGTTACCACAATCAGGGCAGAGGCTTCTTGCGAATTGATTCCCACTCGATTTAAAACATCCACACTTTCTACTAATCCACGTGCAATTTCTCTTCTTTGATCAGCAATACCTTGTCCTTGCAATCTTTTGCTTTCAGCTTCTGCTTTGGCTTTAGCTACAATTCTAATTCTTGATGCTTCCGCTTCAAATTCAGCTACTGTTTTTTCTCTATCAGCAGCATTAATTCTGTTCATCGCATTTTTTACCTGAATATCCGGATCAATATCTGTTACTAAAGTATTGATAATGGTATATCCATAAGTGGTCATTGCTTCGTTTAATTCTCTTTTTACGGCAACAGCAATATCATCTTTTCGTTCAAAAACATCATCTAGTTTTAATTTTGGAACTTCGGCACGAACCACATCAAATACATAAGAAGTAATTTGATCGTGTGGATATTCTAGTTTGTAAAAAGCATCATAAACAGTTTCTTTAACTACCATAAATTGAACCGAAACTTTTAGTTTAACAAATACATTGTCTTTAGTTTTAGTTTCAATAATAACATCTAATTGTTGGATTTTAAGATTAACGCGTCCAGCAATTCTATCAATCAAAGGAATTTTAAGTTGGAGACCAGATTGTCTAATACTCAAAAATCTTCCAAAACGCTCTACAATCACAGCTGTTTGTTGTTTGACTGTAAAAAAGGAGGAAAGGAAAATAAATAGCGCAATAAATAACAGGAAAATAAGAGGAATGTTCATAGTTTATAAATTAGTTAAAAATTATCTGTTAAATTACAAAAAAACTTTAGGTTTGTGGCTGTTTAAATTCCTTATTATGAAAAAGTTCTTGTTAAGTTTTTGTTTTCTCTTATTTTCAACATTAACTTTTGCTCAGTATGGCTATCGTGATTCCAATAGAATTGGGATTAGCGCCTGAATTAATCAGTTTACTTTGAATACCAATAATTTCGATACCAAACCAGAAATGGGTTGGAATGCAGGTTTGTCTCTAAGAGGTAATTTTTATGACAATTGGGATATGGTTTATGGCATTCAGTTTTCTGAAAACAATTTTTCTGTAGCTACTGACCAATTGGTTTTTGGTAAAGAAGATGTGAATTACAAATTACCTTCTGCTCAAATTTCGTTACAATTGAGTTATGTTTTAATCGAAAATCATTTATCATTTGAATTTGGTCCTTTGGTTCAAATTAATGGAAAATTTAAAGTAGAGTCTGGAAAAGAAAACAATGTAATTTCAGGAACTACTTTGCTGGCCAAAGATATTGTTGATATTGGTCAATTTAATTTTTATCCAACGGTTGGGATTACAGCTGGAGTAAAACATTTTAGATTCAATGTTTCTTATCAATATGGAATTTCAAATATGTTAGGTAATTTGAATTCTAAAAATCTGGGTTATAATTTTAAAGGAAACCCTGGAATTCTAAACGGAAATGTTATTCTTTATTTATAAAAAAAAGTCCCGATTAATTGTCGGGACTTTTAGTTTTATATTGTTTCAATTGCTTTTTGAATTCTTGAAATGGTTTCTTCTTTTCCAATGATTTCTACAATATCAAATAGGTGAGGGCCTTTAAGAGCACCAACTAAACTCAAACGGAAAGGCTGCATTACTTTACCCATTCCAATTTCGTTTTTAGTTAACCAGTCTTTTACAATGGTTTCTATATTTACAGAAGTAAAATCGGTAACTTCTTCAAGAACCGAAATTAATTCTTGCATTAAAGCAGGCGTTTCGGCTGCCCAGTTTTTCTTTGCTTTTTCATCATAAGCTGTTGGAGCAATAAAAAAGAAATCACTCAAATCCCAAAATTCAGTTACAAAATGAGCGCGCTCTTTTATCAATGATACAATTTTAGTTATTACTTCTAGCGAAGTAGAGAATCCTTTTTCTTCAACAATAGGAGCAAAGGCTTTCGCCAAATCTTCGTCTTTTTGTTTGATTAAATATTGGTGGTTGAACCATTTGTTTTTTTCTGGATCAAATTTGGCTCCAGCCTTATGAACTCGGTTCAAATCAAATTTCTCAACTAATTCTTCTAACGAAAATAGCTCTTGTTCCGTTCCATCATTCCATCCTAATAAAGCCAAGAAGTTAATAACAGTTTCTGGAAAAAAACCTTTTTCTCTGTAACCTGATGAAATACCTTCTTCAGTTTTCCATTCTAATGGAAAAACTGGAAAACCTAATTTATCACCATCACGCTTTGATAATTTTCCATTTCCAACAGGTTTTAAAATCAAAGGCAAATGAGCAAATTCAGGTGCTGCCCAACCAAATGCATGATACAATAAAACGTGCAATGGCATTGATGGTAACCATTCTTCACCACGAATAACATGTGTAGTTTGCATCAAATGATCATCTACAATATTAGCCAAATGATAGGTTGGCATTCCGTCACTTTTAAACAAAACTTTGTCATCTAAAAGGTTGGTTTCAAATTTTACATGACCACGAATGATGTCTTTTAAATGTAAAATTTCGTCAACAGGAGTTTTAAATCGAATGACATAATGTTCTCCATTAGCAATTCTTTGCGCAGTTTCATCTGCCGAAATGACTAAAGAAGTATCCAGTTTTTCTCTGTTAGTATGATTGTAAATAAATGTTTTCCCTTGTTCTTCTTCAGCTTTTCTGTAAGCATCTAATGATTCTGGAGTATCAAATGCATAATATGCCCAGCCTGAATTAATCAGTTGGTCAGCATATTGTTTGTATAATTCTTTTCTTTCGCTTTGACGGTAAGGTCCAAATTTTTCATTCTTTCCAATAGTTTCATCAGGAGCAATTCCTAACCATTCTAAGGCTTCCATGATATATTGTTCGGCACCTGGTACAAAACGACTTTGGTCAGTATCTTCAATTCTTAAAAAGAAAGTTCCACCATTTTTTTTTGCAAACAAATAATTAAATAGGGCAGTACGAACTCCGCCAATATGTAAAGGTCCCGTTGGACTTGGTGCAAAACGCACACGAATTGGGTTTGACATTTTATATAAATTTTGCAACAAAGATAATTAGAAGTTAGAAGTCAGGAGTTAGAAGTTAGAAGTTTTTCAAAAATAGTCTAAAATTAGAAGTCAGTAGTTAGAATTTGGAATTTGGAATTTGGAATTTGGAATTTGGAATTTGGAATTTGGAATTTGGAATTTGGAATTTGGAATTTGGAATTTGGAATTTGGAATTTGGAATTTGGAATTTGGAATTTGGAATTTGGAATTTCGTATGATTATAATTATTACTTTTATGGGTTATTAAAAAGCAAAAACAATTTGAATAGTTCCAATTTTATTTATCAAAAATTAGAAGCTTTTATTAGAAAGTATTATTTAAACGAATTGATAAGAGGCGTAGTTTTCTTTATTGGTTTGGGTTTATTATATTTTCTCTTCACACTTTTTATTGAATATTTTCTTTGGTTAAAACCTATAGGAAGAACTATTTTGTTTTGGACTTTTATTGGAGTAGAAGTCGTTTTGCTTTTTCGTTTTATTTTGTTTCCCGTTTTTAAATTATTGAAATTTAAAAAAGGAATTGATTACAACGAAGCTTCTTCCATAATTGGAAATCATTTTTCAGATGTAAAAGACAAGTTGCTTAATTTTATTCAGCTTTCAAATCCTGAAAATAATTCGGAAAGATCTGAACTGCTTTTGGCTTCTATCGAACAAAAAGCAAATGCTTTGCAACCCATTCCTTTTACTAATGCTGTAAATTTCAATTCGAATAAAAAATATTTACCTCTTGCCATCATTCCGGTTTTCTTATTTGCTTCTTTTTATTTTTCGGGTAACAAAGGAATCATTACTCAAAGTTTGAATCGAATTGTTCATTTCAATGCTACTTTTTTACCACCAGCTCCATTTAAATTTGTGCTTTTGAATTCAAATTTACAAACCGAACAAAACAAGGATTTTATTGTAAGGTTTAAAACCGTTGGAAAAGTAGTTCCTGAAAATGCGATGATTTTCATTAATGATGAAAGTTATTTTATGGAGAGTAAAAAGTCTGGAGAATTTGAATTTAAAATTGAAAAACCCACTCAGGATATTTCTTTTCATCTTCAGGGAAATGCTGTTTCATCCGAAGAATATCTTTTAAAAGTAGTTGCTGTTCCATCTATTTTAAATTTCGAAATGCAATTGAATTTTCCTTCGCATTTAAATAGAAAACCAGAGATTGTAAAAGGAACTGGTAATGCCATTATTCCAGAAGGAACTAAAGTGACTTGGAAAATTAATACGCTAGCTACTGAAGAAGTGGTGTTTTCGAATACCAATTCGGTTTCTGAGTTTACTAAAAGCAATAATAGCTTTGTTTTATCTAAAAATATCAATGAAAATACAGATTATCAAATTATTAGCTCAAATAAAGCTATAATTAACTACGAAAAATTGAATTATCAGCTTACGGTTATCAAAGATCAGTTTCCTTCGATCACTGTGAGTCAGGCACCTGATAGTTTGAAGCTGGCTACTAGTTATCTTTTGGGAAAAATTAGTGATGATTATGGTTTACGCCAGTTGCAGGTTGTGTATTATGAAAGCAATAAACCAGCTACTGCCAAACGTGGAACAATTGCAATCAAGCAAGGCGTTTTTGATCAATTTGTTTTTTCTTTTCCTGCTAATCTTCCAGTGGTAGAAGGAGTGACTTATGATTATTATTTTGAAGTTTTCGATAATGATTTTATCCATCATTTTAAAAGTTCAAAATCTTCTGTTTTCTCCAATCGAATTGTAACTGCTCAGGAAAAAGAAGATTTAGTTTTAAAACAACAATCAGATAATATTCAAGGTTTACAAAAATCATTAAAGAGTCAGGACAAGCAATTTTCTCAATTGGATAAGATTCAGAAATCTGGAAAAGAAAAAGAAAATTTTGAATTTAAAGACCAGCAAAAAGTTTTAGATTTTATTCAACAGCAAAAAAAGCAAGATGAAATGATGCGTAATTTCATGGATAAAATGAAAAATAATTTAGATGAATCTAAAACTAAAAGTGACGATGAATTCAAAAAAGAATTAGAAAAACGCATTGAGAATAATAATGAAGAACTAGAAAAAAACAAGAAACTTTTAGACGAGTTAAAGTCGCTGAATGATAAAATGAAGAACGATGATTTACTGGATCAATTAGATCAGTTTAAACAAAAGGGTAAAAATCAAGTTAAAAATCTGCAACAGTTAGTGGAACTGACTAAGAAATATTATATTCAAAAAAAGGCTGAACAATTGGCTGACAAATTAGATAAATTATCCGATAAGCAAGATAAGCTTTCCGAGAATGAGAAAGAAAACACACTTTCAAAACAACAGCAAATAAATAATGATTTTGATAAGATTCAGAAAGAATTAGATGATTTAAAAAAGGAAAATAAGGAATTAAAATCCCCATTAGATATTCCTAAAGAAGATGCTTCTGAAAAAAGTATTGATGAAGATTTGAAGAAAGCTTCGGAGGAATTAAAGAACAATAATTCGGCTAAAGCAAAACCAAATCAAAAAAATGCTTCTAAGAAAATGAAGGCCATGTCCAAGAAAATGGAACAGGGAATGGAAGGAGCTGAGATGGAACAAATGGAAGAAGATGTAAAAATGTTACGTCAGATTTTAGACAATTTATTGTCATATTCTTTTTCTCAGGAAGCTTTGATGTTGCGTTTTAAATCTTCTAATTCCAGTTCGCCGGCTTTTAACAAGAACATAAAAGTGCAGCAAGATTTGCGTTTGCAATTCAAACATGTTGATGATAGTTTGTTTGCTATGTCTTTGCGTAATCCAAAACTAACAGAAGACATTACAAAGGAAGTTGGTAATGTACAATACAATGTCGATAAGGCTCTAGAAACTTTAACCGATTCACAAATTTCAAAAGGATTGTCTCATCAACAATATGCTATTGCTTCAGCAAATAAACTGGGAGATTTTTTAAGCGAATTGCTTAATAACATGCAAATGTCTTTGTCTTCAATGGGTCAAGGAAAACCAAAACAGGGTCAAGGAGAAGGAATGCAATTACCAGATATTATTTCGAAACAACAAAGTTTAGGAGATAAAATGAAACAAGGAATGAAGCCTGGTGAATCCAAAGAAGGTAAGGATGGAAAAGGAAATTCTGGTAATGGAGAAGATGGAGAAGGAGATGCACAATCGATTATGGGAATCTACAAACAGCAAAAAGAACTTCGTGATGCTTTAGAAAGTGAGTTAAAAAAGCAAGGTTTGGGTAATACTGGACAAAGCGCTTTGGAACAAATGAAGCAGCTAGAAAAGCAATTGTTAAACAAAGGTTTTAAAAATGAAACGCTTCAAAAAGTGATGAATATCAAGCAGGAATTATTAAAATTAAATAATGCGATTCAGCAACAAGGAGAAGAAAACAAAAGACAATCTCAAACTAACAACAAAGACTTTTCTAATCAATCAAGAGCCTTGCCTAGTAGCTTGTTAGAATATTTGAATAGCATAGAGATATTAAACAGACAATCATTACCTTTGCGCTCCAATTTTAACCGCAAGGTTCAAGAATATTTTAAAACAAAATGATAAATTTTAACTACGAAAGTGACTTTAATTTAGATAACGAAGAAGCAATTGCTGCTTGGTTATCTGCTGTAATTGTTTCCGAAAAAAAGAAAGAAGGAGAGATTAATTATATTTTTTGTGATGACGAATACCTTCATAGAATCAATCTGGAATATTTAAATCACGATACGCTTACTGATATTATTAGTTTTGATTATACTGTTGGCAACGAATTAAACGGTGACGTTTTTGTTTCCATTGAACGTGTTGAGGATAATGCTAAAGATTTTGAAGTCTCTTTTGAAGAAGAATTGAAGCGTGTTTTGGTTCATGGTGTTTTACACTATTGTGGATACAAAGATAAAGACGAAGAAAGCGAACGTATAATGCGCTTAAAAGAAGACGAAAAAATTGCAATGTTCCACGTGGAACAGTAATTATTAATTTTATGTTTTTTTCGAAAATGTTTCACGTGGAACATTTAAAATAGGTCAGTGAAAAAGCTTCATTCGCGAAGCGAATTTTAAACTTGGATTTTGATTTCAAAATGAATTTTGATTCAAAATTGCATCCCTTTCAAGAGGGCAAATAATAAAAAGAATGTTTCTAGAAGAGTATGATGTAATTGTTGTTGGTGCTGGACATGCAGGTTCTGAAGCTGCAGCTGCTGCCGCAAATTTGGGTTCGAAAACTTTATTGGTTACAATGAGTTTGCAAAACATTGCTCAAATGTCTTGTAATCCTGCCATGGGTGGAATTGCAAAAGGGCAAATTGTCCGTGAGATTGATGCGCTTGGTGGATACTCAGGAATTGTTTCTGATCGAACGGCAATTCAATTCAAGATGTTGAATAAATCAAAAGGTCCAGCAATGTGGTCTCCGAGAGTTCAAAGCGACAGAATGCGTTTTGCCGAAGAATGGAGAATGATGTTGGAAGGAACTCCAAATCTTGATTTTTACCAGGAAATGGTAAAAGGATTGATTATCGAAAATGGAAAAATAAAAGGAATCAAAACTTCTTTGGGAGTGGAAATTCGTTCGAAATCGGTGGTGTTGACCAATGGAACTTTCCTGAATGGATTGATTCATATTGGAGAAAAACAATTCGGTGGAGGTAGAGCAGGAGAAAGTGCTGCTTACGGAATTACCGAAGATTTGATTCAGGCTGGTTTTGAAGCAGGAAGAATGAAAACTGGAACACCTCCACGAGTGGATGGACGTTCATTGGATTATTCAAAAATGAATGAAGAAAAAGGAGATGCAAAACCTTCTAAATTCTCTTATTCTGATTTGACTTCGCCGTTGACCAATCAAAGATCTTGTTACATGACGTACACTTCTCTTGATGTTCATAATATTTTAAGAGAAGGATTTGATCGTTCGCCAATGTTCAATGGACGAATTAAAAGTTTGGGGCCAAGATATTGTCCTTCTATTGAAGATAAGATCAATCGTTTCGCAGACAAAGAAAGACATCAGCTTTTTGTGGAACCAGAAGGTTGGAATACTTGTGAGGTTTATGTAAACGGATTTTCAACTTCGCTTCCTGAGGATATTCAATTTAAAGCATTGAGTTCTGTTGCGGGATTTGAAAAAGTAAAATTCTTTAGACCAGGTTATGCTATCGAATATGATTATTTTCCGCCAACGCAATTGAAACATACTTTGGAAACCAAGTTGGTAGAAGGTTTGTATTTCGCAGGGCAAATCAATGGAACTACAGGATATGAAGAAGCAGCTTCGCAAGGATTGATGGCAGGAATTAATGCACATTTAAAAGTGCATGAAAAAGTACCATTAATTTTAAAACGTGATGAAGCTTACATTGGGGTTTTAATTGATGACCTAATTACAAAAGGTACAGAAGAGCCATACAGAATGTTTACTTCTCGTGCTGAATATAGAACGTTGTTGCGTCAGGATAATGCCGATTTTAGATTGACACCAATGTCATTCGAAATTGGTTTGGCTTCCGAAGATCGTTTGAGAAGAATGGAACGTAAGTTAAATGAATCCGAAAAGATGGTTGCATTTTTCAAAGAAACTTCTGTTTCAGTTGCAGAAACAAATCCAATTTTGGCTTCTAAGGAAACAGCATCAATTTCACAAGGTGACAAAATGTTTAAAATATTTTCTCGTCCGCAAATTGATTTAGAGGATATGATGCAGTTTGAAAAAGTCAAATCGTATGTTGCCGAAAATGATTTGGACGAAGAAATTTTAGAACAAGCCGAAATCCAAGTCAAATATTCGGGATATATCGAGAAAGAAAGAAATAACGCGGATAAACTAACTCGACTAGAAGATGTAAAAATCCCAGCTGATTTTGATTACAACAAAATCAAATCGATGTCGATTGAAGCAAAACAAAAACTGAATAAAATTCGTCCAGTAACTATTTCACAAGCTTCAAGAATTAGTGGAGTTTCTCCTAGCGATATTTCGGTATTGTTGATTTATATGGGAAGATAATTGAAAGTTAGAAGTGGGGAGTTAGAGGCTAGAAGTTTTAATTGCAAACTTCTAGCCTCTAGTTTCAAACCTCAAATTTTAATTGTTCCACGTGAAACTATTTTAAAATTACAAATAAATTTATTAGTAAGACGACTAAACTGATTACTAAAAAAACTGACCACTGACCACTAAAAAATGGATATTTTAAATAAAAAGCATTTCCTTACCGTAAAAGACCATTCGGTTTCTAAAGAGATTTTTGATTTGTATCAGGATGAAACTTTGGATATGTTGATTACGTATCCGCAACCCAGTTTAGATACTTTGGGAAAATATTATGAAAGTGAAGATTATATTTCGCACACCGATAACAAAAGATCTTTATTTGAAAAAGCCTATCATTTTGTGAAGCAAATAGCTTTAAAAAATAAATTAGATTTAATTAATTCGTTTCAACCGAATAAAGGAAGGATTTTAGATATTGGTGCTGGAACAGGAGATTTTTTATTAACTGCACAAGAAAATGGTTGGCAAACAATAGGAGTAGAACCAAGCCCAAGAGCAAAAGGAATTGCTATAAAAAAAGGAATTGCATTTGTTGAAGATACTAAGGAATTAGAAAGCCATTCTTTTGATACCATTTCAATGTGGCACGTTTTAGAACACGTTCCAGATTTAGATGCTCAAATTAAAGAATTAAAACGTTTGCTAAAACAAGACGGAACTTTGATTGTTGCAGTTCCGAATTATAAATCTTTTGATGCAAAACATTACGGGGCATTTTGGGCGGCTTATGATGTACCCATTCATTTTTGGCATTTTTCTAAAAAAGCAATTCAATTACTTTTTGCAAAAGAAGGAATGAAATTAGAAAAAGTACTTCCTATGAAATTTGATTCCTTTTACGTGAGTTTACTTTCTGAAAAATACAAATCTGGAAAAATGAATTTTGTAAAAGCATTTTTTATTGGTTTACAGTCCAACTGGAAAGCTAAGCGTAATTTTGAGTATTCTTCGCATATTTACGTCTTAAAAAACAACTAAAAATCATTTTAAGCTGTTTTCTGAGCTGTTTTAATGGAAAAAGATATTTATTGATGTCTTTTTTTTGAAAGTAGCTCAAAAACGAGATATTAAAGCCGATTTTAATAACGTTATTTTATCGTTATTGTTTTTATAATAATTAAATCTAATACTATAAAAAATGGGCATTTTCTAAAGTTTTTTAGGATGCTGTCTATTTTTTTATATTTTTGTCACACACACACACATTAATTCAGAAATAAATCAAAATGAAATCAACGATTCAAGAATGCCAAAAAAGAAATATTTATAATATGAGTAAAAAAGCTTTATTAATTATTGCAATTGCTATTTCAGTTGTTGCATGTAACCAAACGACAGAAAAAGTTAAAGAAGTAAAAACAGCTTACATTGATACTTCGGAATTGATGAAAGAATATACTGAGGCGAAAGATTTAGAAGCAAAATATAAAGCGCAATCTGAAGAAAAGGGAAGACAGTTAGAGGCTGAAATTAATCGATTCAAACAAGATGCTGCCAATTTCCAATCTCAAGCACAAGCTAACGGTCAGGAGTGGGCTCAGAAAAGAGGAGCTGAATTGCAAAAAAGAGAACAACAATTAGGTTATGCTCAACAAGCATTAGCACAAGAATTACAACAATCAAGCGGTGTTGAAATGGATAGTTTAGTTAGTGGTGTAAAAAAATTCATCAAAGATTACGGTAAAGAAAAAGGCTATGATTATATTTACGGTACTGGTGACGCTGCTTCAGTTTTATACGCTCAGGATAAATATGATATTACTAAAGAAATCATCAAAGCTTTGAATGAAAAATACAAATCTTCATCTAAAAGTGAAGAAAAAGTAGAAGATAAAAAAGAAGAAAAAAAATAGTTGTTTCCTATTAATTCAAAATAATGCCTTAGTCTAATTTTAGATTTAAGGCATTTTTTTTGATTTTAATACAAAATAAAATTGTAATCAATAACTTATATAATTTATTAATTTTATTTCTATTAATTTAGCATTTTAATTTCAATCCACATGCAAACCTTATCCGAAGCCGCTCAATATACCTTACAGTTTATCAATCAGACCCAACGTTCGGTTTTTTTGACTGGAAAAGCGGGGACTGGAAAAACTACACTTTTGCGTGAAATAATTGAAACTACACATAAAAATACGGTGGTTGTGGCACCTACGGGAATTGCTGCTTTGAATGCGGGTGGTGTTACTATTCATTCGATGTTTCAATTGCCGTTTAGTGGATTTATTCCTTCTTTTACTGCCGAATCCCAATTTTCAGAAACCGTGAAGTTTGAAAATAAAGAAAGTTTACGCAGGCATTTTAAAATGAATGGCTTGAAAAAAGCAGTGATTCGAAATATGGAATTACTGGTTATTGACGAAGTGAGTATGCTTCGTGCCGATTTGCTCGATGCTATGGATTATATGATGCAAACGGTTCGTAAAAAAGCGGCTCCTTTTGGCGGCGTTCAAGTTTTATTTATTGGCGATTTATTGCAATTGCCACCCGTAATTCGGGATGAGGAATGGCGAACGTTACGCAATTATTATAAGGGAAAATTCTTTTTTCATTCGCATGTTATTCAGCAATCTCCGCCTTTGTATATAGAATTGTCTAAAATTTTCCGCCAGACGGATACTAATTTTATTTCGGTTTTAAATAATCTAAGAAACAACCAAATTACTCCCGATGATGTTCAGGTTTTGAATCAATATGTAAAACCAAATTTTGATTTAAAAGCCAATAAAGGTTATATTACATTAACGACTCACAATGCTAAAGCGGATGCAATGAATGCACAAGCTTTGGAAGATTTAAAAGGAGAATTAATTACTTATAAACCAGAAATTATTGGCGATTTTCCAGAGAAAATTTATCCTGTGGAACATAATTTGCAATTGAAAGTGGGTGCCCAAATCATGTTTGTCAAAAACGATTTGGCTTTCGAAAAAAATTATTTCAATGGTAAAATGGGAATTATTAAATCGCTTTCGAGTCAGGAAATCTTAGTTCATTTTCCTGAAGAACATAAAACTATTGAAGTAGAACGATACGAATGGCAAAACATTCGATACAAAGTAGATCCGTTGACAAAGGAAGTCGAGGAGGAGGTTTTGGGTACTTTTGTGCATTATCCTATCAAATTAGCCTGGGCAATTACGGTTCACAAAAGCCAGGGATTGACATTTGACAAAGCAGCGATTGATGTTTCGCAAGTTTTTATGCCCGGACAGGCTTATGTCGCTTTGTCGCGTTTGCGTTCGTTAGAAGGCTTAGTTTTGCTTTCTCCGTTGCGAATGAATGGTATTTCTAACGATCAGGATGTTATGGAATACGCGCAAAATAAGGCTTCGGAAGAAGTGCTTAAAAATTCCCTGCATTTTGAAACCAAAAATTTCATCCATAATTATTTGATTAACAGCTTTGATTGGTATGATTTGGCTCAGGAATGGCGCAATCATAAATTCAGTTATTCGGATAAAACGGAAACTTCGGCAAAATCTAAAAATGCACTTTGGGCAGCCAAGCAATTGGAAAATATCGAATCGCTTTTGGATCCATCCAAAAAATTCATCATACAATTGAATAGAATCTTTGCTAATGAAACGGTGGACTTAATTCATGTTTCTGTCCGAATTCAAGCTGCGTTTGATTATTTTTTCAAAGCTATGGACGATTTGGTTTTTGAAATTCTGTGGAAAATAGAAGAAATTAAACGACTCAAGAAAGCCAAAGCCTATTTTGAAGAATTATCTGAATTAGAAGAGTTGCAATCGAAAGCAGTTCTGCGTTTGATGAAAACCAAATTGTTGATAGAAACCGTTATTGCAAACGAGGCAATTTCGAAAGAAAAACTCACTTCAGACGAGATTAAAAAATACCTTTCGAGAAAAAAAGAAGCCATTCAAAATCAATTCAAAGAAGCAAATATTACGTTGATTGAAGATGAAGAAGATTTGAACCGTTACACTTCAAAGAAAAAAGACCAAAAAGAGCCGAAAAAATCTACTGTTGAGGAAACTTTTGATTTGTGGATAGCCAAAAATTCGATTCAGGATATTGCCGATATTCGAAAATTAAGCATTCAAACCATCGAAACACATTTAGTCAAATTGATTCAGGCAAAACGAATTTCGATAAGTGAAGTTTTACCGCAGGATAAAATTGATGAGTTAGCCGAAGCTTTTAAATTCTACAAAGAAGAATCGCTTACTCCAATGAAAGAACAATTTGGCGAAAAATTCTCCTGGGATGAGCTGAAAATGTTTAAAGCGAGTTTGAATTAAAAAGTCATTGCGAGGAACGAAGCAATCTCACTAACATTTATACTGTGTTTGACTTTGCAAATGAGATTCCTTCGTTCCTCGGAAGGACGATTTTGGCCCTTTTTGAGTTATTTTTTATACTTTTGCAAAAAATATTCTCACTTAAACCGTTTATAGCATGCAACTGTACAACACCTTAAGCGCAGAAGAAAGAGCTGAATTGATTGATCAAGCGGGTAAACAACGTCTTACGTTGTCTTTCTATGCGTATGCCAAAATTGAAGATCCTAAAAAATTTCGCGACGATTTATTTCTAGCCTGGAACGCACTTGATGCTTTGGGCCGAATTTACGTTGCTCATGAAGGTATCAACGCTCAAATGAACGTTCCTGCCGAAAATATTGAAGCTTTTAGAGAAACTCTTGAAGTATATGATTTCATGAAAGGCATTCGTTTGAATGTAGCCGTAGAACAAGACGATCACGCATTTTTGAAATTGACAATTAAAGTGCGTCATAAGATTGTTGCTGACGGATTG
Source organism: Flavobacterium magnesitis (assembly GCF_041729735.1). NCBI lineage: Bacteria > Pseudomonadati > Bacteroidota > Flavobacteriia > Flavobacteriales > Flavobacteriaceae > Flavobacterium > Flavobacterium magnesitis. Next base: position 116,931 of record NZ_JBCFQK010000006.1, on the reverse strand, counting down.
AACGATGATACTTTTGATGTTACCAACAAAGGCGTACACTTAAAAGCCAAGGAATTCAATGAAATTCTGGAAGATCCTAACACTATTGTAGTTGATTTTAGAAATCATTACGAAAGTGAAGTCGGTCATTTTAAAGGAGCTATTACTCCTGATGTGGAGACTTTTAGAGAAAGTTTGCCTATTATCAATGAGCAACTTCAGGACTTTAAAGAAGATAAAAATCTGGTAATGTATTGTACCGGAGGAATTCGTTGTGAGAAAGCAAGTGCTTATTTTAAACATCAGGGTTTTAAAAATGTTTTCCAGTTAGAAGGTGGAATCATCAATTATGCAAAGCAAATTGAAGAGGAAGGTTTAGAAAGTAAATTCATTGGAAAAAATTTCGTTTTCGATAATCGTCTTGGTGAAAGAATCACTGATGATATTGTTTCGCAATGCCATCAATGTGGAAAACCTTGCGACAATCATACCAACTGTGTTAACGACGGATGTCATTTGTTGTTTATCCAATGTGATGATTGTAAGGCTGCTATGGAAAATTGTTGCTCTACTGAATGTCAGGAAATAATCCATTTGCCTTATGAAGAACAAATTAAATTAAGAAAAGGGAAGCAAGTAGGTAATAAGGTTTTTAGAAAAGGAAAATCCGAAAGTTTAAAGTTCAAACACTCTGGAGAATTATCAGATACTGCTTTGGCAACAGCCAAAAAAACAACCGATATTCGCCAAAAAATAAAAGTAAAAAAGACCTTAATTGGTAAAGCTGAACATTATTATGTAAAAGCTCAGGTGGGACTTTTTACCATTGAAAGCCAAGAATTAAATTTGGGTGACAAAATCTTAATTTCTGGACCAACAACTGGAAATCAGGAATTGGTTTTAGAAAAAATGATTGTAAACGATGCAGAAAACACAGTAGCAAAAAAAGGAGACAGAATAACATTTGCAGTTCCTTTTAGAGTTCGTTTGTCTGATAAATTATATAAGATTTTAGAATAATTTGTTTCTAAAACCTAATTTTAAAAGCCTATTTCAAATGAGTTGAGATAGGCTTTTTTTATAAAAATTTTAATTTTTTGAGGAATTCTTAATTTTGCAACTTAAGATTAAAAAATACTATCTTTACAGATTAAACGTTTTAAGAACTTAAGTTGTGCTGGTCACAACACTACATATAAAATTATGGCATGTGCAAGTTGTTCAACTTCTGATGGTGGCGCACCTAAGGGTTGTAAAAATAATGGGACTTGCGGCACCGATAGCTGCAACAAATTAACGGTTTTTGATTGGCTTTCTAACATGAGTTTGCCTAACGGCGATGCTCCTTTTGATTGCGTTGAAGTACGTTTTAAGAATGGAAGAAAAGAGTTTTATCGCAATACCGAAAAATTAACTTTAAGCATGGGAGACATTGTGGCAACAGTGGCTTCTCCTGGACACGACATTGGAATTGTTACTTTAACGGGCGAATTAGTTCGTATCCAAATGAAGAAAAAAGGAGTAGATCCTAATAGCAATGAAGTGCCTAAAGTGTACCGAAAAGCTTCTCAAAAAGACATCGATATTTGGTCAGCGGCTCGAAATAAAGAAGAGCCAATGAAGGTTCGTGCGCGTGAATTAGCGATTCAGCATAAACTGGAAATGAAGATATCAGATATCGAATTTCAGGGAGATGGTTCGAAAGCGACTTTTTATTACACCGCTAATGATCGTGTTGACTTTAGACTTTTAATTAAAGATTTTGCTAAAGAATTTAGTACCAGAGTAGAGATGAAACAAGTAGGTTTCCGTCAGGAAGCAGCTCGTTTAGGCGGAATTGGTTCTTGTGGTAGAGAATTGTGTTGTTCAACCTGGCTGACTGATTTTAGAAGTGTAAATACTTCGGCAGCACGTTACCAGCAATTGTCTTTAAATCCGCAAAAATTAGCTGGTCAATGTGGGAAATTAAAGTGTTGTTTGAATTATGAACTAGACACTTACATGGATGCTTTAAAAGGATTTCCTGATTTTGAAACGAGATTAGTTACTGAAAAAGGAGATGCTATTTGCCAAAAACAAGATATTTTTAAAGGACTGATGTGGTTTGCTTACACAAATAATTTCGCAAACTGGCATGTTTTGAAAATTGATAAGGTTAAAGAAATTGTAGCCGAAAATAAGTTAAAAAAGAAAGTTTCTTCGCTAGAAGATTTTGCAATTGAAGTAATTCAAGAAGTTGAAAAAGACTTTAATAACGCCATGGGTCAGGAAAGTTTAACTCGTTTTGACCAACCAAAAAGAAGTAAAAAGAACAATAAAAAGCCTAAAAAAGCAGTTGAAAATACTTCTGGAACTCCAAACACTAAAAAACCAGCAAATAATAATAAGCAGCACAATAAACCAGCTGATGCTTCACAAAAACCAGCTGCTGATAAAAAACCTAAAGGACCTAGAAAACCTATAATTATTAAAAAAAATGAGGCTAAAAAATAGCGTTTTACTACTTTTAGTTAGCATATTCTTTTTTTCATGTGATAAAGAAAGAGTTTTTGATGAATACAAATCCGTAGGAAGTGCTTGGCATAAAGACAGTATTGTTTCTTTTAATTTACCTGAATTGGATTCAACAAAAAGATATGATCTTTTTATAAATATAAGAGACAATAATAATTATCCTTTTAATAATCTTTTCTTGATTGTAACGTTAGAAAAACCAAATGGTTACACTAAAGTAGATACTTTAGAATACCAAATGGCAGCTCCAGATGGTACTTTGCTAGGAAACGGATTTACAGATATAAAAGAGAGTAAATTGTATTTTAAAGAGAATGTAAGGTTTAGAGGAAAATACAAACTCAATATCAAACAAGCGGTAAGAGAAGGGGGCAAAGTTCCCGGAGTTACACAATTAGAAGGAATTACCGAAGTAGGTTTAAGAATAGAAAAAAAAGAATAAATAGTTATGGCAACTAATAAAAAAACAAATAATACCAATCAAGATTTTAAATCTTATACCAAGAAGTTCTGGAAGCTTTTCATATATGGAATGGGAGCGATTGTTCTTTTTTTCCTTTTTGCATCCTGGGGACTTTTTGGTTCTATGCCTTCTTTTGAAGACTTAGAAAATCCAGATTCTAATTTGGCAACCGAAGTTATTTCTTCTGATGGTGTGGTTATTGGAAAATATTTTCAAACCAATCGTTCGCAATTAAAATATTCTGATTTGCCAAAAAATCTAGTAGATGCATTGGTGGCCACTGAAGATGAGCGTTTTTATGAACACTCAGGTATTGACGGTAGAGGTACATTAAGAGCGGCATTAAGTTTAGGAACTAACGGTGGAGCAAGTACGTTAACCCAACAATTAGCCAAACAATTGTTTCATGGCGAAGGTTCTAAATTTCTACCTTTTCGTATTGTTCAAAAAGCAAAAGAATGGATTATTGCCATTCGTTTAGAAAGACAATATACTAAAAATGAGATTCTTGCTATGTATTGTAATGTCTATGATTTTGGAAACTATGCAGTAGGAGTAAGCTCGGCGGCACATACTTATTTTTCTAAAACTCCAAAACAATTAACCGTAGACGAATCGGCTATTTTAGTGGGAATGTTTAAGAATTCAGGTTTGTACAATCCAGTTAGAAACCCTGTGGGAGTAAAAAACCGTAGAAATGTGGTTTTAGCACAAATGGAAAAAGCGAAGATGATTTCTAGTGCAGAAAAAGAAAGATTACAAGCTTTACCAATTACGCTGCATTTCAAATTAGAAAGTCATCGTGAAGGAATGGCCACTTATTTCAGAGAATACTTACGTGATTACATGAAAAAATGGGCAGAAACGAATAAAAAAGCTGATGGTTCAGATTATGATATTTACAAAGATGGATTGAAAATTCATACTACTATCGATTCAAGAATGCAATTGCATGCAGAAGAAGCAGTAGCAGCTCACATGGCTAATTTACAAGAAGAGTTTTTTATTCAGTCTAAAACCAATAAAAATGCGCCTTTTGTTAATATTTCGGAGAAAGAAACTAACCGTATTTTAATGCAAGCCATGAAGGCTTCAAACCGTTGGTATGTGATGAAATCCATGGATAAAAGCGAAGATGAAATTATTGAATCTTTCAATAAAAAAACAAAGATGACTGTTTTTACCTGGAAAGGAGAAAAAGATACATTGATGACTCCTATGGATTCCATTCGTTATTACAAACACTTTTTACAAGCAGGTTTGATGGCAATGGAACCACAAACCGGAAATATAAAAGCTTGGGTGGGCGGAATCAATTACAAATATTTTCAATACGATCACGTAGCACAAGGAGCTAGACAAGTAGGTTCTACTTTTAAACCTTTTGTTTACGCAACGGCTATTGAACAGTTAAATATGTCCCCTTGTGATTCTATTATCGATGCACCATTTACTATTCCTGTAGGACGTCATCATGTTACAGCAACTTGGACTCCTAGGAATTCTAATAATACTTACCTAGGAATGGTAACTTTGAAAAAAGCATTGGCAAGTTCGATAAACACTGTTTCGGCTAAATTAATTGACAAAGTAGGACCAGAGGCTGTTATAAAATTAACCCACAAATTAGGAGTTAAAACCGATATTCCTGCACAACCTTCGATAGCACTTGGAGCAGTAGATATTACTGTTGAAGAAATGGTGGCTGCTTATAGTACATTTGCAAATCAAGGAGTATACAATAAACCTCAATTTTTGTCTCGAATAGAAGATAAGAGTGGAGTAGTTATCTACGAGCCAATACCAGAATCACATGATGTTTTGAATAAAGACATTGCTTTTGCAGTTGTAAAATTGCTAGAAGGAGTTGTTGAAGGAGGTTCTGGTTCCAGATTGAGATCAACATATGGAGGAAATGGCGATCATAGATGGACTGGATATCCTTATAGTTTGACTAATCCAATTGCAGGAAAAACAGGTACCACTCAAAACCAATCGGATGGATGGTTTATGGGAATGGTTCCAAATTTAGTAACTGGAGTTTGGGTAGGATGCGAGGATCGTTCGGCACGTTTTAAAAGTATAACTTACGGACAAGGTGCTACAGCCGCATTACCAGTTTGGGGTTATTTTATGAAATTGTGTTACCAAGATCCCGAACTAAAAGTATCCAAAAAACCATTTGACCGACCTGCGAATCTTTCTATAAAAGTAGATTGTTATCAAGCGCCAAAAATAAAAGATACTACGGCTGTTATCCAGGATACAGACGAATTTGAATTTTAAAAACTGAAAATAGAGCCTCCAAATTTAATGGAGGCTTTTTTTTGTTTATTAACGAATGCTACTATTTTTTCTTCATTTGAAAATAAAGCCTTATTTTTAAGAATCAAAAGCAATCTATTTCGTTATGATTAATAAAAAAGTAAATTCAGTTCAGGAAGCATTGCATGATGTTCAGGATAATGCGACACTTATGTTAGGTGGTTTTGGATTGTGTGGCATTCCTGAGAATTCCATTGCCGAATTGGTACAAAAAGAAATCAAAAATCTGACTTGTATTTCCAATAATGCTGGAGTGGATGATTTTGGTTTGGGGTTATTGTTGCATAAAAAACAAATCAAAAAAATGATTTCTTCTTATGTGGGCGAAAATGCCGAATTCGAACGTCAAATGCTTACTGGCGAACTGGACGTAGAATTACTTCCACAAGGTACACTTGCCGAACGCTGTCGTGCCGCCCAAGTTGGAATTCCTGCTTTTTTTACACCAGCTGGTTTTGGAACAGAAGTTGCTGAAGGTAAAGAAACCCGAGAATTTAACGGAAAAATGCACGTAATGGAATTAGCTTTCAAAGCTGATTTTGCTATTGTAAAAGCATGGAAAGGTGATACTGCTGGAAATCTAATTTTTAAAGGAACCGCCCGAAACTTCAATCCTGTAATGGCCGGAGCAGCAAAAATAACCATCGCCGAAGTCGAAGAATTGGTCGAAGCAGGAACTTTAGATCCCAATCAAATTCATATTCCAGGAATCTTTGTGCAGCGCATTTTTCAAGGTGAGAAATATGAGAAGAGAATTGAGAAGAGAACTGTTCGAGAGAGAAAATAGTGGTCAGTGGTCGATTTTTTAGTATTCAGTTTGGGAAAAATTATATGGACTTAATTTTTATAATTTAAGAATATTCAAATTATAAAAAACTTATATGACTTAGATGTTTCAAAAATAAAATTATGGCTTTAACAAAAGAAGATATCGCAAAACGAATTGCTCAAGAACTCCAAGACGGCTATTATGTCAATTTAGGGATAGGAATTCCGACTTTGGTGGCTAACTATATACCTGAAGCAATAAACGTCGAATTTCAAAGCGAAAATGGTGTTTTAGGAATGGGTCCGTTTCCTTTTGAGGGCGAAGAAGACGCCGATTTAATTAATGCGGGAAAACAAACCATAACTACATTGCCAGGAGCCAGTTTTTTTGACTCGGCAACCAGTTTTGGAATGATACGTGGACAGCATGTTGATTTGACCATTCTTGGTGCAATGGAAGTTTCCGAAAACGGCGATATTGCTAATTGGAAAATTCCAGGTAAAATGGTCAAAGGAATGGGCGGTGCGATGGATTTAGTAGCTTCTGCCGAAAATATTATCGTGGCCATGATGCACGTCAACAAAGCAGGAGAATCTAAAATTCTAAAAAAATGTACTTTACCATTAACAGGCGTGGGCTGCGTTAAAAAAGTCGTAACCGAGCTTGCTGTTCTGGAAGTAACTCCAAAAGGTTTTAAGCTCTTAGAATGCGCGCCAGGGGTTTCAGTTGAAGATATCATTGCTTCTACCGAAGCTAATTTGATTATTGAAGGCGAAATTCCAGAGATGGTAATTGATTAAAATATGGAGATTCCGTTTGAACCAATTATTACAGGTTATAAAATCAATATTCATCTTATTCTTGAATATTTAGCTTTTTTTTTAGCTTTTAGATATTATGTTTTTTTAAGGAAACGTTCTATTGATGTCATTCCAAACTCCAACCGACTTTCGATAATATTAGGTGCAGCCTTAGGAGCTTTTTTAGGTTCAAGAATTGTAGCCGTTTTTGAAAATCCAGTTTTTATCACTGATATTTCTGTTTTTGTAACCATTTTGAATTCAAAAACAATAATGGGTGGTTTGTTTGGTGGACTTTTAGGTGTTGAAATTGCCAAAAAAATCATTGGTGAAAAACAATCTTCGGGTGACTTATTTGTTTTTCCAATTCTTTTGGGGATTTTTATTGGAAGAATAGGTTGTTTTTTATCTGGAATGAATGAGTTTACTTATGGTAAAGTAACCACTTTTATTGCAGGAATGGATTTGGGTGATGGTTTAAAAAGGCATCCAATTGCACTTTATGAATTACTATTTCTTATTCTTTTATTTCTATTTTTATGGAAATTGAAACAAAGAAATTTAAGAAGTGGATTGTTATTTCAATATTTTATGATTAGTTATTTTGCGTTTCGATTTTTTATTGAGTTTTTGAAACCTAATATCTTTTTTATATTAGGATTAAGTTCCATCCAGATTTTATGCCTAATTTGTTTGCTTTATTATTACAAAACAATTTTAAATTTATTCAAAAATGCCCGTTAGAAGTTATACTTATTACGATTATACTTTAAGCCTTTGTCCAGAATGCTTAAAACGAATTGATGCTAAAATTGTTTTTGAAAACGATAAAGTTTATATGCTAAAACGTTGTCCGGAACACGGAAAATCTAAAGTATTGATTGCTGATGATATTCCGTATTATAAAAACATAAGAAATTATAATAAACCTTCTGAAACTCCTTTTAAATTCAATACTAAAACGGATTACGGTTGTCCGTATGATTGTGGTTTGTGTCCAGATCATGAGCAACATTCCTGTTTAACAGTTATTGAAGTTACGGATAGATGTAATTTGACTTGTCCAACATGTTATGCAAGCTCTTCACCAACTTATGGTAGACATAGAACATTAGATGAGGTAAAGACCATGTTAGATACCATTGTTCTAAATGAAAAAGAACCAGATGTCGTTCAAATTAGCGGAGGAGAACCAACCATTCATCCGCATTTTTTTGAGATTATGGATTATGCCAAATCACTTCCCATTAGACATTTGATGTTAAACACGAATGGAATTAAAATTGCTAAAGACAAAGAATTTGCGAAACGTTTAAAAGCCTACAGTCCAGATTTTGAAATTTATTTGCAATTTGATTCTTTTGAAAATAGTGTTTTACAAGAATTAAGAGGTGCAGATTTAAATGATATAAGAAAACAAGCTATTGAAAACCTGAACGAACTTAATCTTTCTACAACTTTAGTTGTTACATTACAAAAAGGTTTAAATGATAACGAAATTGGAAAAATAATTGAGTATGCTTTACAACAAAAGTGCATTCGTGGAGTTACGTTTCAACCTACGCAAATTGCGGGAAGATTAGAAAACTTCAATCCCGAAACGGATAGAATGACTTTAACCGAAGTGCGAAGGAAAATTTTGGAACAAACCACTATTTTTAATCCTGATGATTTGTTGCCTGTGCCTTGTAATCCAGATGCTTTGGTTATGGGTTATGCTTTGAAATTAGGTGATGAGGTATTTCCGTTAACACGCTATATTAATCCGAATGATTTATTGGATAATAGCAAAAACACTATCATTTACGAACAAGACAATGTACTTCAAGAAAAAATGATTGAATTATTCAGCACTGGAAATTCGGTTGAAGTTGCTGAAGAAAATTTAAAATCCATAATGTGTTGTTTGCCTAATATTGATGCACCTAATTTAGGTTATGATAATTTATTCAGAATCATCATTATGCAATTTATTGACGCTTATAATTTTGATGTTAGAGCTATAAAAAAATCATGTGTGCATATTGTTAATAAGGATAACAAAATAATTCCGTTTGAAACGATGAATTTGTTTTATAGAGATGATAAAATAGCGCGATTAGAAGAATTACGTAATGAAATTAAATTTTAAAGTATGATAGCATTAGAAGTGGGAAATTTGGATGGATTATTTCTTATTTTAGTACTAATAATGATTGGACCACCAGTTTTATTAGCTATTATAGGTTTTGCAGTGAAGAAAAACAATTCTAAAGCGGCAAAAGTATTTTTTATTTTAGCTGCTTTATATTTACTAATTGGATTAGGAATTTGTGGGAGTTTGCTAGCCTCATAGTAACCGTTTTTTATTAAAAAGAAACCGCAGACTCGCAGATTTTAAATTAATCTGCGAGTCTGCGGTTAGAAAACAGTGTATTCTCTGCGGTTAAACGCTATAAATTCTCAAAGAAATCATTTCCTTTATCATCAGTAATAATAAAAGCAGGGAAATCTTTTACTGTGATTTTACGAACAGCTTCCATACCTAATTCTTCAAAATCAACTACTTCTACTTTTAAAATATTATCCTGAGCCAGAATTGCTGCTGGTCCACCTACAGAACCCAAATAAAATCCTCCGTAAGTTTTACAAGCGTTCATAACATCTTTCGTTCTGTTTCCTTTGGCAAGCATCACCATACTTCCGCCATTTTTCTGGAATTCTTCGACATAAACATCCATTCGACCAGCAGTTGTTGGTCCAAAACTACCTGAAGGCATTCCTTCTGGCGTTTTTGCAGGACCTGCATAATATACCGGGTGATTTTTAAAGTATTCTGGCATTGGTTTACCTGCGTCTAATAATTCTTTGATTTTTGCGTGTGCAATATCACGAGCTACAATCAAAGTTCCGTTTAATTTCAAACGCGTTTTAATTGGATATTGCGATAATTTTTTAAGAATATCAGCCATTGGTTGGTTTAAATCAATCTCAACTGCTGCTTCTAAATGTGGTGGTGTTTCAGGCAATAATCGTTTTGGATTTACTTCTAATTGCTCTACAAAAATACCATCTTTGGTAATTTTACCTTTGATATTTCTATCAGCTGAACAAGAAACTCCTAATCCAACCGGACAAGAAGCTGCGTGACGAGGCAAACGGATTACACGAACATCATGCGTAAAATATTTTCCTCCAAATTGCGCTCCAATGGCACTCTCCTGACAAATGCGTTGCACTCTTTTTTCCCATTCGATATCACGGAAAGCCTGACCTGCCATGTTTCCCGTAGTTGGTAAATTATCAAAATAACCTGCAGATGCTTTTTTAACGGTTGCTAAATTTGCTTCGGCAGAAGTTCCTCCAATCACTAAAGCCAAGTGATACGGCGGACAAGCAGAAGTTCCTAAATCCATGATTTTTGCACGAATGAAAGCATCCATAGATTTTTCATTCAACAAGGATTTTGTTTGTTGGTACAAATAGGTTTTGTTTGCAGAACCTCCACCTTTTGCTAAAAATAAGAACTCATAAGAAGCTCCTTTTTTCGAATAAATATCAATTTGGGCTGGAAGATTAGAACCTGAATTCTTTTCTTCAAACATACTAATGGGCACAATTTGCGAATAACGAAGATTTCTTTCCTGGTAGGTGTTAAAAATCCCTTTAGAAAGCCATTCGGCATCATCGACACCAGTATATACATTTTCTCCTTTTTTAGCCATTACAATCGCCGTTCCTGTATCCTGACAAGAAGGCAATTCACCATCAATGGCTACTGCAGCATTTTGCAATAAATTGTATGCTACAAATCGGTCGTTATCCGTTGCTTCAGGATCATCAAGAATAGCTTTTAGTTTTTCTAAATGTGAAGTTCGCAGCATAAAAGAAACGTCTTTCATTGCTTCCTGCGAAAGCAATTCTAGTCCTTTTGGATCAACGGTTAAGATTTCTCTATCGCCTAATTTTTCTACTTTTACGTAGTCAGAAGTAATTTTTCGGTATTGGGTATCGTCTTTTAAAATTGGATAAGGATCCTGATATATAAAGTCCATTGGTATTTTATTTTTTTTTTTTGACAAATATAAAAAATATTTGCCGCGGCAGCAGTCTTTGCTGGATGGGATTAGTACTAAAAAACACTTTTTTTTTAAATATCAACAATCAAAAAGGCTCTGATTTGGTGAATACTAACTCAAAAAAAGTGTTTTTTTAGTAAAGAAAATGATGATTTTAGCCTAACAAACTAGTAACTAAAAATAGAATCATCAATGCTATAGCGATGTATTTAGTGTATTTTGACATTTTTAATTAACCGAAATGAGTTTGATATCAAATATTAATACCGAACCGCCTGGAATAGAATTGTAATTGTAACTGCCATAGCCCAAAGTAGCAGGAATCAAAAGTTTTCCGCTTCCTCCTTCTTTAAAATACGGAATTCCTTCCGTCCAGCCTTTAATTACTTGTTGCAAATTCAATGAAATTCCAGTTGAGCTGCCTGGGTCAAAAACAGTTTTATTTGTAAAATAACCTTTGTAGGCCACAGTAACATTTGAGGTTGATGTAGGTTGTTTTCCAGTTCCCGCTTCGTCAATAACATAATACAAACCAGATTCTGTTTTTGTAGCATTTAATTGATTATCACTAATGTATTTTACAATTTGAGCATCATTAGTAGCACTAAATTCAACCGCCAATAATTTAATTTCAAAAATTAAAACAGACCCCCCAGGAACTTTTTGATAATCCTTACTTCCATAAGCTAAATGTGCTGGAATTAACAGAATACCACTTCCGCCTTCTTTAAAGAAAGGAATGCCTTCAATCCACCCTTTAATTACTTGTTGTAAATTAAAAGTAACTCCAGTTGTACTGCCTGGGTCAAAAATAGTTTTATCTGTATAATACCCTTTGTAGGATACAGTAATTACTGAAGTTGCAGTAGGTCTTTTTCCAGTTCCTTCTTCATTGATTACGTAATACAAACCAGAACTTGTTCTTTGTGCATCCAAATCATTTTCTGCGATATAAGCTTGGATTTCAGCCTCATTTTGCGCACTATAATCTATCAACTTGTCGGAATCATTACTGCATGACATAAAAAATACAGTGATAATAGCAAGAAATGAATATTTCATATTAAGTAAATGTGTTTTGATAAAATTTAAGATAATAAACTAGTAAGTAAAAATAAAAGCATCAATCCTATAGCGATGTATTTAGTATATTTTGACATTTTTTTAATTGGTTTAATGGTTAATAAATGATAATTTTTTGTTCAGATCAAAAGAATGAAAAATAGATTAAAAAACCTAGGATTATTATTTTATGGATAAATTATAATTTATAAAATGTTCCGTTCCTACGGAACTTCGTTTCTTATTATTTCGTTTTATCAACGGATTAAAATCCGTTGCTACAAAATGTTTCGAGCCTATGGCTCTATGATATGTGTTAAATGTGAAAGTTCCGTAGGAACGACAAATACTGTAACAACGGATTTTAATCCGTTGAAAATAATCAAACTCAATCCAATGAGAGCCATAGGCTCGGGACATATTTATATCAAATCTTCAAAAATATATCTTTCATCAAATGGTACTTCAAATTTATCTAAAAACGCTAGATATTCTTCCTTGAAAGTTTGTTTTTTATGGTGTTCTTCTTGATTAGCAATATAGTTGTAAACTACATTAATTTGAGAATGTCCATAAGAAAACGCACCATAACCTTCTTGCCATTCGAATCTTGATTTGGTTAAATGATGATCATTAATATATTTTGACGATTTAGCTTTAACGGTTTTCATTAATTCCGAAATAGAGACTGTAGGTTTAAGACCTAAAAAACAGTGAACGTGATCTTCAACTCCATTTACAATGATTGTTTTACAACCACTTTCATTTATCAAATTACCAATTACACCAAATAATATAGATTTCCATTCACTAGTAATAACTGCTTCACGATATTTTACCGCAAAAACAATCTGGATATATACTTGATGATAGGTATTTGCCATAATTTGGTTTTTTTATGAACCGTTCCTACGGAATTCAATTTTATCATTTTATATCATCAACGGATTTTAATCCGTTGTAAACAAAAACATTCGATTTAAAAAAACCAGCTCGCCACGAAAATAGCGGTAATCACACAAATTAAATCAACTAACAACATTATTGGCAAAGCGTATCGGGTATTTTTGATATTTACTGATCCAAAATATACCGCAATAACGTAAAAAGTACTTTCGGCACTACATTGAAAAATACTGCTTAATCTTCCTGTCATGGAATCAGCACCAAAAGTATTCATCGAATCAATCAAAAACCCTCGTGATCCAGCTGAACTAAACGGTCTTAGTAATGCTACTGGCAAAGCATCTGTAATTTGTTTATTGACACCCATATTAGAGAAAAGAAAAGCAATCCAGCTGCTGATAATTTCGAATAAACCACTATTTCTAAACAACGATATGGCTACTAACATTCCTAAAACATAAGGAAAAATAACCACTCCCGTTTTAACACCATTATTAGCTCCCACCACAAAAGCATCAAAAACAGTAGTATTTGCATCAGCAAATTTCTTCTCTTTGATGAATGAAAACACCAAAGTAAAAGCAATAATTGCTATCAATATCAAACTCGAAAGATTAGACGTAAAATAGTTTTTTCCAATTAAATCCAAATGATTTACATACATCAATAAACCGATGATTGCTGCAATTAATGTGATTAAGGCCAATACTAAAGATGCACTTTTGAAATTAATTTTTTGTTTCGCTCCAACAATAAGAAAAGCAGCAATGGTACCTATAAAAGAGGTAATGATACAAGGCAACATTACATCGGCAGGATTTGCCGCACCAGCTGCTGCGCGATAACCAATAATAGAAGTTGCAATTAAGGTTAGACCCGATGCGTGCAAACACATAAACATAATTTGGGCATCACTTGCTTTGTCTTTTTCGGGATTGAGTTCTTGTAAACTTTCCATAGCTTTCAGTCCAAAAGGAGTCGCAGCCGAATCTAATCCCAAGAAATTCGCAGCAAAATTTAAGGTCATATAGGATATCGACGGATGGTTTTTAGGAATGCTAGGAAATACTTTTACAAAAACGGGACTCAAAACAATAGCCAATTTTCCAGATGCTCCAGAAATGATTAATAGCTCCATCAAGCCACAGAAAAAAGCCAAATAAGCAATAAGCGGAAGTATTAAATCAATTAAAGTGCTTTTACAAGTAGGCAATAGTCCATCTGATTTTTGAACTCCACTATAAATTTTAACCGTTTTTGCCGAATATACATAAGTGGTATCTGGATTTGAGGTAATAGTATTGATTACCATCGTTTTATCAGGAGATTTTTCGATGCTGTCTTTTATAAAAGCAGGCATTTGATCGATGTATTTTTCGGAAATTAAAATAGGATCGTCTTTCTTACCGTTGAGCACAAAATCAATAGTATAACTGTTTCCTGAAAATAAACTCACTACAATAAAAACAATTGATGAAATAAAAATCACCAACCAAAATCTACTCAATACCATAATCTATAATTTTTGTAAATGTAATAAATCAATTGAAATGACAATTGCAATGGCAAAAATCAATTTCAATGAGAAAAAAAAAGTTGTTTATTAATATTGAGTTTGATTTTTGTTATTGCTATTGAAATTTAAACATGAATAATCTCATCGTCAATTAATAAATCTTCTCTTCTTAGACGAAGAAAAATCTGTGCTACGGCGATGGTGTCTTTTTCGCAATAGGTTACAATTCTGTCAATGTCTTTATCCACATAAAAAACATGACCTACCTGACTGCCGTCGATATCGCCTTTTGGAGAAGGAATTCCGAGGACTTTACACATTAATTTTAAAGAAGTGAAGTGTTTATAATCGCCAAATTTCCACAATTCTAAAGTATCCAGATGCGGAATTTCCCATGGTTTTTTGCCAAATAAATTCAGTTTATTCGGAATTACAATTTGGTTGATAATCATGCGTCGAGCGATAAACGGAATGTCAAATTCTTTAGCATTATGCCCACACAAAATATGTTGCGGTTGATTGAAATGATTGTTCAGTAAATTACTAAAATCGTGCAGAATTTTCTTTTCTTCTCCAAAAAAGGAGGTTACTCTAAAGTTTCGAATGTCATTTTTATTGGCAAAAAAACCAACAGAAATACAGATAATTTTTCCAAATTCGGCCCAAATTCCCGCTCGATCATAAAATTCTTCTGCTGAAAAATCATCTCTGCGTTGGTATTGTGTTTTTTGCTCGTACAAAGACTGCATCTCTGGATCTAAAGAATTGAAATCTTCTGTTTCTGGTACGGTTTCAATATCCAGAAAAAGTATGTTGTTGAGGTTTATTTTTTCTATCATAATGCCATTTGGAAATTTGAAAATGCGCTTGAATGTTTAAATATAATCAAAAACTAAAACAAACTTTGCTGATTTGTAGGATTTTCGTGTTCTAATAACCATTTTTTTCGCCACAAACCACCAGCATAACCTGTAAGTGAACCATCAGTCCCAATTACACGATGACAGGGAACTACAATCCAAAGCGGGTTTTTTCCATTGGCGGAAGCCACAGCGCGAATGGCTTTTACATCGCCAAGTTTCTTTGACAAATCCATATAGCTACAGGTTTTTCCAAATGGAATTTCGAGTAAAGCCTGCCAAACTTTCTGCTGAAATTCAGTTCCTTTGGGATTTATTTTAAAATTAAAATGGGTTCTCTTTTCTTCAAAATATTCCTGAAGTTGTGTTACAGCTTCTTGTAGAGCGGTTGGAATTATTTCTGAAATTTTTCCATCATCAGCTATGGAAATGACCGAAATACCGTTTTCATCGCCTGTAATTTCGGCAATACCTAAAGGCGTTTGGATATAAGCAGTTTCTTTTTCGTTAGTGATCATTTTTTAGATTTTGTTCCGTTAAAAATTCGATTGCTGCTTGTGAAATCTCCGATGGATTTCCTTTTGGCGTAGCCAATAAAATATCGGTAAAAAGTGCTGTTTTCTTGAGTTCAACAAATCCTAATTCGGGATAATTATGACTTTTCATAATAGCTGTAGGCACAATTGAAATTCCCAAACCGTTTTTGACCAATTGAATAATGGACGAAATGTTATTAGATTCATGAACTACCTTAGGATTAAAACCATATTGCGCACAAATTTCTAACAAAGCATCGTAAAAATAAGGTGCATATTGTTTGTTAAAAAATACAAAGGTGGCGGTTTTTAAGGTTTCTAAATCGGCTTCGGAAGAAATATTGTAATTATTTCGATTGAAAACCAATGAAAAACTGTCTTTGTACCATAATTTGGAGTCGATTTTTGGCGAATGCAAAGGCGAACGGATGATTCCAAAATCAATTTTTCCTTCTTCTAAAGCTGCAATTTGCTTGACACTTGGCACTTCATACAATCTAAAATTGACATAAGGATATTGAGCAGATAAAAATTGTATCAGTTTAGAAATATCTCCCGAAAAAGTGGAACTCACATAAGCTATCCGAAATTCACCACTTTGATTCTCACTAATTTTTTTCGTTTGAATGTTGATGCGTTCTAAATTTTTAAGCAATTCCTGAATCTCTTTTTGATAAAATTTTCCAGCATCAGTAAGAATTACACGTTTGTTATTTCGCTCAAAAAGTGTAGCTCCGAGTTCGATTTCTAATTCTTTAATCTGCCGACTCAATGGAGGCTGAGAAATAAATAGTTTATCGGCAGCGCGAACAAAACTCAGTTCTTCGGCTAATTTGAGGAAATATTTTAAGTGACGTAATTCCATAAATACTTTTTAGGTATTAATAATTGACAAAATAAGCATTTTTATGACATATATAAAAATGATAGGTTTGTAAAAAACCCAAGAATTATGAAAAAATCAACAGTAACAGAAATCAGAGAACGTTTTGACAAAGAGGTAGAACGTTTCTCGAATTTAGAAACAGGGCAAGTAGCCACAATGGATGCTAAAATTGCATTAGAATTGATTACCTGTACCGCAAGAGCTGTAAAACCGCAAGCGAAAACTATTTTAGATTTGGGCTGTGGAGCGGGAAATTATACGTTGAAAATGTTGTCTAAAGTGCCTAATTTGGATTGTACTTTGGTTGATTTGAGTCAGAATATGTTGAACAAAGCTTTTGAGCGTGTTTCTGAAGCTACAACAGCCAAAGTCGAAATCATTCAAGGTGATATCCGTGACATCGAATTGCCTAAAAATCATTTTGACATTATCTTAGCTGCAGCAGTTTTGCATCATTTACGAGAAGATTCGGATTGGGAAATGGTATTCCAAAAATTGTATGATAGTTTAACGCCTGGCGGTTGTTTCTTGATATCTGATTTGTTAATTCAAGATCATGAAGGTGTCAATGAATTGGTTTGGAAAATGTATGCTAATTATTTGAAGCAACATGGAGATGAAGAGTACCAGCAAAAAGTTTTTGATTATATCGAAAAAGAAGATACGCCGCGATCAATGAGTTATCAATTGGATTTGATGAAAAAAGTAGGTTTTTCAAGCACCGAAATTTTACATAAAAATGCTTGTTTTGGGGCTTTTGGAGGGATTAAGTGATTTAACCGCAAAGAGCAGAAAGTTTTCGCAAAGTCTGCAAAGATGATTATTAAAAAAACAGAAAACCCATTCAGAACATTGAATGGGTTTTCTGTTTTTTTAATTTATGTTTACTTCAAAGAAGAATTGATATAAGCTTCTAAACCTTGTAATTCTTTATCAGAAAATGTTTTTGTTAATTCGATGTTGGCTTGCATTAATGCAGATTGAGAAGGATCTACAATAGCCTCGCTTTCGCCTTTTAAGAAAGCCACCATGTTGCCATTCTTTTCTTTATAAATTTTGGCAATTTCCTGCATGCTTGGCCCAATGGTTTTACTGTCCACTTGATGGCAAGAAATACAGTTTCCTTTACTTTCAAAAATTATTTTCCCTAATTCTTCAGGAGCTAATTCTTTTTCTTCTGCAACGGCTTGTGTTTCATTTCCAAAAGATTCCTGACTTTCTTTCTTACAAGAAAAGGAAAGGATAGCTAGTGCTATTATTGCTAATTTTTTCATGTTAGTTTTTATTTTTGATTTAGAATAATGGCAGCTTCTTTAGCAAAATAAGTAGAAATCAAACTCGCTCCAGCGCGTTTTATACACATTAATTGTTCCATCATAATTTTGTCATTGTCTAACCAGCCTCTTTCGGCAGCGGCTTTAATCATGGCGTATTCGCCAGAAACATGATAAACCGTTACTGGAACATTCACCGCGTTTTTAACTTCTCTAACGATGTCTAAATACGCAATTCCTGGTTTTACCATTACCATATCAGCACCTTCTTCTACATCCCACAACGCTTCTTTAATTGCTTCAATGCGATTAGCATAGTCCATTTGGTATGTTTTTTTATCTTTTGGAACTACTACATCAGCTTCTCTTGGTGCAGAGTCCAAAGCATCACGAAAAGGTCCGTAAAATGCCGAAGCATATTTAGCCGAATAACTCATGATTCCCACATTATTAAAACCTGCAGCGTCTAAACCTTGGCGTAATCTTAAAACTCTTCCGTCCATCATGTCTGATGGTGCTACAAAATCGGCACCGGCTTCAGCATGAGAAACTGCCATTTTTACTAAGGCATCGTTAGTCGAATCGTTCTCCACATCGCCATTCGTAATAATTCCGTCATGGCCATAAATAGAGTAGGGATCTAAGGCTACATCTGGCATCACAATCATTTCTGGACAGGCAGTTTTAATGGCACGAATGGCATTTTGCATCAATCCGTCTTTGTTCCAAGCTTCTTTTCCTGTATTGTCTTTTAAATTCTCAGATACTTTTACGTAAATATTTACAGCACGAATGCCTAAATCGAATAATTCCAGAACTTCTTTTACCGTTAAATCAATTGAACGACGGAAGATTCCTGGCATTGATGGAATTTCTACTTGTACATTTTCGCCTTCGGCAATAAACATGGGAAACATAAAATCTGAAGGACTTAAACTGGTTTCACGCACTAAAGAACGAATGGATTCGTTGGTTCTTAATCTTCTGCCTCTTTGTAATGGGAACATAATGATTTATGATTTTAGATTAACAATTGCTAATCTATGATTGATATCAAATTGATGAATATTGTTTTTTTAATGCGCCAAAGTTAAGGAACTTTCGCCTAAATTGAACTGATAAAAATCATAACAAATGCTTAATTTTGGATCAATTTCATAGAATAACAGCTTAAAATTTTAGGTTCTAAAAAATAGTATTATTTTTGTAAAATGAAGAAAATTCTTATTATGGCAATTTGTTTTTTATTGACAAGTTGTTTTGAAATCACCGAACGTATTAAACACCATGATGATCAAAGTGGTGAGTATTCACTTATGATTGATTTTTCTAAATCATGGTTAAAAACAAAATCGGCTATTTTTTTAGAAGAAGTAGATGGAGTAAAAATTCCTGATGAAGCAGAAATCACTAAGAAATTAGAGGATTTTAAGAAAATGGCATCTGCAATTGAAGGGATTTCAAATGTTCGAACGTCAACTAATTTTGATGATTTTATTTTTACAATCAATCTGGATTATAAAAATCTAAAAGCACTCAATTTAGTGATGAATTCGATTAACAAACAAAAAGATAAAATACATTTTTTACCTACAGAATCTGGTGGTTTTGCAAGAAAAGCCAATTATCCAATACCAGAAAAATTAGCTAACGACCCGAAAAAGAAATCTGATTTACAAGCAGCAAATATTATTGCTATTTACACTTTTGATAAAAATATCAAAACGGTGGGGAATGCTAAAAGTAAATTGTCTAAAAATCAAAAAACGATTTTCTTAAAACAAAGCGTTTATGATGTGCTCCAAAATCCCATTTTAATGAATAATACAATTAATTTATAAATTTATGAAACGCTCTTTTTACCTACTTTTTTTACTTTTCGGTACTTTTTCTTTTGCACAGATAAATACGAATGATTATGATTTTTTTGTGCAATACAACGGGGATCAATTGTCTCAAAAAGTTAGTGTTACTGATGTTTTAAATCATTCGTTACTTAAAAGTTTTGATAAAAAAAAGGAAGTATTTACTATAAAAGAACTGGATGCTGTTTTGAATTTGAATCAAAACGTGACTTTCTATGGAAATTTTACAGACAGTATTTCGTTTACTCAAGTTACAATTCCGTTAAAAAATAGCGAATTATTAAAGGAAATTTTGCTTCGTAAAAAGGAAAGCAAAGATTCAACAGCAAATGAGCAAATAACAGAAATCATAGAATTTGAAAATTTTTCTATGGTTAAATCAGATTCGCTTGGTAAAAAAGGGACAATTGCCTGGAATAAGGATTATATGGTAATTTTTGAAATTACCAATAGATTAAATTATACCGATTATATTAGTGTAGCTCCACCTTTGCCAGCACCTTCAGATGAAAGCCCTGTTATTATTGAAGACGGTTTTGAAAATACAGCTGAAGATAATGATTTTGAAGAAACAGATCAATCATACAACTCTTATTTAACTAAAAAAGCAACCTTTGAAAAACAGCAAACAGAAAGTCAGGAAGAGTTTGTAAAATCATTATTTGATAAAGGATTTGTCGCTCCATATTCAGATAAAATAAATGCTAAAGCGGATATTTCTGCCTGGGTAAATTACAGTTCATTTTTAGAAAGTACTAAAAAAATGTATGGTGCTTTGAGTGCTTTATCTAGTTTAAACAATTATTTCCCTAAGCAATACCAATTTGGTGATTTTGTAAAAGGAATTAATTTGAATGCTTATTTCGATAATGATAATGTTCGACTGGAAGAAACCATTGAATACAATGAAGAAATGGCGAAAATAATGCAAAAAATAACGAATAGAAAAATCAATAAAAAGGTTTATTCGTATTTTCCAACACAAAAACCGCTAGCTTATTTGTCTTATCATCTAAATACAAAAGAAATATTAACCAGTGTTCCATCGTTTACAAATCAAATTTTTGGAGGAAAATCAGAATTTAAAGAAGATGTAACGTTAATAATGGACTTAATCACAACTTTGGTTGATGAAGAAGCTACTTCTACTTTGTTTGATGGCGATTTTAGCCTGTTTTTTCAAGATATGACCAACAAAGAAGTTACAAAGAAGACTTTTGAGTACGATGAAAATTATGAGCGTAAAGAAGTAGAAAAAACAACTACCAAATCTATTCCGCTTTTTTCAATGGTATTTACGTCAACCCATCCTACTTTTGGCGATAAACTAATTAATTTAGGTATTCGAAAAGGATTCTTAAAAGCGGATGGTGATTTATATTATTTCACAAAAACCTCAGAATACGGTGCTGTTTTTGTTTTAAAAGATAAAGATGTAATTGTTATAGGAAATATTTCGGATGATTTTAACGGTAAATCAAATGCTGATTTTGCGAAAGATGTTAAACGTGAATTGAAGAAAAATTCGTTAATGGGAGCTGTTGATTTTGAAGAATTAGCTAAAGTTTATCAAAACGAGCAGTCTAATAAACAATCCGCAGATAATGATAAATATATAAAGCTAAGTCATCATTTTAATAGCTTGGAAATGCACTCGCCTAAAAAGCTTAAAAAGAATACGTTTAGTTTTGATATGCAATTGAATTCAACTCAAAAAGACAAAAATATCATTTTACAATTTTTAGATGCTGTTCAGGAAATGAAATAATACAATAGTTTTAAAAACAACAAATCCCTGGATTTCCAGGGATTTGTTGTTTTATACTAAACCCAATCAACAGGTTTTTCTAATATATTAATTAATTTTTCTTCTTCGCTTCCTGCTTCGGGATGATGGTCATATACCCACTGAACATGCGGTGGCAAAGACATCAAAATGGATTCAATTCTTCCGTTAGTTTTTAATCCAAATAAAGTGCCTTTGTCGTGAACCAAATTGAATTCTACATATCGGCCACGACGAATTTCCTGCCAGGTTTTTTGCTCTGGTGTGTAAGCTAAATTTTTTCTTTTTTCAACTATTGGAACGTAAGCTTGAAGAAAGCTATTACCCACTTCGGAAACAAAATTAAACCAGTTTTCCATTGACATTTCTGGAGTTGCTTTGCAGTAATCAAAGAATAATCCCCCTATTCCACGAGCTTCATTGCGATGCGCATTCCAAAAATAGGCATCACATTGCTTTTTATATTTTGGATAAAACTCAGGATTGTGTTTGTCACAAGCGGTTTTACAAGTTTGATGAAAATGGGTTGCATCTTCTTCAAACAAATAATAAGGCGTTAAATCTTGTCCGCCGCCAAACCACTGTTGGATTACATTTCCGTTGTCATCATACATTTCGAAATAGCGCCAGTTTGCGTGAACGGTTGGTACCATGGGGCTTTTAGGATGAATAACTAAACTCAGTCCACAGGCAAAAAAATCAGCTTCGCCTACGTTGAATAGTTTTTGCATAGAATCTGGTAATTTTCCATGAACGGCTGAGATATTTACTCCACCTTTCTCAAAAACTGCTCCGTTTTCTATTACGCGCGTTCGTCCACCACCACCTTCTGGACGTTTCCAAAGATCTTCTTTAAATTGGGCTTGACCATCAACCGCTTCCAATCCTGCGACGATTTGGTCTTGCAAATTTTGTATGTAGGCGTAAAATTTATTTTTCATTGTTGTTTTTTAATAAAACCAATGGATTGAAATTCCATATTTCATTTCATTACCAACGGATTAAAATCCGTTGCTACAAAATTCGTCGTTCCTACGGAACTTTTACATATTTAAAAGAGCCATCGGCTCGATATATTTTGTAAAGCTGGACTTTAGTCCAGTTATTGTCCGTACTCTTTCACCGCATCAACAAACGCTTTGGCGTGATCCACAGGAATGTTTGGTAAAATTCCGTGACCTAAGTTTACGATATATTTGTCTTTTCCAAATTCGTCAATCATTTCGTGAACCATTTTCTTGATAGTTGGAATTGGCGAAAGCAAACGAGATGGATCAAAATTACCTTGTAAAGTAATGTTTCCACCTGATAAATAACGCGCATTTCTAGCCGAACAAGTCCAATCTACACCAAGAGCTGAAGCCTTACTTTTCCCCATTTCGTTCAAAGCAAACCAGCATCCTTTTCCAAAAACAATTACCGGAGTTACTTCAGCCAGTGCTTCTATGATTTGGTTGATGTATTTCCATGAGAATTCCTGATAATCCACTGGAGAAAGCATTCCGCCCCAGGAATCAAATATTTGAACCGCATTTACTCCTGATTTTACTTTTTCTTTTAAGTATAAAATAGTGGTATCGGTGATTTTTTGTAATAAAGTATGAGCAGCAACCGGATTAGAAAAACAGAATCCTTTGGCCGTATCAAAGCTTTTCGAACCTTTTCCTTCCACAGCATAACAGAAAATGGTCCATGGAGAACCAGCGAAACCAATTAAGGGCACTTCGTCATTCAGCATTTCCTTAGTTAATTTTACCGCATCAAAAACATATCCTAAAGTTTCATTTACATCCGGAACGTAAACCTGATTTACTTGCTCCATGGTACGAATAGGATTTGGAATAATCGGACCTAAATTGTCTTTCAATTCTACGTGAATTCCCATTGCTCTTGGCACTACTAGAATATCCGAAAATAAAATGGCAGCATCCGGAGCAATTCTGCGAATAGGCTGAACGGTAATTTCCGCAGCTAATTCCGGAGTTTCGCAACGGGTAAAAAAATCGTATTTGTCACGTAAAGCTCTGAATTCTGGTAAATATCTTCCCGCTTGACGCATCATCCAAACTGGTGGACGTTGTACAGTTTCTCCTTTTAGTGCTTTTAAAAATAGGTCGTTCTTTATCATAATCGTATTTGCTACAAAGGCGCTAAGGCGCAAATTTTATTTATATTCTTCTAATATTGCTTCAATTACATCTTCGATAGTAGGTTGTTCTGCAACGATGATGTTTTTTGTTTTATTTTCTAATGCTGATGCAGTGGTTTCGCCAATGCAAAAGCAAATTTCGTTTTTTAATTTATTATCTGCCAAATAACTTTCCACTCCAGAAGGGCTAAAAAACAAGACAGCATCAACAGTTCCTTTAATTTTTTGAGGAGTCAATGTGGTTTCGTAAACTTCAATTTCGTTAAAAGTGACTCCAGCTTCTTTTAAAGCGTCAGGCAAAGTATCTCTACGTTTGTTTCCGCTAAAAAAAGTATAGCTTTCTGATTTGTAAATCAACGTAATAATCTCGGCTAAATCAGCGGCATAACCCGTATAAGCAATTACTTCAAAACCATTTTCGGTTAGTAAATTTTTGGTTTTTATCCCAACACAATATACTTTTTTGGTTTTTAGCGTTTCTAATTCAGGATGTTGTAAAATACTTTCAACGGAATTTTGACTCGTAAAAATCAAACTTTCGTTTGTGTTTTTTAAGTCAAAAGATTTGATTTGAGTATTGATAAAATCATTTTCGATAAAATCAAAACCAGCATCAATTAGTGGTTTTTTTTGAGAATCAGTAAGTATTTTGGTAGAAAGTATTTTCATGTTTTGGGATTAGAAAACGGAATTATTTTTTCAAAGTTGCTTTTATATTCGCCATTAATTTCGTTCCACCATTTTCCAGAATTTCTTTAGCAGAAAAGAATCCTAGTTTTTTCCATTCTTCGATAGGAACTACTTTGTTGATTTCGATTTTTTCTTTTCCGTCTAATGAAAATAAAACGCCATCAAAATGGATGGTGTCTTCGTCTTCATTGTATTTTGCCAAAGCACCAATAGGAGCGGTGCAACCACCTTCTAAGGTTCTTAAAAACTGGCGTTCGATATAAGTACAAACTTCCGTTTCAATATCATTTAGATGCGAAAGTGCATCCAGAGTATAATTGTCATTTCCCATAGCAACTACAAGCATCGCACCTTGAGCTGGCGCTGGAATCATCCAGTCCAAATCGATATAATCGCTAGGTTTTAAGTTAATTCTTTCCAGTCCGGCAGCGGCAAAAACGGCTCCGTTCCAGTCGCTTTCCTGTAATTTTCGCATTCTGCTATTTACGTTTCCGCGTAAATCGACTACGTTATGATTTGGGTATTTGTTCAGCCATTGTGCCTGACGGCGCAAACTTCCAGTGGCAATAGTTCCATTGGCTTCCAGAAAATTAAGATTACCTTTGTGAACTAAAATATCTAAGGTATTGGCTCTTTCTAAAACAGCAGCCTGGACAATTCCAATAGGTAGGGCAGTAGGTACATCTTTCATCGAATGTACTGCAATATCCACATCGCCGTTAATCATGGCAATATCTAATGTTTTGGTAAAAATTCCAGTAATTCCTAATTCGTAAAGGGGTTTGTCAAGTATGATGTCACCTTGGGATTTTACGGCTACAATCTCGGTTTTATAACCTAAATCGTTTAACTTTTTTTGAACAGTATGTGCTTGCCATAAAGCGAGTTCGCTATCTCTTGTACCTATACGTATTATTTTTTCTGCCATTTCTGTTTTTTTAGCCATAGGTTTTAAACAAACTATGACCTGTTTATTTTGTAAAAATTTGTGTAATTTGTGGTTAAAGAATTATTTACTAACCAATGCCTCAATTTTAAACACTTTTTCAATCCATTCGATGCTTTCATCTACCATTGTGTTTTCATCTTTCAGATGATTGGCAAAATGAGTAGTAATTTTTTGAATGATTCTATTGCTAATAAGTTCCGCTTGTTCTTCATTGAAATTAGCAATTTTTCTACTTTGGAAATCCAATTCTGAATTTTTAATATCGTTCAGTTTGGCTTTTAAAGCGTTGATAGTAGGTGCAAATTTTCGCCCTTTTGTCCAAATGCTAAATTCGTCTTTTATTTCTTCGATTATAGCTTCGGCAGCAGGAATGTGTCTTTTTCTGTTTTCTAAGGTTTCATCGGTCATTTGAGCTAAATGATCCATGTGAATCAGTGTAACACCTTCTAATTCCATCACGTTTTCATTCACGTTTTTAGGAATTGATAAATCTAAAATCAACAAAGGTTTTTTAAGATTTAAAATGGCTTTGTCAACTGTTGGGTTTTGTGCTCCGGTTGCTACAACTAAAACATCGGCTTTTTGTAATTCTAATTGTAAATCAGAATAATCTTTAACTACTAAATCCAGTTTTTCAGCTAACCTTTCGGCTTTGTCTTTGGTTCTGTTAATTAAAGTAATTTGTTCGTGTTTGGTATGTTTTACCAGATTTTCACAGGTATTTCTGCCAATTTTTCCTGTTCCAAAAAGCAAGATATTTTTATTAGTAATATCTTCTACGTTTTTGATAATATATTGAACGGATGCAAAGGAAACAGAAGTTGCACCCGAAGAAATTTCAGTATCTGTTTTGATTTTTTTACTCGCCTGAATCACCGAGTTGACCAAACGCTCCATGAAAGTGTTCACTAAACCATAAGATTTACTTTGGTTGAAGGCGTTTTTTATTTGGCTGATGATTTCAAAATCACCTAAAATTTGACTGTCTAATCCTGTTCCTACTCGAAACATGTGGTTGATAGCGTCTTGGTTTTTATAGATATAAGCTACTTCTTGAAATTCCTGAACGGATCCGTTGCTGTTTTCGCAAAGTAATTTGATTAATTCGTAAGGATGATTAGCAAAACCATAAATTTCGGTTCTGTTACAAGTTGAGGTCACTATCAATGATTCGATACCTTCGGCTTCAGCCTGCATTAATAAAATAGATTGTGCCTTGGCGTCTAAGCTGAATTTTCCTCTAATGGTGGCATCTGCTTTTTTGTAACTTAGACCTAAAGCATAAAAAGTGCTGTTTCTGGACATGTTAAAATTTTCCATAATTATACTTTCCTTAAAAAGTTCAACAAAATTATTATTAACTATTTTATAAAAACAACGCTGTAAGTTCTTTTTGTATCGCTTCGAGAATAATTGATTCAAAATAGTAATTACAAAATCGATTATATTTAAAAATATAGCAAAATCAGGTGGTTTTTAGCATTTTATGTAGATTTGTTCTAAATAAGACTACTGTTTGATTTCAATATTATTTACTAAAAAATATCGCTTAGAGTTCTCTCAAAAGTGTATCGAAATACTTTTTTGAGCATTTTTTTAAATTATGATTGGAGATCTTTAAAAAGTTTAAGTATCTCATTTGCTATACTTTTACTTTTAATAAAAGGGATGTTATATTTAGTTGTTAAATAAAAACGCTACCTAACATTTCAGGTAGCGTTTTTAATTCAGATAGAATTACTTTTGAACAATAGGTGCTCTTAATGATTGTAAAACAACAACAATATCTTTATAAAGTTGTGAGCTTGATGGAACACCATTAGTATTTGCCGCAGCACCTACATAACCAACAAATTTTGTGTAATCAGCATCAGAAGATTTTGTTCCCATACGAGGATTTTTAGCCGGATCATGAGCATCAACCATATTCAATCCTGAATACGTATTTACTGGATTTGTTCCTCCTGTATTGAAAGAGAAGAAATCAGTTAGGTTGTCTACTAAAACAGCTACTTTTGTAGTATTTCCAGCGCCAACTTCTGTTAATAGCGGAGCAAAATGTGCACTAAGATTGCCAGAAGCATTCGCTTCAACATCAGCTACAATAAGTCCTACAGTAGAGTTTACCACTTTACGGAAAGCTAACCTTCCGGCTTCAATCATTTGTCCTTCGTTTCCTTCACCATCATCTGGAACCATTTTTGTACCACCTAAACGAGTGTAAATTGACTCTTCTACTGGTTCTGGTTTTGGATCATCGTCACTGCAAGAAGTAAATGCTGCCGATGCAACTAGTAATACACTTAGTGTAATTTTAGAAAAATTTCTCATAATAATTGAATTTAAGGATTAATTAAAAAATTGATTTATTGATTTAGATAATTTATAACTCACGCTGTTTTGATCTACTGGACAAACTTCTTTGTTAGCCATATTAGCTGGTAAAATAAAGCGTTCGGCTTCATAAGGTCTTTTGCTCATCAATTCATTAAAAACGATTTCTGAATTGGTAATTTTATTATTGTGGAAATACACAACTACATTTCTTTTGACAATAATAGAATCGGTTGTTAAGCCTTTAATGGTTCTTAAGTCGGCACAAATTTGTTTGGCTTGCACCGAATCGATATTCGATTTAAAATCAATTCGACTTACTTGTAAATTCGGACTTTCATATACAGCAGGTTTTGCTGTTATAATATGAAACAGCAAAATGGCTATGAAAAGCAGTGCAATTCCTCCAACGATGAAGAGTACTTTTTTGATTGTTTTATTCATTGTTAATAATTTTTAGGTTTTGAAAATTATTTACGAGGGTTTCTTTAGTGAGGTTTTAAAATTTATGAGAAAAATATTAATTTAGAATTGGTTTAAATATACATAAGCGTGAATGGTGGAGAATTAGGCTTATTCTTTAAAAAACTCTCAACAAATTAAATCCAAAAAATACATCGCCTTTTGTCCAGTCTCCCGTAGTTTGTGCTAAGTAGCCCGCTTCATGAATGCCTTGAGAACTGGTAAAATGCATTTGGAAAACGTGACCACCAGTTTCTAAATCAAAACCTATAGAAAGTGGATTTTTATAGATAGAATTTGATGCTCTGTTTAAATGTGCGGCGTAATCTACATTGAGTGACCAACGTTTTGACAATTTATAACGACCTCCAATTCCAATGGCATATTGCGTATTGTCTTGTTCTACATTATCCACAAAATTTTCGTGAAAAAAGGTTGGTGCTAATTCCAGAGATAATTTTTCAGAATATTTTCTGGAAATTAATATTTGTTGCACATAAGTAAATCTATTGTCGAAAGTCAATTTTGGGTAGAGACTTTCTTTTAGTGTATTATTGATGGCTAAACTGGAAAAACCTGCAATGCTTAATGGAAAACCATCAGTTGTTTGATTAAGCAAAGTATATTTTGTAGAAAAATCATAGGCTAATTCGCTTCGGGCAGCGCTAATAGTCAACCATTCGGTCAATCCGTAAACAAATTTCAGTTGAGTATTGGCATTATCTAATCCAAAAAAGCCTTCAAAACCATCTTTTACTGAACCAAATCGATGCGCAACAATAAAATACAAATCGCCTTTAGCAGCAAGTTTTGTCGATTCCAGATTGACAATTTTTAAGCCTTTAAAGGCAGCAGTTACTTTTTCTTTTCCGGAAATAGTATCGATTCCTTTTAATAAATCTTCTTGCGAAAATGAGATTATTGGAAATAACATTAAGAGTAAAATGAGCTTTTTCATAAAATATAATTTAGGTTTGTTAGTTAAGTGGTTTTTTAGCGAATAATGGAACTTTGATCCATTTTGAATTCTTCGAGTAATTCGTCATAGCCTAGAAATCGCCCTTTGATTGTGGTTTTTTTGCCCGAAATAAGGTCTTTCGGTAAGCTGTCATTGAACGTAGCAAAGACTTTGTTTTCCAGAATAACTGCTTTGTTTTCGAAATCAATTGCGGTAATTTTTGCTGTTAATTCAATGGTTTGGTCTTGGTATTTGGCGAAAGCCAAACTATCATTTGCAGTAAATTCTTTTTCTAATGCTGGAATCGTAATTGCAAAAGAGGTTTTTTCGCTACTAATATCTCTGTGCTCTTGATAAGTGTAGCGATAGATGGCAAAGGCAATTAGCAACAAAATTAAAATGCCGTATCCTAATTTTTTGTTCATGAGATTGGTTTTTTAGTGGTTAATGCTATGTACGGTAAAACCGAAAGATTGGTTTCGTTTGTAAAAAGAATTGCTAATTGAAAACTAGAATGTCAATTTCAACGTAAATGAATCATCTGATTGATACAATTTTATTTTAACCCAAAAACCAATTTGTTATGAAACCCAAAAATCTTTTTCCGCTTCTGGTATGTGTTAGCTTTTTGATAGCTTGTTCCAATGATAATCCTGATACTTTGATGGAAGATGTACCCAATGATAATGTTGGCACAATAACTTACCGACAAAATGTAAAATCCATTATTGATAACAATTGTACTTCCTGTCATGGAGCAACACCTAGAAATGGTACTTCATTGTCTTTGGTAACTTATTCTCAAGTAAAAAATGCCATTGAAAATCGTGGATTATTGAATAGAATTTCATTGAATAATGGGAATAGTTTATTAATGCCGCAAGGAGGGCCAAGATTACCGCAAGCAACTATTGATATCGTGGCAAAATGGCAGCAAGACGGATTGTTAGAATAATTATTTTAAAAATTAAGAGATGAAAAATAGTATAGTAGTAGCAATTTTATTGGTGTCAAGCTGGGCAAATGCTCAAGACAAAATCATGAGCAAATCGGCAGTGATTGTTTTTGAAGCTTCGGTGCCTTCTTTTGAAGAAGTAAAAGCAACCAATAAAAATGCTACCGTGGTTCTAAATCCTAAAACAGCTGAAATTGCCAGTTTAGCTTTAATGAAAGGATTTAGGTTTAAAGTAGCGTTGATGGAAGAACATTTTAATGAAAATTATGTAGAAAGCGATAGGTATCCAAAAGCACTTTTTAAAGGGAAAATAGAAAATTTTGATGCCAATAATTTAACTACAACGCCTAAGGATTTTATTATTAATGGAAAACTGGAACTTCATGGAAAAACGGTTGCTGTTAAAGTTCCTGCAAAAATAAGTCAGTCTAGTTCGGGCATTAATTTAGTTTCAAATTTCACCGTAAATGCTAGTGATTTTGACATTTCGATACCTTCCGTAGTTAAAAATAAGGTGTCTAATAAAATTAATATTCAGCTCAATGCCGTGTTGAAATAGCATTCTAAAACAATAAAGATTTTATAAAATTTGAAGGAAGTAACAATAAACCATCAAAAAGATTTAATTTTGAAAGACCAAAGCGTTGTTTAACTACAAACGGCACAATTAAGTTGAATTAAGTAAATCAAAAAGATGGAGGAAGAAATAATAATTGACGATGATTTTATTTTAATTCGTTTTCAAAATAATACTGATGAGGTTTTGACTTTTCAACGTCCTGTAAAGTTGGGTTTAATTCAGTTTCATTTTGGTTTAAAAGGAAGTGCTAACTATATTTTTAATCAGGGAAATTATAACTTAAAACTCAACGAAGAGAAAGCATTATTGTTTTATAATACTGAAAAAGAATTGCCTCTAAATGTAGAAATTGAGCCTAAAACCTGGTTGATTTCTATATTTGTTTCCATTAGAAAATTTCATGGATTGTTTACTAATGACGCAGAGCATATTCCGTTTTTGAGTAAAGAAAATCAAGAAAAAAAGTATTATAACGAAAGTGATATTAGTCCGTCGATGGCTATTGTTTTGAACCAAATGTTTCATTACAACCTGAATCCATCGATAAAAAACTTGTATTACAAAGGAAAAGGATACGAATTACTGAGTTTGTTTTTTAATCGAAATGAAGATCCAAATGCCGAACAATGTCCGTTTTTAGTAGATGAAGAAAATGTATTAAAGATTAAAAAAGCGAAAGAAATTATTATTGCTAATATGTCTGAACCACCTGGATTACATGAATTAGCAGATCAAGTTGGGTTGAATTTGAAAAAACTCAAAATGGGTTTCAAGCAAATTTATGGCGACACAGTTTATGGTTTTTTATTTGATTACAAAATGGATTTTGCTCGAAAACTACTCGACAGCGGTTCTTATAATGTAAACGAAGTAGGATTGAAAATAGGGTACAGTACCGGAAGTCATTTTATTGCTGCTTTCAAAAAGAAATTTGGAACTACTCCAAAAAAATATTTGATGTCAATTAATACTAATATGTAAAACACAATTGGTTTTATATATCAAAATATAAGTAAAAAATAACATTTATCATATTTCTAAAAAGTGACTTGTACTACTTTTGACGAAAACTTAAACAAACACACACAACAAAAAGCTACAAATGAAAGGAGTATTATTAGTCAATCTAGGTTCGCCAGAAAGTCCAACGCCAAAAGATGTAAAACCGTATTTAGACGAATTTTTGATGGACAAATACGTAATTGACGTTCCGTACTTGTTACGTGCCTTATTAGTTCGTGGTATTATTTTAAGAAAAAGACCTGAAGAATCAGCACACGCTTACGCAAAAATTTGGTGGGACGAAGGTTCGCCGTTAGTCGTTCTTTCTGAAAGAATGCAGAAAAAAGTACAGCCTTTAGTAAACGTTCCTGTGGCTTTAGCGATGCGTTATGGAACCATGACCATCGAAAAAGGATTACAGGAATTGCACGACAAAGGCGTTACCGAAGTATTACTTTTTCCGTTGTATCCGCAATATGCGATGGCTTCGACTTTGACTATTTTAGTGAAGGCTGAAGAAATTCGTAAAAAGAAATTTCCTCAAATGACCTTTACGGATGTTCCTGCGTTTTATAACAAACCAGATTACATTCAGAATTTGGCCGATTCGATGAAAAAACATTTAGAAGGTTTTGATTACGATCATTTGCTGTTTTCTTATCATGGAATTCCGGAGCGTCACATTCGTAAAACGGATGTAACCAAATCTCATTGTAAAATAGATGGTTCTTGTTGCAATACGCCTTCGCCAGCACATGATTTTTGCTACCGTCACCAGTGTTATGAAACCACAAAATTAGTAATAGAAAAATTAGGTATCCCTAAAGACAAATACAGTTTGACTTTTCAATCTAGATTAGCAGGTGACAAATGGCTGGAACCTTATACTGATATCGAAATCAACAATATGCCGGCTAAAGGCATTAAAAAATTAGCTGTAGTAACTCCTGCTTTTGTTTCAGATTGTTTGGAAACATTAGAAGAAATTGCCATGCGTGCTAAAGAAGATTTTGAGGAAAATGGAGGTGAAGAATTCTTGTCAATTCCGTGTTTGAATGACGATGACGAATGGTGTCAAACCGTTGGGAATTGGATCAATGATTGGGCGAAATAGAAAATAGAACAAAGAGTAAAGAAAAAAGACTTTATAAATGGAGTACTATAATTACTTAAAATCCCTTCATCTTATTTTTGTAATCACTTGGTTCGCTGGGCTCTTTTATATTGTGCGTTTGTTTGTTTACCAAATTGAAGCAGCCGATAAACCTTCGCCCGAAAAAGAGATTTTGCAAAAACAATATAAAATAATGACTTATCGCTTGTGGTACATTATCACCTGGCCATCGGCAATTTTAGCTAGTATTTTTGCTTTTTGGATGTTGTTTTTTACCGAAATAGGGAATGCCTGGTTGCAAATGCCTTGGATGCATGTTAAACTTGGCTTTGTTTTTGTGTTGTATTTGTACCATTATAAATGCCATAAAATATTCAAAGAATTACAAAACGATCAGGTAAAATATACAACTAATTTCATGCGTTTGTGGAATGAAGGTGCTACAATTATCTTGTTTGCCGTAGTGTTTTTAGTGATTTTAAAAAATGCTGTAAACTGGATTTATGGTGTAATCGGGATTGTATTGTTCTCGGTTTTGATTATGTTAGGTTTTAAATTTTATAAAAGAATTAGAGAAAAAAAATAGTTGTGAGTTATGAGTTGTAAGTTTATGACGCATAACTCATAACCCATAACTTTAAAACATGTTTAGAATCTTCAAATTATCGATGCTTTCGTTACGAGTTCGAATTTTTCTTTCGATGATCGTTGTAATAATTGTTGCGTCGATTTTATTAGCTTCTATTTCGATTATTCAGTTTAAAAATGAAGCTAAAGAATACCATCAGGAACGCTTAGAACGCAAGGAAAATGCAATTAAGGAACATATAAATTTTGTGCTTTCTACTACAACTTATCCGCTAACAACCGAAAATTTAGATTTAATTTTTAAAGATAAAATTCATGAATTAGCACATATTCATAATAGCGAAATCAATATTTATGATCTTCATGGAAAATTGTTGAAATCGTCTAAAGAATCTTTTTCGATAGATAAAATTGTGCGTCCTATTCCTGAATACATCCTAAAATTGGTTCGTTCTTCGGTGGAAAAACGCTATGTAGATATAACGACTATTAACGGAATCAAAAACAGATCGTCGTTTACCCAAATCAAGGATGATAAATTCAAGCCGTTGGGCGTTTTAAATTTACCTTATCAGGAAGACGATGGGTTTTATGACAAGGAATTGAATAGTTTTCTTATTCGTTTAGGACAGGTGTATTCTTTTATGTTGATTGTAGCATTTGCTTTAGCTTACTTTCTTTCGTCCTATATTACTAAGTCATTGAAAACCATTTCGGATAAGCTAAACGAAACCCGATTGAATAAAAAAAATGAAAAGATTTTACTTTCAGCTAATAGTAAAGAAATCAATTTGTTGATTAATGGTTACAACCAAATGGTCGATGAATTAGAAAAAAGTGCCATTAAATTAGCCCAAAGCGAAAGGGAAGAAGCTTGGCGCGAAATGGCAAAACAAGTGGCGCATGAGATTAAAAATCCATTAACGCCAATGCGATTAACGGTGCAGAGTTTCCAGCGAAGATTCAATCCTGAAGATCCAGAAATCAAGCAAAAAATGCACGATTACTCCGAAACATTAATTCAGCAAATTGATACGATGAGTGCTGTTGCTTCGGCTTTTTCAAATTTTGCTTCGATGCCAGCCCAACAAAATGAAACCTTAAATGTGGTAGATGTGGTCGAATTGGCTTTAGATATTTTTAATGAAAATAATATTGTTTTTGAAAGTGATGCTCCTGAGATCATTTCGAAAATAGATCGTACCCAATTAATCCGGATTATTACTAACTTAGTTAAGAATGCCATTCAATCCATTCCGGAACAACAGGAAAATAAGACTGTATTTGTTTGGGTGAAAAAAGAAAACGACAACGTATTAATTATTGTTGAAGACAACGGAATAGGAATTAAAGCAGAAGATATAAATCGTATATTCGAACCTAAATTTACCACAAAAAACAGCGGTATGGGATTAGGATTAGGAATTATAAAGAACATTATCGAAAATTACAAAGGCACCATTAGCTTTGAAACCGAATACGGAAAAGGAACTCGTTTTACAGTTTCTCTACCCATTATTAACTCTTAAATCAATACCATGAACTACAAAAATATTTTGATTTCCAAAGAGGATACTATTGCAACTATTACCATTAATCGTCCGGAAAAATTAAACGCTTTAAACAAAGTTACCATACAGGAATTGCATCACGCTTTTTCAACATTAGAGAAAAATCAAGATACTCGAGTTATTATTTTAACGGGTAGTGGACAAAAAGCTTTTGTTGCTGGTGCTGATATCGCTGAATTTGCCGAGTTTTCGGTTGAAGAAGGAATCCAGTTAGCCGCTCAGGGTCAAAATACCTTGTTTAATTTTGTCGAAAATTTGAGAGTCCCAGTTATTGCAGCCATTAACGGATTTGCTCTTGGCGGCGGATTAGAGTTAGCCATGGCTTGTCATATTCGTGTGGCATCAGATAATGCTAAAATGGGACTTCCTGAAGTTTCTCTGGGTGTTATTCCGGGTTATGGCGGAACGCAACGTTTGCCACAATTAATAGGCAAAGGACGCGCCTTAGAAATGATTCTTTCGGCAGGAATGATTCCTGCGGATGAAGCCTACAGAATGGGGTTAGTGAATCATGTAGTTTCTCAGGAGGAATTATTATCTCATTGTAATGAAATAGCGCAAAAAATCATTAAAAATTCTCCAGCAGCGATTGGTATGGCTATTCATGCCGTTAATGCCAATTATAAAGAAGGCGAAAATGGTTTTGAGACCGAAATAAAATCTTTTGGGAAGTGTTTTGGAACCGTAGATTTTAAAGAAGGAACAAAAGCTTTTTTAGAAAAAAGAAAAGCGGTTTTTACGGGAGAGTAAAAGAGTATTCAGTACGCAGTAGCAGAAAGCAGCAAATTAAAAATTTAAAAAATAACATGTCATACGAACCTATATTTGCCCTTTTTTGGGAAAGAGTAAAACAGAGTATTGAAGATAAAACTTTTGCTAAATTAACCTTGGCAAAAACCATTGGTGATACCGAATTAAAGAATATCTATGTTCGTCCAGTTTTGCTGGAAAATGATGTTTTTAGTCTTTCGTTAATTGCAAGATATAAAACCGAAGAAGTTGAAAGTTTTCATAGTTTGGATGAAGCTTATCCAATATTAGCATCTTATATGAACCAACCTTTTTTAAGCGCCTTATTATTCACCACAGAAAACGATGTTGTTTTTAAACTCAACAAAAAAAGAGTAGGAAGCATTACAGAACAAGTCCCAACTTTTAAAAGCGCTTCTGATGTGATTCTGGAAATGAAAGAAAAAGGAATTTGATTGCTGATTTTTGATCAACGATTGTTGATTTCAGATTTCATGTTGATAAAATAGCGATTTTGATTTTGTGAGCTTTTAAACTTCTGAAATCTAAAATCGTTAATCTGCGATCTAAAATTCTATTTCTCCCCTTCCCATTCGGCATAAAATTGCGCCAGAAAAGATTCCATAAAATGATGTCTTTGTTGGGCAATTTGTTTTCCTGTTTCAGTATTCATTTTATCTTTCAGCAACAATAACTTTTCATAAAAATGATTAATTGTTGGCGCCTGACTATTTTTGTATTCCTCTTTGCTCATGTTGAGGTTTGGCGCAATTTCAGGGTCGTAGAGCGTCCTATTTTTAAATCCACCATAATTGAACGTTCGAGCAATTCCAATCGCTCCAAGGGCGTCTAAACGATCCGCATCCTGAACAATGTCTAGTTCTATCGAATTGATTTTCTTTTCGAAATTACCTCCTTTAAAAGAAATATTTTCAATGATGTTGATAACAGCATCGATGGTATCTTCGCTAACATCTTGAGATTCCAGAAACCTTCTGGCCACTTTAGGACCTACTGATTCATCGCCATCGTGGAATTTACTGTCGGCAATATCATGAAGTAAAGCACCGAGTTGTACTATTTCCAAATGGCAATTTTCTTCTTTAGCAATCAATAAAGCATTTTTGTACACTCTTTCAATATGAAACCAGTCGTGTCCGCCTTCGGCATTTTCTAATTTTTGCTTTACAAAAAGGATCGTATTGTTTATTAAATCTGTAGTATTCATGTTTAAAATAGGGTATAAAAAAAGCTGATTTTTAAAGTTTTAGCTTCAAAAATCAGCAGTATAAATTATTAATGGAAATGGCAATTTCAAAAAATCTAAAATCTGCATTCTGAAATCTGCATTCTGAGATTTACAATCTCGCCGGTTCTACCCATTTAAAAATATGAGATTCTTTAGGAATCACGATTCTTTCCGAAATTCTTGCCATTCTGGCAGGTAATTTCATTAGATAATCACGGGCTTTTTCGGCTTCATCAGTTAAGCCTACAATCTTATCAATTTCCCATTTTTCGATTAATTTTTGCATGATTTCAACATAATCTTGTGCCGTGTAAACACCAATACGTTGTGCTGAATCAGAAAATAATTCGAAGGCAGAACTTATTTTTTGTCCTGATTCTCTCAGGAAATGCGCTGGCATTACAATTTTTGCTTTCATCATGTATTGAAAAGCAAGCATCATTTCGCTAGGATCAACTTTGAAAATTTCGCTAACAAAATGGCTGTAAGCATGATGATGACGCATTTCGTCTCCAGCAATCATTTTACACATTTTAGATAGTTTTTTATCACCATAGCCTTTAGCTAATTGCGAAACTCTATTGTGTGAAACATAGGTTGCTAACTCTTGGAAACTGGTGTAAACAAAGTTTTTATAAGGATCTCTACCCGTACCAATGTCGAATCCGTCATTGATAAGGTGTTGCGTTGTCATTTCAATTTCACGCATGTTTACGCGACCCGATAAGTACAAGTATTTGTTCAACAAATCACCATGACGATTTTCTTCTCCTGTCCATTGGCGTACCCAAGCCGACCATCCGTTTCTTTCTTCATTATCAACTCCTTCCACTTCCATTAACCAGTTTTCATAAGTTGGAAGCGCTTCTTCGGTAATCATATCACCCACCATTGCTACCCAAAAATCATAAGGTAAATCCTTTGAGATTTCGCGTAATTCTTTTACTTCTTCTAAGAAATTATCTCCTTCAGAATTTGGTAAAAAATCAGATGGCTGCCATATTTGCTCTACCGGAATCAGATACTGATCCATATAGCCAGTCACGTTTTTTTCCAAAAACTGCATAACTTCTAATCGAATGTTTTTTATAGACATTATATTATATATTAAAATTTTATTCCTTTTACTACTGCACTTTCTGTCTTCTCCATTAATTCAGGAAAATTATATTCACTCACTTTTAAAGGTTTGTGAATTACAAAGGTAAGATGATTTCCTAAACCTACTGGAAAAAAACCAAATTTTACCATTTTCCAAGAATTGTTGATGCTTACTGGAATGATGTAAGCCGACGGTGCACTTT
This sequence comes from Flavobacterium magnesitis, assembly GCF_041729735.1. Lineage (NCBI taxonomy): Bacteria > Pseudomonadati > Bacteroidota > Flavobacteriia > Flavobacteriales > Flavobacteriaceae > Flavobacterium > Flavobacterium magnesitis. Next base: position 78,677 of record NZ_JBCFQK010000006.1, on the reverse strand, counting down.
TACATAATATTTTTAATCCTGTTGGAGCAAATTCTTTTGGTTTACCCGTTTTACTGCGGGTTCCTTCTGGAAAAATCACCGCCGAACGTTTGTTCCTTTCGATGTATTCAGATAATTTTTTAATTTCAGGAATGGCTTGTTTTGGGTCTTTTCTATCAATTAAAGCGCCACCACCATGTCTTAAATTATAAGAAACACTAGGAATTCCTTTACCTAACTCTTTCTTACTTACGAATTTACAATGAGATCGACGCAAATACCAAATCATAGCCACAATATCATACATACTTTGATGATTAGCTACAAATATTAACGGAACTCCTTGAGGAATACTGTCTCTATTTTCAAATTTATAAGTTGTTCCTACTAAGTTAGTGCATTTTAACAAAAAAAAGTTCAAATAGTCAACACTTTTTTTGTGCGCCTGATAACCAAAAACATTCAAACAAACCCACTGAATAGGATGGAAAATTACTAACGTAAGTCCAAAACACAAATAATAAATTACGGATATGGGATACGAAATAAGTTTTTGCATTCTTAAAAAATTAGATGCAAAAGTATGAAATAATTTTTTAGTGCTATTTAATTCCTAAATAATAATAGGTTTAGTGTTAAAGTGTACCTTTGTGCTCTAAAAAAATTTCTTTCCCCATAAAAATGAGCTTTAATTATCCAAAAAACGAAAAACTAAAAAGTAAAATCAGCATTGGATTGTTGTTCTCTGAAGGCAAATCGGTTTCAAAATATCCGTTGCGATTGGTCTATCATTCGGGTTATCTAGCTGAAAACGAAAAAATTAAAATGGGGGTTTCGGTTTCTAAAAAGAATTTTAAAAAAGCAGTAGATCGAAATCGTTTCAAGCGTATTCTTCGGGAAACGTATCGACTCAACAAGCATATTCTTTTAGATAATTTAGACAAACCTTATGCCTTTATGTTTTTTTATCAAACCAAAGAGCGTTTGTCTTACGAAGAAATCAATACAAAGACGATTCAGTTATTTGAGAAATTTGTTGCTCAAAATTCGAAAAAAGAATCTTCTGAAAAAGAAGATGAATTGGATAAATAATCAATTAGGTATAAGTGGGTTGTCAATTTTATTATTGCTAATTTATTTCTACTTTAGTAGTCTATAATTTAAAATACTATGAACTTCTCTTTCAAGAAAAAATACATCATTCCCGCAGTCGCTTCGGCTTTTTTGTTTATAGGTTCTAGTTTCAAAGACGATTTTTTTGAAATTGCCAAGCAAATCGAAATTTTCACGACGCTTTTCAAAGAATTGAATACCAATTATGTTGATGAAACGAATCCTGGGGAATTGATGGACAGCGCTATCAAAGGCATGTTGGCGAGTTTAGATCCTTACACCGTTTATTTTAATGAGCAAGATGTGCTGAAATTTAAAATTAATAATACGGGAGAATACACAGGAATTGGTGCTCTGATTACCCAAAAATCAGGGAAATTAATTCTTCGTGAAGTTTATAAAAATTTTCCAGCGGATAAAGCAGGATTTAAAGCAGGAGATGAGATTATTCAAATAGGTGATGTACTAATTGCTGATTTTAAAGATGATGCTTCGCAATTGCTAAAAGGGGCAAAGAACACTAAAATTGATATTAAATATTTGCGTCAAGGCAAAATAAATACAACCCAAATTTCACTCGATGAGGTCGAAATTAAATCGGTTCCTTTTTTTGCTAAAATTGATGATAAAACGGGTTATATTGTTTTGAGTCGTTTTAATAAAAAAGCTTCGAATGAGACTAAAGAAGCTTTATTGGAACTTAAAAAACAAGGTGCAACACAAATAGTTTTAGACTTAAGAAACAATCCTGGTGGACTTTTAGGCGAAGCCATTAATATTTGTAATTTGTTTGTTCCAAAAAATGAAGTGATTGTAACCACAAAATCGATCAACGCAAAACACAACAATATTTATAAAACTGCTGCTGAGCCTGTAGATTTAGAGATTCCATTGGTAATTATTGTAAACGATAAAAGTGCTTCGGCATCCGAAATTGTTTCGGGAGCTTTGCAGGATTTGGATCGTGCGGTAGTTATTGGAAGCAGAAGTTTTGGAAAAGGATTGGTTCAAAAACCAGTAGATTTGACTTATAATACTCAGTTGAAAGTAACTATTTCCAGGTATTTTACGCCTTCTGGAAGATGTATTCAAGCGATGGATTATGCTCATAAAGAAAATGGAGTGGCGGTTCGAACTAAAGAAATCAATTATAATTCGTTCAAAACCCGCAAAGGAAGAACGGTTTATGATGGAGGCGGAATCTTGCCTGACGTTCCAATGGAAGAATCAAAAACAAGTGTGATTGCCAATGCTTTGCTTAAAAACGACGGAATTTTTAATTATGCTACGGTCTATTATTACAAAAACCCAAATTTAGGCAACCAAATTCCAAATTTCACCAATGCTGATTTTCAGGATTTCAAACAATATTTGAAGAATCAGAAAATTTCTTTTGATACGGAAACTGAAGTGGCTTTGAAAAACACTTTAGCTATTGCCAAAAAAGAAGCTATTGAGGGTGAAATTAGTAACGAATACAATCAATTGCTGGCTGCTGTTCAAAAAAGCGAAGCAACACAATTAGATAAAAATCAAGAAGAAATTAAGAATTTGATTTTAGAAGAAATCATCAAACGATTCCAATATCAGGAAGGTTTTTATCAATATTACATGAAATCCAATTCGGAAATTAAAAAAGCAGTAGGGATTTTGAACGATGCTGCCACCTATAAAAATATTCTAAAAATCTAATGTTAAAATCGACTCTAATATTTCCTTTTTTGGCTTTTGGTGCATTGTGTGCCCAAGAGAAAAAAATTGGAACAGTTTATTTTGAGTTTGACAAATACAATATCGATGATGTACAAGTTCAACTTGTTGTTGATTTTGTTAGAGAAATAGATACTACAAAACTAGAATCCATTCAAATTTATGGCTATTGCGATGACAGAGGCAATAACGATTACAATTTAAAATTGTCTAAAAACAGAGTAAATAGCGTCAAAGATATTTTAATTGCCAATGGTTTTAATAAAAACAAAATTGTAATTGTTGAAGGCAAAGGACGTGTGCTTATTGACCAATTTTCGGGTGGAAGTTTGGCTGATCTTCGCTCTAAAAATCGCCGTGTTGATTTGTTGATTGTAAATAAAAATAGTTTTGGTAAAGGAATTTACAATTCGCTGCAAGAGCATCATGAAGTTGGGGATCGCATTTATCTTGAAAACATTTTTTTCGAATTAGGAAGCAGTAATCTTACCCAATCTTCTCAAAAAGAATTGGATAAAATATCTGAAATACTTCAGAGAAATAAAGCAATAGAATTTGAAATCCGTGGTCATGTGTGTTGCACGCCAGATTATTACAAAGATGCTATTGATCGTGCAACTAAGGAAAGAAAACTTTCTTTGTACCGGGCAAAAAATGTTTTTAGGTATTTGATTTCTAAAAATGTAAACAGTCTAAGAATGACTTACAAAGGTTTAGGCAATCAATTTCCTCTAGGCAAAGGGGATGAGTATGATAGAAGAGTTGAGTTTTTGATTACTAAGAATTAGTTTCAAATTAATCTCTGTTATCAAACATGGCCATAATCTTTGATTTTTCCTTAGGAAGTGGTTTTTTATTGATTTTAACCGATTTTATAATGGATTCTAACTCTAGCATCAAATCTCTTTTTTCTTTTGAAGGAGAGTAACAAAAACCTTCTAAAACCAGTATGCGATCGTTTTCTTTGTCAACAATGGCGTAATTAATGAAAGGGCCAGACATAAAATCGTTTTTCAATTCCCAGGTTCCTTTGGTTTCATAGGCTTTTTTATAATCCAAAACAATATTGAAAAAATAAGGTGCATAGGCTTCTTCGGTAATCATATCAGTATTTAATTCCTTGCCATGAATGTATAGTTTTCCAATAGAATCTCTCATTTTGATAATATTAGAAACCTTACTATTTCTATTTTCGATACTACTTATCGGAACCTGATACAATAAAAGGCTGGTGTTTCCACTGATAATTTCTTTTTTAAACCAGGCAAATCCTTCTTTTTGAAGCACTAATTGATAGCTCGATGGAACTTCAAGATTTAGATTAAAGTTCTCCTTAAAAAATTTCGGACTCAAAAGCGATTTTTTATTGATGCGTTGGAACTCTTCAATCTCAGTTTGATGAATAGTTTTAACAATTTCTGCTGCATTTTTTTGAATCAGGCACAAAATATCATCAGCCGCTTTTCCTGAAATATGAAATACATTTTGAGGCGAAGCGTATTGGTTTTTTACAATTTTAAAATTTTCTTTGGTATCTTTTTTAATGACAATAATGTTTCGGCTATCAGTCATAAAGCCTTCCATTAGTTTTACGGGATATTGATTGATGTTAAAAAGAGGTTCTTCCTGAGGTAAACCAATTACGGGTGAGGCAAACTTATTTCGGATGCTATCGCCAATTTCACCATTCCACAATAAATCATCGATAATTACCGAGATATTATTGATTTTTCCAGTTGCTTTTCTAGCATTAGTAGTTTCCTCTTTGCAGGAAAAGAAAAAAATGGAAATAAAAAGCAATATAAAATGGAATCTATTCATTTTGTATCGATTGTAACCGCAATTCAAATTTTAGATAGGAATTGTTGTTTGAGTAATTGTTTAGGTTTCTTATAATTTACTTAGCTAATATCGTTCCATTTTTGTAGAATTAGGATAAAAATAAGGCATAACTAGCAATTATAAGTAAAAAAGGGCTTTATTCTGTTACCAAATAAAGCCCTTCTTGTATTTTTTGAGATTTAAAATTAACCTCCTATTTTTAATTTCATTCCTGGTTTGATGTCTTCATTGTTGATATCATTCCATTTTTTAATATCTGAAACAGTAACTCCTGGATATTTTTTTGCAATGCTAAACAAAGAATCTCCTTTTTTTACAAAATAATCATGTTGTGAACTATTGTTGTTTTTCTTAAAAGAGGCAACTGAACTTTTAGAAGTATGGATGGCAACTTCATTCTTAGCCACAATTAGTTTTTTTCCAAATGCAATGTTGTTGTCTGAAAGATGATTCCATTCTTTTAAATCAGCAACAGCAGTACCAAATTTTTTAGAAATAGTACCTAAATTGTCTCCTTTTTGAACGGTATATTCAATGTTTTTTAATTCAACTGCTGGAACTGATGCAACAGCTTCTTTGGTTTCGATTTCTTCAGCAATTTGCAATGTGGTGCCCACTTGGATTGTGTTTCCAGTAAGTTTATTCCATTCTTTAATTTGCGCAACAGTTACATCGTTTTCTTCGGCAATACTGTTAAGATTATCACCTTTTTGAACAATATAATTCGAATTTTTATTAGCAATTAAAGTATCCGCTTTAACTTCCTTTTTTATTTTTTCAGCTTTGTTTGCTTTGGTTTCTGTAGAAGCAACTGCAGTATTGTCCTCCGTTCCTATTATTGTTAGAATTTTTCCGTAGGATATAGTATTACTGCTTAATTTATTCCATTTTTTTAAGTCGCTAAGACTCACATTATATTGATTGGCAATACTGCCTAAATTATCACCTTTTTTTATCTTATAATATTGGGTAACAGTTCCAATAGGGTAGCTTGGTTTTTCTACAGTGGCTACTGCAGTAGTAGTGTTTTTATGAGAACCAGTGTTTTTAAAATCCAATTCGTGTTGAATGTAAGCGTAAATCTTCTCTTCGTTAGAAACGAATACGCCCATTTTGTCTTTTGGTAATCGCAAATAATGATTTTCATCATTGTAATGCGGAATTACATTGAGTTTATACGAAGGATTTAGTAATTGCAATTGAGATACAGGAACGTCGAGCAAATCAGATATTTGATTAAACGTCATCTGCTTTTTAATCATTACAGTATCGGTAGCAAAATGTTGAACAATGGCTCTGTTGGGTTTAATTCCGTGCTCGTTATGGTATTCGTACAAATACATTGTAGCTAAGAAAGCAGGAACATAACCTTGAGTTTCTTTTGGAAGATGATTTTTAATGCTCCAGAAGTTTTGTTGTCCACCTGATCTTCGGATGGCTTTTGAAACGTTTCCAGGTCCTGAATTATATGACGCTAAAACCAGTTCCCAGTCGCCAAAAATGGCAAACATATTTGTCATGTATTGCGCAGCCGCCTCAGTAGCTTTTAATGGATCGCTGCGTTCGTCAATATAAGAATCGATTTTTAAATTATATTGTTTTCCTGTGTGATACATAAATTGCCAGAGTCCAGTAGCACCCATTCTAGAAACCGCTTTTGGGTTTAATGCTGACTCAACAATGGCTAAATATTTTATTTCTAAAGGTACCTTTTGTTTGGCAAAAGTTTCTTCAAACATCGGGAAATAATATTCCGAAATCGCCATAATACGCTCAAATGACTTTTTTCTGTTTTTTAGAAATGATTTAATGACGTTTTCCAGTCCTTGATTGTATTGAATGTTAAACGGAGATTTAGCATTCATGGCTTCTAATCGGGATTTTAGTAATTCAGTAGATAGTTCATAATCTACTTTTTCATCTGTATTGATACTTTCAATGTCTTTCGAAATATCATTATATAAATCAAGATTAGTCAATTCCTTTGTCCACAAACTGTCTACACAATGGGCTATGTCATCATGAACAAAGCTGAGTTTTACAGAATCAAGATAAGAAAGTTTAGTTTCTAAAACAGCAATTCCCTTGCTTTCAGCAATTTCTTGCGAAAACAGGGGAATTGTTAGTAATAGAAAAAATGATAAGGTGATTTTTTTTATATTCATATTTTTATTGTTAACGTGCTTAATTTTAAGCAATTACGAAAATCGTTATGCAAACTTAATAGGTTACAACTAAAAAAATCAATAAATATTGTTAAAATTGCGATATTTATTCTAGAATTGCAGCAATTCCAGGTAAAGTTCTTCCTTCTAGCATTTCAAGCATTGCTCCACCACCTGTAGAAACATAACTTACTTTATGTTCAAAACCAAATTGTTTTACCGCTGCAACTGAGTCTCCACCACCTACAAGTGAGAACGATCCGTTTGCAGTTGCCTCAGCAATGTAGTCACCAAGAGCAATTGTTCCTTTAGCAAATGTTTCCATTTCGAATACTCCTAAAGGACCATTCCAAAGTATTGTTTTAGATTCTAAAATTACTTTTTTGAAGTTTTCTAATGATTTAGGCCCAGCATCCATACCTTCCCAACCATCAGGAATATTTGTAACATCAACTACTTGAGTGTTAGCTGAATTTGAGAAATCATCTCCCGCAATAACGTCTACTGGAATGTGAATTTGAACTCCTTTTTCTTTAGCTAATCTTAAAATTTCAAGTGCTAATTCTTGTTTGTCGTCTTCGCAAATAGAATTACCAATTTTTCCACCTAAGGCTTTTACAAAGGTAAAAGTCATTCCTCCACCAAGAATCATGTGGTCTACTTTGTCTAAAATATTTTCGATAACTGTAATTTTAGAAGATACTTTAGATCCTCCAAGGATTGCAATTACAGGTTTTTCGCTATCTTTTAGTACTTTGTTGATGCTTTCAATTTCTTTAGCTAACAAATAACCAAAACATTTAGCTGTTGGAAAAAATTGAGCTATAATTGTAGTAGAAGCGTGTGCTCTGTGAGCCGTTCCAAAAGCGTCGTTTACATAAATGTCTCCTAATGAAGCCAATTCTTTTGCAAAAGCAACATCTCCAGCTTCTTCTTCAGCATGAAAACGTAAATTTTCTAATAATAAAACCTCACCCGCTTTTAAGTCATTCGAAGCTTGTTTTGCAACTTCACCTACACAGTTAGATGCAAATTTTACAGGAACTCCAAGAATGTCAGTTGCTGTTTTTAAGATATGTTGTAATGAATATTTTTCTTCAACTCCTTTTGGTCGACCTAAATGAGACATTAATATCACACTTCCACCATCGGCAAGGATTTTATCAATAGTCGGTTTTGCAGCTTCGATACGAGTAACATCAGTTACATTAAAATTTTCGTCAAGCGGCACGTTAAAATCAACACGTATAATTGCTTTTTTATTTGCAAAGTTAAAATCGTTTAAAGTCTTCATTAGTATAATTTTAGTTTATTTTTTTGAAAGTGAAACAAATATAGAAATTTTCTAGTAGTATTAAATTTCAAAATTTCAAAAAAATCAATTTTTAGCAACGAAAACGATGTAAACTCACAAATAATTTTATTTATATCTTATAATTTAAAAAAATGCCTGTAAAAGTTAAATTTTATGGTTTTTAAAATTGAATATAAAAAATTGAAATTTCTAATCAAATCTAAAAAAAGCTAATTATTGAGGTAAAAATCATTTTTATTGCGGTATTCGCCTGGTGTGAGACTCACTATTTGTTTGAATATTTTAGAAAAGTGAGGCAAATTAGAAAATCCAGTATCTAAGGCAATTTCTAAAAAACTCTTATTTGTTGTTGCAATAAGGTATTGTGCTCTTTCAATCTTTTTTTCGTGAATGTAATTTAAAGGTCGCTGTCCAGTATGAATTAGAAATTGTTTTGAAAAATAATCTTGATTTTGATTGACTCTTTGAGCTAATTCTGCCACAGTTAGGTTTTTTCCTAAATGAAGTTGTATGTAACTCATCGTATCAAGAATTTTAGAAGGTGTTCCTTGAGAAGTATTTTGTTGAAAATTTTTATCATTCAAAAATCTGGAAATCAACTGAAGTAAAATACCTTGGTTTTCAAATTTTAAATGCGTTTTCATTTTGTCATTATGAGAACGGTATTCTTTGTAAAAAGCTTCTTTCTCATACACTTTTGGGTTGTCAGATCGGTTAATCCCTCTTCCAGGATTGCTTTTTAGCATTTGTTGGATAAGAACAATGTCAATTTCGGTAGCGGCTAATTTCATCACATTTCTATTTTGATTAAACAGAGAAATTCCGTCGGGAGATTCCTCAAAAAACTGAATGAAATATTGACTCAAATATTCCTCACAATTCAAATTACAAATGGTAAAACTCGGAATAAGATACAAATAACCAGCCTCTAGAGTCAAACGTCCCGAACTGTTAGAAATAAAACCAATTCCCTCATCAATATAATACAACCGATAATATGGACTAATCACATTGTTGAAATTCCAATTGTGATTAAGTTTCACATAATCAATATGTAACAACGAGAATGAATATTTGAAAGTGCTTTTAGACATAATGGTATAAAATGATAAAAAAATCGTTTTTGAGTAACAAAAAATCGTTTTCGAATAAAATTATTAACTTCAGCTAAGTTACATTTGTTTTTATTTATTCGAAAATAAGGGAATAAAAAATCAATAATTAAATTTATATGTAAAATTGATATCATAAAAGTGGGTTATGGCTTATTTTGATATGAAATCGAATTTTGAAACAAATCGGTAAAGTCGGAAATACATAAAATAGTATCAAAATATAAAAATATGCAAAGAAGAAGTGCTTTAAAACTAGGTGTCTCAGCATTAGCTGGGCTTTATTTGTCTCCTTTATTGGGTCAATCTACTATACTTAATACTCCTGCTTTCAGAGGTGTTTTTGAACCTACTTGGGATTCATTGGAGAAATACCAAGTGCCAGATTGGTTTCGTGATGCTAAATTTGGAATGTGGGCACATTGGGGACCTCAATGTGAGCCAGAAGCAGGCGATTGGTATGCTCGTGGAATGTATCAGGAAGATTCCTGGCAATATAAATACCATGTGCAAAAGTACGGACACCCATCAAAATTTGGTTTTAAAGATGTAATCAATCTTTGGAAAGCTGATAATTGGAATCCAGAAGAATTGGTCAATTTATATAAAGAGGCTGGAGCCAAATATTTTATGGCAATGGCAAACCATCATGATAATTTGGATTTGTACGATAGTAAACACCAACCGAATTGGAATTCGACCAAAATGGGTCCTAAAATAGACATTATAGCCGGATGGGAAAAAGCAGCTCGCAAAGCTGGTCTTCCTTTTGCGGTGAGTGTTCACGCAGCTCATGCCTGGAGCTGGTTTGAAACTTCACAACGTTCAGATAAAAAAGGTCCTCTGGCTGGAGTTCCTTATGATGGAAAATTAACCAAATCGGATGGGAAAGGAACATGGTGGGAAGGTTTAGATCCGCAGGAATTGTACGCTCAAAATCATCCATTAAGTGAAAATAGTTTAAATGATGGAACCATTCATAGCCAATGGAACTGGGGAAATGGTGTTGCAAAACCATCAGAAGCCTACATAGAAAATTTTCATGATCGAACCATTGATTTAATTGATAAATACAATCCAGATTTGGTTTATTTTGATGATACGGCATTACCGCTTTGGCCAATTAGTGATGCAGGTTTACGCATAGCGGCACATTTATACAATAAAAGTCTTGATAAAAATAAAACTGTTCAGGCTGTTGTTACTGGTAAAATATTAGACGAACAGCAAAAAAAAGCTATGGTTTGGGATATCGAAAAAGGACAAAGTAATAGTATTGAACCTTTACCTTGGCAAACGGATACTTGCCTTGGTAACTGGCATTATGATCGTGGGGTTTATAAAGACAAACGTTATAAATCAGCTAAAACTGTTATACATACTTTGATAGATGTGGTGAGTAAAAACGGAAATTTAATGTTGAATATCCCAGTGCGAGGTGATGGAAGCATTGACGAATTAGAACGCGAAATTGTGAAAGAAATTGGAGTTTGGATGAAACTAAACAGCAAAAGTATTTATGGTACACGTCCTTGGAAAATATTTGGCGAAGGGCCACAACAAGCAAGTGCAGGAGCTTTAACCGCCCAAGGTTTTAATGAAGGGAAGGGAAAACCCTACACTTCAGAAGACATTCGTTTTGCAATAAAAGACAAAACACTTTATGCTACGGTAATGGCTTGGCCAGAAAGTGGTACTGCAATTATTAAAAGTTTAGGAAAATCTAATCCACATCACACCCAAAAAATAAGACAGATTCGATTAGTGAGTACGGGCGAAAAATTAAAATTCAAACAGAATTCAAATGCTCTTGAAGTATATTTTCCAAATCAAAAACCAGAAGCTTCGTATGCTAATGTTTTGGAGATTGTTTAAACCTTAAAATTTATGAGTTCCAAAAAATTATGTTACGCCTGTGATTTAGTCGATAATCAGGAGTTAATAAAACTATATAAATACTATCATAAAAAGGAAAATGCTTGGCCTGAAATCACTAAAAGCATTAAAGATTCGGGTGTTATAGATATGGAAATTTACCTTTTTGCCAACAGATTGTTTATGATTATGGAAGTGGATGAAAGTTATACTCCGGAACGCAAACAAATGATGGATGCTGCCAATCCAAAAGTTCAGGAATGGGAAAAATTAATGTGGAAATTTCAACAAGCACTTCCTGGTGCTAAAGAGGGAGAAAAATGGTTGCCGATGGAACAAATATATAAATTGGAGTGAATTAAGTGCTTAGTTTAAAGTTTGTGTTTTTTAGATGTTTTAAAATAGCAAAGTATAAGAATGACGGATTAATTGTAAATTGTCCTAAAAACACGCCATTCGCTATAGCTATAGTTTTTGAAATAGAATAATAAAAAAATCATATAAGATTATGAAGTTAAAAAGTATAGTATTTTTTCTGTTGCTTGGGTTTTGTCAAGCTTGGTCGCAACCCCTCGTTTTTCAATCTCCTAATAAAAAAATAGCAGTTACGCTAGAAGCAATCGATGGAGCAAATAAGGGAGAATGGTTTTTAAAAATATCCCATCAATCGGATACAAACGTTTCTGAAATTCTTCCAAAAATTAATTTAGGACTTTCAAGAAGTGATCAGGATTTTTCAAAAGAGCTTCTTTTTCTAAAAGCATCCAAACCTAAAATGATAACGGAACACTATGAACTTCCTTATGGTAAAAAATTAGTGCGTGATAATCAGGCGAATGAAGTCGTTGTTTCATTCGAAAATCCTAGCAAAGCCAAATTGAATCTTATTATAAGAGCGTATAATGATGGTGTAACTTTTCGATATGAATTTCCTGAAAAAAAAGGTTCTTATGTTGTTAATGATGAGTTTACCGCTTATCAAATACCAAAAGAAAGTAAGCGATGGTTAGAAAAATGGAATACAGCCAATGAAGGATTGTATGCCGAGTCAAGCGAGGATAAAATACAGCGACAAGAATGGTGTTATCCAGCATTGTTTAATTCTTCGGATAAATCATCTTGGTTTTTATTGCATGAAGCAGATTTAGACCGCACGTATTGCGGAACAAAATTAAGCAACAAAAACGACAGTAATTCGTATAAACTTAGCTTTCCTGATCCAGCCGATGCTAGAGGAACTGGAGAGCCAAAACCTACTATTTCATTGCCTTGGCAATCGCCTTGGAGAGTGATTACCATTGGGAGTTTATCTGATATTGTCGAAAGTACATTGGTAGAAGACGTGTCAAAACCTACTGATTTCAAAACTACCAATTGGGTTAAGCCCGGAAAAGTATCTTGGAATTACTGGTCCAGTAATCATGGAACTAAAGATTTTAAAACCGTATGTGAATTTGCTGATTTAGCTGTAAAAATGAATTGGCCATATACGCTTTTAGACTGGGAATGGGACGGAATGACAAATGGTGGAAATCTAGAAGATGCCTTGAAGTACATTCATTCGAAAGGCATAAAGCCATTAATGTGGTACAATTCAGGAGGCGATCATACCTGGGTTTCTTCTACTCCAAAAGACAGAATGCTGACTCATCAAAACAGAGTTGAAGAATTTACCAAACTAAAAAAACTAGGTGTTGTAGGTGTTAAAATTGATTTTTTCGAAAGCGAAAAACAAAACATGATACAGTATTATCTGGATATTTTAGAAGATGCTGCTCAGTTTGAAATGATGGTCTATTTTCATGGTTGTCTCGTACCACGAGGTTGGTCAAGAACTTATCCTAATTTAATGACCTATGAAGGCGTTCGTGGTGCTGAGTGGTACAACAACGTTCCTGAATTTACATACACTGCTCCAGAACACAATACGATTTTACCTTTTACTCGAAATGTAGTGGGAGCAATGGATTATACTCCGGTAACTTTTACTAATTCTCAATATCCACATATTACTTCTTATGGACACGAGTTAGCTCTTTCGGTACTTTTTGAATCTCCTTTGCAACATTTGGCAGACAGACCAGAAGGCTATTACAATTTGCCCGATGAGGTTAAAACCTTCTTGAAAAATGTCCCTACTATTTGGGATAATACGAAACTGATTGACGGTTATCCAGGTCAGGATGTAACCATAGCAAGACAAAAAGACAATTCTTGGTACATTGGAGGAATTAGTGCTTCTGAATGCAAAGAAGTAACTAAAAAAATTAAGTTGGATTTTTTAACTGAAGGAACAAATTATCAAGCTCTTTTAATTGCTGATGGCAAGCATAATAAAGTTTTTGATATTCAGAATTTAGTAGTAAATAAAAATACGATTATGGATGTAAAATTGTTGCGTAGAGGCGGTTTTGCAGTTTCATTAATTCCAATGGAAAAATAGCCAATAGTTTTTTTTTAATTTAGTATCCCAAATTTATTTACATCAACACAATAAGGTTTTCTTTATTTGCACAGAAAATAGAAGTCTTAAAAGTTTCTAATGTTCCGTTTCATCAGTGATAAACTTTATAATCTAAAATTTTAGACTTATCCATTTTCTGCTATCTTTGCTTTATGCAATTTTCTGAAATTTTAGGGCAAGAACACATTAAAAACCATCTCACTAGAAGTGCTAATTTGGGCAGAATTCCGCATGCACAACTGTTTGTTGGGCCAGAAGGAAGCGGAACTTTAGCCATGGCAATTGCTTATGCACAATACATTTTGTGTGGCAATCAAAATGGAGAAAATGATGGAGAAAATCATGCCTGTAATATAAAATTCCAAAAATTATCACATCCCGATTTGCATTTTGCTTATCCTACGGTTACCACTGATGAGGTAAAGAAAAGTCCTAAAAGTATTGACTTTATTGCCGATTGGAGAGAATTTGTAACCCAAAACCCGTATGGTGGATTGTTTGATTGGTACGCAGTTTTAGGTGTGCAAAATAAACAAGGAGAAATTAGAGTTGATGATGCACAGGAAATCCTGAAATCACTTTCTTTAAAAGCTTATGAAGGCGGTTATAAAATTATGATTGTCTGGATGGCGGACAAATTGAATATTGCTGCTTCCAACAAACTTTTGAAATTGCTCGAAGAACCACCTGAAAAAACAGTGTTTATTCTGATTTCTGAACATGAAGAAGACATTCTGCAAACCATTCGTTCCCGTTGCCAAATTTTACATTTCAATGGATTGAGCGAAGCCGTTATTGCCGATGCCTTGGTTTCCCGTGAAGAAATAGATTTAAAATTAGCCACAAAATTAGCGCATCAGGCACAAGGAAATTACAACGCTGCTTTGCATTTATTAAGAGATAAAGATGAAGAACATCCGTTTGAACAATGGTTTGTGACTTGGGTTCGTGCTGCTTTTAAAGCAAAAAAAGATGCCGCTGCCATTCAGGATTTGATCCTTTGGAGCGAAAAAATAGCCACTTTAGGAAGAGAAGCACAAAAGAAGTTTTTGCAGTTTTGTATGGAAATGTTTCGTCAGGCTTTACTAATCAATTATGAAACGCCAGGTTTAGTTTATTTCGAACCAAAAGTGGATAAATTCAAATTAGAAAATTTTGCTCCATTTGTAAACGGCAATAATATTCAGGATATCTTCAAAGAACTTTCGGATGCGATGTATCATATAGAACGCAATGGAAATGCTAAAATAATTTTAACCGATTTGTCTATCAAATTGACACGTTTAATCCATAAAAAATAAAGATTATGAATAATCCAGCTTCATTTTTAATTCTGGTGTTTTTCGGGATTACTTATTTGCAATCCAGTTACGAAAAACTGTTTTATTGGGAAGACAATGTAAATTGGTTTAAAGAACATTTTGCTAAGACAAAATTGAAAAATCATGTAAAATTAGCTCTAGTTAATCTTATTATAATGGAATTGATTTCGACCGTTTTGTGCTTTGTTGGTTGTATCGAATTGTTAGTGAGTAATGGAAGATTATTTGGGTTTTACGGAGCGGTATTTTCGGCAATTACGTTACTGATGATGCTTTTTGGTCAGCGATTAGCTAAAGATTATGACGGCGCCAGAACCATTGTTATCTATTTTATTCCTGCTGTAATGGCGGTGTATTGGTTGAATTAAAAATCAATTAATTTCAATGGCAATGCCAATTGCAATTTCAAAAATCAATTAAGGGCTTCTTGTTTTCGAAGTGAAAAAATTATATTACTACATTATGACACCAAAACATCCATCTGAATCCTTAACGATATTAACTGATATGGTTTTGCCAAGTGAAACAAATGCTTTGCATAATCTTTTTGGAGGCGAATTATTAGCTCGAATGGATCGTGCGGCTAGTATTTCGGCAGGAAGACATTCGCGACAAGTTTCGGTAACAGCATCGGTAAATCATGTTGCTTTTAATAAATCAATTCCATTGGGAAGTGTTGTTATTATTGAAGCAAAAGTGTCTCGAGCATTCAAAACCTCAATGGAAATTTATATTGATGTTTGGGTGGAAGATCGTGAATCTGGCGAAAGGACTAAAGCGAATGAAGCTATTTATACTTTTGTGGCAGTAGATGCAACAGGAAAACCAGTTGAGGTTCCTCAAATAATTCCCGAAACGAAACTTGAAATTCACAGGTATGACGATGCTTTAAGACGCAAACAGCTGAGTTTAGTATTAGCTGGAAAAATGAAACCCGAAGAAGCTACAGAGTTGAAAGCGTTGTTTGTGTAAGATTTTGTTTTTTGGTTCGAAATTTTTTTAAACGAAAAAGTTTGCATCAAAAAAAGAAGTATTTTTACAAACACAAAAAAGATTTGTAATAGAAATTAGAAGAAGCACCGCTTCGGATAAGTTTCTAATCGCTATAGAAACAATATTAATTTAATGAAAGAAAAGCTAAAAGAGAAGATGAGTACAGAGAAAGAAGCCAAATTAAAAGCGTTACAACTTACCCTTGATAAACTGGATAAAACCTACGGAAAAGGGACAGTTATGAAAATGGGAGATAAGGCCATTGTAGAAGTAGAAACTATTTCTTCAGGTTCTTTAGGTGTTGATTTAGCATTAGGAGTAGGTGGATATCCAAAAGGAAGAATTATAGAAATCTACGGACCAGAATCTTCAGGAAAAACTACTTTAACACTTCACGCTATTGCCGAAGCTCAAAAAGCAGGAGGAATTGCTGCTTTTATTGATGCAGAGCACGCATTTGATAGAAATTATGCTGAAAAATTAGGTGTAGATATCGAAAACTTAATTATTTCGCAACCAGATAATGGAGAGCAAGCATTAGAAATTGCTGAAAACTTGATTCGTTCAGGAGCAATTGATATTGTGGTAATTGACTCGGTTGCTGCTTTGACTCCAAAAAGTGAGATTGAAGGTGAAATGGGAGATTCTAAAATGGGTCTTCACGCACGTTTGATGTCACAAGCATTGAGAAAGTTAACAGGAACAATTAGTAAAACCAATTGTACGGTATTCTTCATCAACCAGTTGAGAGAAAAAATTGGAGTGATGTTTGGAAATCCAGAAACTACAACAGGGGGTAATGCTTTGAAATTTTACGCTTCGGTACGTTTAGATATTCGTCGTTCCACTCAAATTAAAGACGGCGAAAATGTTATTGGAAACAGAACCAAAGTTAAAATCGTTAAAAACAAAGTTGCTCCACCATTTAAAGTTGCTGAGTTTGATATTATGTATGGCGAAGGAGTTTCTAAAACAGGCGAAATCCTGGATTTAGCAGTAGAATTCGAAATTGTAAAAAAATCAGGATCATGGTTTAGTTATGGTGAAACCAAATTAGGTCAGGGTCGTGATGCTGTAAAATCTTTGATTAAAGACAATCCTGAATTAGCAGACGAATTAGAAGAAAAAATCAAAGCTAGAATTAAAGAATTGGCTGAAAACTAATTGATTTGATTTTTAAAAATATTTAAAATGCTCGGCAATTGTCGGGCATTTTTTTGTTCAAAAAAGAATCAGGACGGAATTTTTTTTGAAAAAAATAGCTTCTAAAAGCAACCTTTTTTATTCTTCGCTGTCTTTATAAAAGAACCAATGAAAAATTGTTAATTTATAAATTCAAAAAAAATGAAAAAAATAGCCTTATTTTTAGTCTTGATGACTACCTTATTAAGTTGTAGTGTTGATGAACCAGATCGATACACTAATTATATTTTGCCAATTGAAAGTTACGTCTTACCTGAAACTTTTAGTGTAGGAGATTCACATGAAATAGAGTTAAAATATCAAAAACCTACAGTTTGCTATAATTACAGAGGAATATATTATTATTCAGAAAACAATGAGAGAACTGTAGCTATTTATGCTGATGTAAAAGATGGTGAAACTTGCTCGGAAGTACTGCCTCCAGAATCTGAAGTTTCTTTTAATTTTATGCCAACAACGGCAGGAACTTATACCTTTAAATTCTATAAAGGTAAAGGCCCAGATCCAGATGATGCAAGCAAAGAGATAGATATATTTGATGAAGTAGAAATTACTGTAACGGAATAAGATTCTCCAAGTTTTAAATTATAAAAAAATCACCTTTATTAGGGTGATTTTTTTGTTTTAAGCGGTTTCCACGTTTTTTTCAGTTTCAAAAGCTATTAACTGAGTGAAAATAGTATTTCTTATTTCTTCTCGAATTTCTTTCCGATTCGTTTCATCTTTACCAAAGGTTTCCACCTGTTTATGAATTTTTACACGCATAATTCCTGGGCTTCCAGCAAAAAAAGTATAAGGAAAACGTTCTTTATTATCTGCAAAACTGATGGGTAAAATAGGAATTTGATGTTGAATGGCTAATTTAAAAGCACCTTCTTTAAAATGATCCAAAAGAATGGATTCGTCGCTTGGAACGCCGCCTTCGGGAAAAATACAAACACTAAGACCACGTTGAATTCTTTTTTGCGCTTTTGTAAAAACAGCCATTCGGCTTTTAGAATTGCTTCGATCAACTAAAATACATGTTCTTTTATAGAAAAATCCAAACACTGGAATTTTGGCCAGTTCTTGTTTGCCCACAAAAACAAAAGGATTTTTAATAATGGCAAGCATTAGCATAATATCCATCATCGAAGTGTGGTTTGCCACAATCATATAACTTTTATCTTCTTCAACAGTTTGTTCGCTCTCTACTTTATAACGAAATCCCATTCCAAATAGAATGAATTTGGCCCATATTCGAGCCATAATAAAAAAGTAAGGATAGCCTTTTTCGGAAAGAATCGAAAGTACTAAAAACGGAAACATAATTAAAATTGGTATCGCCATTAGGATGTAAAACCAAATGCGCCAAAGTGTCCAGAAAATTATTTTTATGCCTTTCATGTGTTCAAAAATAAGGAATCAAATGGTATCATTTATATAAAAAAAATAATGTTTTAAACCATATAAGTCATTTAAGCTATTTTATTTTGAGTTTTAAAGCTTATATGTACTGTAAGTTCATTTAAGTTACTTCTCTTTTGTTTTTTTAAAGAATTAGTTTAAACTTAAATGACTTTTATGTTTAAAAAAAATAGATCAAAAAGATTCATCTTAACTAAATTTTTAAAATTTGCGAATTTGCGGTAAAAAATAAAAAACTTTGCGAACTTTGCGTTCAAGAAAAAAACAGCATGGCAAAAATACTTACCGGAGTTCAAAGTACAGGAACTCCACATTTAGGAAACTTACTTGGAGCAATTATTCCAGCGATACAATTATCTAATAATTCTGAAAACGAATCTTTTCTTTTTATTGCCGATTTGCATTCGGTTACCCAAATAAAAAACGGAGAAACCTTAAGAAATAATACGTATAGTGTTGCGGCAGCCTGGCTTGCGTTTGGATTAGATGTAAACAAAGTAGTTTTCTATAGACAGTCGGATGTGCCACAAACAGCCGAATTATCTTGGTATTTGAGTTGTTTTTTTCCGTTTCAAAGATTGACTTTGGCGCATTCTTTCAAAGACAAAGCAGACAGATTAGACGATGTGAATGCTGGTTTGTTTTCGTACCCCATGTTGATGGCTGCTGATATTTTATTGTATGATGCCGAATTTGTTCCTGTGGGCAAAGACCAGTTGCAACATTTAGAGATTACTCGTGATGTTGCTTCTCGTTTCAATCATCAGTTGGGAGAAACCTTTGTGCTTCCAGAAGCTAAAATTCAGGATGATAGTATGTTGATTCCGGGAACCAATGGCGGAAAAATGAGTAAATCAGCGAATAATATCATTAATATTTTCTTAGAAGATAAAGCGTTGCGCAAGCAAGTAATGAGCATCGAAACCGATAGTACACCACTTGAAGACCCAAAGAATCCAGATGCTTGCAATGCTTTTGCAATTTATTCTTTGTTAGCCAATGAAGAGCAAATTTCAACCATGAGGGCTAATTATTTAGGTGGAAATTATGGTTATGGTCATGCCAAGCAAGCTTTATTCGAATTAATCTGTGAAATTTTCAAAACAGAAAGAGAGAAATACCATTATTACATCAATAATTTAGAAGAAGTAGATGCTTTATTGAAAATAGGTGCTGAAAAAGCTTCGGCAGTAGCTAATGGTGTCTTAAAAAGAGTACGTACAAAACTTGGGTTTTTATAAAATATTTTGTGAACTACAATTTCAAAGAAATGTGTCTATTACGATTTTTTAAGAAAATTTTAATAGACACATTTCTTTTAGGCCGAATCTATTGTATAATTTTATAGGAAATAATGCAATAAAAAATATTATTATGAAAAAAATACATCTATCGTCTTTGGGACTTTTGGCTTTAGCTTTGGCAACAATGACCTCTTGTAAAGACAAAACGGATAAAACTACAGAAGATTCAGCTGTAGAAATGCCTGCAAAATCAGAAATTGCGGTTACTCCAATTGAAGATTCTAAAATGTTTCCTGGTGCTAAACTAACTGTTACTTCTGAAACAGCAACTGCTGCTGACGCTGATTCAGTAACTTTTAAAATTAATTATAAAGTTGCTAATTTTGAATTAACCCAACATACTGAAGGTCATCATGCGGAACACATGGCAAATTCTGGTCAAGGGCAACACATTCATTTTATTTTGGACAATAAACCTTATTCGGCATTGTACAAACCGGAACATGAAGTGAAATTAGAGAAAGGAAGCGAACATTATTTATTGTCTTTCTTATCACGTTCTTACCATGAATCTTTAAAAGATAAAGATGCGTTTGTAGTGGAGCATTTTAAAATTAATGATAAAGGAGCTTACGAAAAATTAGCTGAACCTAAAGAACCAATGTTGTTTTATAGCCGTCCAAAAGGCGAATATAAAGGTGCTGACATTAAAGCAGTTTTGTTAGACTTTTTTGTTGTAAATACAACTTTAGCTAAAGATGGTTATAAAGTACAAGCGAATATAAATGGTCAGGATTTTATGTTGGACGAATGGAGACCTTATCAAATTACAGGGCTTCCAATGGGTGAAAATACCATAAAATTAACTCTTATGGATGCTGACGGAAAAGCTGTTTCTGGAGAAAATACTTCTGTTGAGCGAAAAATTACTTTAATGGAATAAGTTTCATTTTATTTCAAATAAAGAAAGCGGTACTATTTTTAGTATCGCTTTCTGTTTTTATATCGCTTCAAACAATTTCCCTGGTAAAGGTCTAATTACACCTTTAAGTTCCATGTTTAATAATAATGCCGAGATTCGATAAATAGGAAACTCGCATTCCAAAGCAATAATATCCATTAATTCTTTTCCTGTTTTTAAGAGGTAATCGTAGATTTTTTGTTCGTCAGAATCTAGGGTAACGAACAATTGTTTTTGTACGCCCTTAGTTTCTTCTTTAATGTCCCAATTGAGCATATAAATCAAATCGGCGGCACTGGTGAGTACATTTGCTTTTTGGGTTTTAATGAGATTGTTGCAACCTGCGCTGTATTTGTCAGTGGTGCGACCTGGAACGGCAAAAACATCGCGGTTGTAATCATTAGCCATATTAGCCGTAATTAAAGAACCGCCTCTGTCAGCCGATTCGATGACAATGGTGGCTTCGGCAATACCCGCTACAATCCGATTTCTTTTCACAAAATTTTCTTTGTCAGGATTAGTCGAACTCCAAAACTCGGTCATAAAACCGCCATTTTGTTCCATCTTAGCCATGTATTTCTTGTGGTTTTTAGGGTAGATTTGGTTTAAACCATGAGCCAAAACGCCAATGGTTTGTAAATTGTTTTCCATAGCTAGTTGATGCGCCACAATATCTACTCCGTAAGCAAAACCGCTAACGATGATTGGATCAAGTGGAACTATATCTTCGATTAATTTTTTGCAAAATTCAGTTCCGTACGAAGTAATTTGTCGTGTTCCTACAATGCTAATTATCTTTCTGTTTTTTAAATCGATATTTCCTGATGTAAACAATAATACAGGAGCATCAAAACAATGTTTGAGTTTGTCCGGATAATTTTCGTCTTGAAAATAAGAGACGTTAATCTTATTTGCTTGGATGAATTCCAATTCTTTATTGGCTTTGTCAAATATGCTTTGGTCTTTTAGGTTTTTCAGTAATATACTGCCTACGCCGTCAATAGCTGCAAGTTGGTTGGTTTTGGTTTTAAACACAGCCTCTGCAGAGCCGCAATGGCTGATTAGTTTTTTCGCCATAATGTCGCCTACGCCTTCAACTCTTTGCAAAGCTAATATGTAAAATAAATCGGATGTTGTCATGCTAAATATTTGAAGTTGAAATGTATAAATTTTCGGTCAGATTGTTGATAAAAATTGTGAATAAAATTTTGATAACTATTTTCATTGTATAACTTTGTAAACATGAATATAGAACACTACATAGGCCAACTTTTATATCGTTATCAATGTGTTACCGTTCCTGGTTTCGGTGCTTTTTTGACTGAAATTCAATCGGCTCAATGGGTTGAAAGCGCAAATTCTTTTTTTCCTCCTAAAAAACAGATTTCTTTTAATACCAACATTAAAAATAATGATGGTTTATTAGCCAATCATATTGCCAGAACAGAGAAAACATCTTATGAATATGCCATTAGCGCTATTCAATTTGAAGTTTTGAACTGGAAAAAAGAATTGGAAACAAACAGAGCGTTGACAATTAAAAATGTAGGTAGTTTTGCATTGAATGCTACTGATAATTTAATCTTTACACCAACGGAACAAAAAAATTATTTGACTAGTTCTTTTGGCTTGGCTTCTTTTATTGCTCCAGCTGTTAAAAGAGAATCTTTTGAAGAAAAAGAAGAAATTAGCGAGGAAACTCCAGTAATTTCTTTGGTTACCGAAGAAAGAAACGGTCGTTCTTATTTAAAATATGCTGCTGTTTTTGTTATTGGATTAGGATTGTTAGGCAGTGTGGGTTATCCGGTTTATCAAAACCAAATGGCTACGCAAAGAGTTTTGGTTGAACAAGCGGTACAAAAACAAGTAGAAAACAAAATTCAGGAAGCTACTTTTTTTATTAAAAGTCCAATGGCTCCCGTAACGCTTTCGGTAAAAGCGAATAAAGAGCAAAAAATGCCATATCATGTGGTAGCTGGTGCTTTTAGAGATGAGAATAATGCAGAAGAAGTTTTAAAAAAATTATCTAAAATGGGTTATAAAGCCAGAAGATTAGAGGCTAATAAACACGGTCTTTATCCTGTGCTTTACGGAAGTTTTGCTACTTATGCCGAAGCTCAAAAAGTTAAAAATGAAGTTCGGGAATCAGAAAATCCAGAAGCCTGGTTGCTGGTGGAATCATTATAAGATTTAAAGCCTGTTCGTAAGAATGGGCTTTTTTTTGGACTATTATTTCCTTTTTTTCTGTTGTTGAATCTGGAATTTTCTCGGGCTAATCCCGTTGCGTTGCGAAAAAGTAGAGGTAAAATGCTGCAATGACGAAAATCCGCAGACAAAAGCAATTTCAGACATGTTACTGTTTTTTTTGTTTTGAATCAACTGAATCGCTTTTTCGAGTTTTAAACTAATAATAAAACTGTTGGGCGGAAATCCGGTAAGTTTTTTTACTTCATAAGTAAATTTGGTTTTTCCCATATTAAAAGCCGTTGCCAGGTCTTCAATATGCCATTTTTTAGTCAAATCACTTTGAAGTAATTGTGTTAGTTTTTCAATAAAACTGTCTCCTTCCTGATTTTTTTGAATTTTATTCGAAAGTTGGCGGTGCAAATCGATGAAGAGATTCTCCAGAATATTTTGAACTTTTATCTCGAAACCTTCTTCCTGAAACGCCAATTCATTTCGTAATTCGTCAAAATATTTTTTAAAATTCTTAGCTTTTTCGAGTACGGCATTATTGGCATCGCCAATCATTTCGCCTAGATTTTGCTGAAAATTTTTAGATAATTTACTCCAATTGCCTAAGTCCAAAGCGGTATTTTTTGAAAATTCAAAAGGCTTAATAATGATCCAGTTGATTTGACCAATGTCCATAATTCCCGAAATACTTCCGTTTTCATGCCAGGGCGCCGTAACCGATAAATTTTCGGGAAGTAATTCGATTTCTTTGCCTTCAATTACCCAATCGTATTTTCCGCTGTTGACATAATGAATCTCAATTCCATCATTCAAATGCGGACGCATGGTGTCGTCAATACGAACTTTGGAGAATTTCATACTACCAAACTGACTGATAAAAGGGAGTTTTTTTAATGGTCCTGGATTGTTTTCGTGCCACCAAACACCATAATTACCATGCTCATCTTTCTCTCTTAAGGTTTTTGGTAATAAAAAAGAATTCATAAATTATTTTGTATTAAATTGGTATAAAGATAATTATTAAATTTATTTATTGAAATAACAAAGGTTTTTATAAAATCGACCGTTGTTTAAAAATATGATTTTTTTTGAATAAAAATGGGTATCTTGCCCAACCCAATTTATTTATTTCAAGTGCATTAGAGTCGACAGGCTTTTTTTTAAGTTTAAAAATAATAACGTTTACATTTTTATTTTACAGATGATAAATGCGATTACAAATTGGTCTAAGTCAGAATTCAATTATAATTAAAAATAATAGTATGTTTCTAAAAAATCGAAATAGTTTATTCACCTTTCTTCTAATGTTTTTTGCCGTATTTTCTATGCAAGCTGCTGATATTTGGGTAGCCACAAATGGAAAAGATACCAATGAAGGTACAAAAACAAGTCCTTTAGCAACGGTGCACATGGCATTGAGAAAAGCCAGAGAATTGCGTCGCTTGAAAGATGCTTCGATAAAAGGAGGAATTCATATTATCATAAAAGACGGAACGTATTATTTTGATGAGCCTTTGTTTGTAAGGCCAGAAGATTCTGGAACAGCCGATAGCCCAACAATTATTGAAGCGGATGCCAATGCAAAACCGATTTTTAATGGCGGAATTGAAATTAAAAATTGGAAAAAAACCACTACTTCCATAAACGGATTAAAAAAAGGAACGGTTTGGGTTGCTGATGCACCAGAAATAGCGGGCGAATTAATCAATTACCGCCAACTTTGGGTAAATGATGTAAAAGCAGTACGAGCTAAAAGTACGGCTGGAACTACCATGGAAAGAATTTTGTCTTGGGACAAGGAAACTGAAACTTGCTGGATTCCTTTCAAAGACAAGTCTATTCAATTTGAGCCAGGAATGGAAATGTTCATTGTACAATGGTGGGCAATTGCCAACTTGCGTATCAAAAATATCGAAGTTAAAAAGGACAGCGCCCGACTTTCATTTGAAAAACCAGAAAGCCGTGTTCAAAGTGAGCATCCCTGGCCAGCACCTTGGATTTCAAAAAATAACGGAAACTCTGCATTCTTTTTAAACAATGGAATGTCAATGCTAAATGAAGCTGGCGAATGGTATTTGGATAGAAAAAATAGAAAGATTTATTACATTCCAAGAGCAGGAGAAAATATGGCTTCTGCTAAAGTAACTGTGCCGGTTTTAGAAAACTTGGTAGAAATAAAAGGAACTATTGATTCTCCAGTACACGATGTAAAGTTTAAAGGAATTTCGTTTCAGTATAGCAATTGGCTTCGTCCTTCTCAGCAAGGTCATGTTCCGTTGCAGGCAGGATTGTATTTGCTGGACGCTTACAAATTGAAAATTCCGGGAACTCCTAATCAGGCTACTTTAGAAAATCAGGCTTGGGTGGGAAGACCCAGAGCAGCTGTGGAAGTGAATTTTGCTAACAACACCGTATTTGAATCTTGTAGCTTTGAGCATTTGTCTTCTACAGGATTAGATTTGCATAAAGGAACAAATAACAACAAAGTACAAGGAAATCTTTTTAAAGATATTGGTGGAAACGGAATCAATCTGGGCGTTTTTTCTGAAGAAGCTTTCGAAGCGCATTTGCCATTAAATGTAAGAGACGAAAGAGAAGTTTGTTCGAATGAATTAATTGCCGATAATTTGATTACTAATGTTGCCAATGAAGATTGGGGATGTTTAGGGATTGCCGCTGGTTTTGTGAAGAATCTGACCATCAAACACAACGAAATTTCAGATGTTGCCTACAGCGGAATTTCGATGGGTTGGGGTTGGACACACACCGAAAATGTGATGCAAAACAATAAAATATTGGCAAATAAAATCCATCATTATGCGAAACATTTGCACGATGTGGCTGGAATTTACACGCTTTCATCACAGCCAGACAGCCGAATAGAAGAAAATTATATTGATAAAGTGTACAACAGTCCGTATGCTCACGATCCGTTTTTGTGGTTGTATTTGTATACCGATGAAGGAAGTCAGGGCTTTACGATTAAAAACAACTGGATTCCGATTCAGAAAATCCTAAAAAACAACAATGGGCCGAAAGGGAATATTTGGCAGGATAACAACCAGTTTGTAAGCACTACAATCAAAGAAAATGCTGGAATTCGTGCACCTTTTGCAAATTTGAAAAAAGAAGTAGTTGTTGATGAGGCGTGGGGATTACAAGAAATGCCAAAATCGGTAGCGATAGAATTAATCGGTCAGCATTTTGATATCGAAAAAATCAAATCGACGATAAAAGGTTTCCGAATTGTAGGCGAAGAATTGTACCAATGGGAAAATCATTTGGTGATTTATGGTTTGATGAATCAGCCAGAAAGAACAAAAAGGAAACTGGCATTGGCTTTTCCTGAATTACAAATCAAAATCTATGAAAATCCAATTTATGATTTTCAAAATTTTGAAAGATGTAAGGATTCTAAACCCGCATCAGAATGGGAAAATATTTTGTTGACCGCTAATTTAGTGGAAGATGAAAAAATGCAAAAAGAGTATGTGGATTATCACACAACTCAGTTTGAAAAATGGCCAGAAATTGCTAAAGGTTTCTGTAATGCCGATTTCCAACAATTGCAAGTATTCAAAAACGGAAGACAGTTAATGTTAGTCATTAGTATTCCAAAAGGAGAAGATTTAGACAAACTAAATCCAAAAACAACTAAAAATAATCCTCGTGTGGACGAATGGAATGCATTGATGAAAAAATACCAAACAGGTATTGAAGATGCAAAACAAGGAGAAACTTGGATGTTTTTGAAGAAGATTTAGCAGAGAAAAGAATAAAGAAAATAGAGTAAAGAGAATCATTATAAAGAGCCGTAGGCTCGGTGATATTGTAGGGATGGATTTTAATCCGTCCTCAGATAATAAAAAATTAAACAAAAATCAATGTTAAAAATAGCCATTTTAGGTCTTGGAGAAGGGCGCAGTACTATGTCAGCCGCTCTAGAAAGCAGCAAAGTAGAGTTGGTAAAAGTTTGTGATAGAAATGAAGAATTGTGCCAGCAAAGAGCCAAAGAATTTGATTTTCATTCTTATACTACCAATTACGATGATTTATTAAAAGACGAAGCTATTGATATCATTGCGATTTATACACCAGATCATTTGCATGCTGAACATGTAAAACAAGCCTTATTGCATGGAAAACACGTAGTTTGTACCAAACCTTTTATTGATGATCTTTCGGATGCTAAAGAATTATTGGAACTGAGTGAGAAAACAGATAAAAAAGTATTTATAGGTCAAAGTTCACGATTTTTTGAACCGGCTAAAAGACAAAGAAAAGATTTTGAAGCAGGAATTATCGGTGATTTGATTACAATAGAATCGCATTATCATGCGGATCACCGTTGGTTTTTGAAAAAAGAATGGTCTTTATTACAATCATTCAAATGGTTGTACGGAGGATTGAGTCATCCTGTGGATTTTATCAGATGGTATTTACCCAATATCGAAGAAGTAATGGGTTACGGAATGATAAGCAGCAACGGAAAAACAGCAGGTTTGAAAAATGAAGATACGATGCATTTTATTTTCAAAGCAACTGATGGACGAATTGCCAGAGTAAGTGGAGTCTATACTTCGCCAACGCAGCCAACCAAAAGAGATAGCGGAATGAGCGTTATTTTGAGAGGAACTGAAGGAGCAAGCCAAGCAGATTATCACGAATTGCGTTATGCTGTTACTGATAAAGAAGGTGAAGAAAAAATCATTCACTGGGGCGATGCGACTTTAAAATATTATTTCCGTTTTGAAGGACAAAGTCATCATGGTGGGGAATACCAAAACTATTTAGAATATTTTGCAGATAGTATTGAGCAGGGTTTTACAGCTTATCCAGATATGAAAGAAGGAATAGGAACTGTAGCTTTATTGCAAGCGATGGATAAAACATTACAAACCGGAATGCCAGTAAAAATTGCTGATGTTTTGGCTGAATTTGAGATTGAATTATAAAACCAATACGAAATGAGTAAAATCAGTAGTTTTTTAGAACCCATAGATTATGCCGTAGTTATTGGTTATCTTCTGGTGTTAATTGCCTTTGGTTATTATATTTCTTTTGTAAAGAATAAAAAATCAGAAGATGAGAGTATTTTTTTGGCTGGAAACACTTTAGGCTGGGGAAGTATCGGTTTGAATATGTGGGGAACTAACGTAGGGCCGTCGATGCTGATTGCTTCAGCAAGTGTTGGTTTTACAACTGGTATTGTTGCGGGAAACTTTGCCTGGTATGCTTTTATTTTTATTCTGCTTTTAGCGGTGGTTTTCTCACCAAGATATTTGGGGGCTAAAGTATTGACTTTACCGGAATTTATGGGAAAACGCTTTGGCGATTCTACCCGAAATATTCTGGCTTGGTACACTTTAATCACGATTTTGATTTCCTGGTTGTCGTTAACCTTATTTGCTGGCGGTATTTTGGTAAAACAATTATTAGACATGCCAATGTATCTTTCGGTAATTATCATGGTAGTTCTTTCTGGTTTTTTTGCGGCAGCAGGAGGTTTGAAAGCGATTGCTTATACTAATGTTTTCCAAATGTTATTGCTTATTGCGGTTTCACTTTTGTTGGTTGTCATGGGTGTCAATAAAGCAGGCGGACTAGAACATATTTATAATAGTACTCCGGGTTCCTATTGGAATTTATTACTACCAGCAGATGATCAAAATTATCCTTGGTTGGCTATTTTATTGGGTTACCCTATCATGGGAGTTTGGTTTTGGTGTACCGATCAATCGATGGTGCAATCTATTTTAGGAGCCAAAAATTTAAAACAAGGACAATTGGGAGCTAACTTTATCGGTTGGTTGAAAATATTAGATGTGCCTTTGTTTATTTTACCAGGAATTGTGTGTTTTGTTTTGTTTCCAAATTTAAAAAATCCAGATGAAGCGTATATGACGATGGTAACGCAATTGTTTCCTGCGGGATTAAGAGGACTGATTATTGTAGTATTGATTGCAGCTTTAATCAGTACAATTGGGTCGGCATTGAATTCCTTAAGTACCGTGTTTACAATGGACGTTTATGTAAAAAATCACAAGCCAAATGCTACAAACAAAGAGATTGTTAAAATAGGAAGATTAGTTACTTTATTCGGTTCCTTGTTATCTATTTTAATCACATTAGCCATTGATAGTATCAAAGGCCTGAATCTTTTTGATATTTTTCAATCGGTTTTAGGGTTTATTGCTCCGCCAATGTCAGTTGTGTTTTTATTTGGTGTGCTTTGGAATAAAACCACCACAAGAGCGGCTAATTTGGTGTTGACTCTTGGAACTGTTATCAGTTTAGGAACGGGTGTTTTATATTTGTGGGTTTTTCCAAATAAAATTTACAATTGGCCTCATTTCCTGCTTTTGTCATTCTACATTTTTGTGGGACTTTCGATAATGACTTACCTCATTACCATTACGGATAAAGCAGGCCAAAAAGATCATCAAACCTTATTACGAATCAATCCTGCGGCTAAACCCGACAAACAGGTTAAGATATTATGGGTTATCCTGACTTTAGTTATGATAGCACTTTATGTTATTTTTAATGGGCATTAAAATTAAATTGAATATGAAAAAAATAGCTTTTTCAGCAAAAAAAATATTGGTTTTAGTTTTTGCAATTGGATTTTTGTTCCAAGGTTTTTCAGGTTTTGCACAAGAAAAATCAAAAGAAAGCAAAGCGACCTGGATTTGGTATCCCGGAGATTTCGAAGTTTGGTTAAGCAATAAAATGCAGGTAAGGCGTACAGAGCGCGAAGCGGTATTTCCACCGCTTTGGCAATATTACAGTCCTTATGCTTTGGTAACTTTTCAAACAGAAGTAGAAATTCCAGAACCAGACGAGGTAAAAATCTACTCAGAAGGACCTTTTCAATTACTTCTAGATGGTATTCAGGTTTACGGACAACCAAAATCAATAAAAATTCCTGCCGGGAAACACAAAATTTCATTTAAAGTATACAATCAGGAAGTGTTGCCAGCTATTTATATTAGTGGCAAGTATGTTAAATCGGATGCGTCCTGGAAGGTGACTAATGAAGATAAACTTTGGATTGATGAAAATGGAAAAGCACAACAATCAGGTACTCCATGGGTGCCTGTTGGTTCCTGGAACTTTGATTCACCAGAGAATAAACCTTCTGAGTTTAAACTAACAACGACACCCTGGAACGCCAAAAAAACAGAAAAAATAGGAGCTGGTCAGTTGGTAGATTTTGGTAAAGAAACTTTTGGTTATATCAAAATTCACGGTTTAAAAGGAAAAGGTAAACTAGCACTTTATTATGGTGAATCTCGTGAGGAAGCTTTGGATACTGCCAGATGTGAAACACTAGACGATTTATCTTTTGATGGAAACCAGCCTGAAACTTACACACATGATGGGTCAAAAGCTTTCCGATATGTTCAGGTACAAGCTGATCCAACTGTAAAGTATGATTCTATTTCGATGTTGTATGAATATTTGCCATTAGATTATCGTGGGGCATTCAAATCTTCAGACCAACAATTGAATCAAATTTGGGATGTATCGGCTTACACCATGCATTTAACATCTCGCGAATTTTTTATAGACGGGATTAAACGCGACCGTTGGGTTTGGTCTGGCGATGCTTATCAAAGTTATTTAATGAATTATTATCTATTCTTTGATTCGCCTTCTGTAGAAAGAACTATGTTGGCGCTTCGTGGTAAAGAACCTGTGACGGCTCATATAAATATCATAATGGATTATTCGTTGTATTGGTTTGTGGGGGTTTACGATTATTATTTACACACGGGCGATACCAAATTTATCAAAACTTTTTATCCACGAATGAAATCATTGATGGAATTCTGTTTAGAAAGAAGAAACAAAAATGGATTTTTGGAACCCTTAGAAGGCGATTGGGTTTTTATTGATTGGGCAAACGGATTACCAAAAACAGGCGAGGTTAGTTTTGAGCAAATGCTTTTAGCCAGAAGTTTAGAAGCTATGGTAGTTAGTGCTGAAATTGCAGGTGAAAAGGATGACCAGAAAGAGTATAAAAAACTAGCAGATGATTTAAAAACAAAATTATTTGATGTGTTTTGGGACAAGAAACAAAATGTCATGAAGCACCAGCGTATCGATGGCGTAATGCAAGATATTGTAACCAGATACGCTAATATGTTCGGTATATTTTTCAATTATTTTAATGAAGAACAAAAACAAAGTGTAAAAAATAAGGTGCTGCTGAATAAAGATGTTCTTCAAATCACAACACCCTATATGCGTTTTTATGAGTTGGAAGCGTTGTGTGCTATGGGCGAACAGGATTATGTGCTGAAAGAAATGAAAGACTATTGGGGAGGAATGCTAAAAGAAGGCGCAACCTCTTTCTGGGAAGAATACAATCCAAGTAAAAAAGGAACAGAGCATTTAACGATGTATGGTCGTCCTTATGGAAAAAGTCTTTGTCATGCCTGGGGAGCAAGTCCGATTTACTTATTAGGGAAATATTATTTAGGTGTAAAACCAACCGCTCCGGGTTATGCTGAATATGAAATCAAACCGAATTTAGGCGGATTGCAATGGATGGAAGGAAAGGTACCAACACCAAAAGGTGAAGTGGTATTGTATGTAAGCAAATCAGAAATCAAAGTAAAAGCAGGGGAAGGCGAAGGAAAATTGATTATTGAAAGTAAGAACAAGCCAAAAACCAATTCGGGAACGATTACAGAATTGGCTAAAAACAAATATCAATTGACGGTAAAACCGAATGTGGAGTACAAAATAAGTTATAAAGCAATTTAAGTTTGTCATTGCGAGGAACGAAGCAATCTCATTAGTTGCTCAAATTTTAAATAAAAGAATCAATGTTTCTAAATAAAATAAAACACCAATTTAATCCTTTAACAATAACTTCTGTATTGTTGTTTTTGATGTGCTTTCAATTTACCGTTCAGGCCCAAAAAAACAATTGGCAGGCTGCTTCTTTCGAAGTGATGAAATCCAATTATAAGACTTTTAAAACCAGTCAATATGCGCATGTTTTTTCGAATAGTAAAAACAATATCGTTCGGTTGGCACCAGAATTAGAAGAACTTACAGGAGTAACGCTTCCTTTGGATCAATATAAAAATGGAACGAATGCGCCTTTGAAACTAAAATTCAAGGAGAATGTGCAGTTGCTTATTGGTACTTTTCAGGAACAAGATAACAAAGACTATTTTCAATTTTCGGCGGCTGATAACGCTAAATTAGTTCTTGAAAACGGAGTGACAGTAACAGGTTTGCCTCCAGTAAATGTTTATGCGATTTCGTATTCTAAAGAAACACAAACTATTTTGCCTAACGCAAAAGGATTATTTGTTGTCTTAGGAGCGGTAAAAAGCAACCAGAATTTGGTTTCCAGAAATGCCGAATTTCCTGATGGAAAACTGTGGAATCCAACGTTTATCGTAGAAGGATTTTCAGATGAGAAACCTTTGTTCGAAATTATTGGCGGCGAAACTAAGCCAGTAATCGATGAAGGTTTTCCGGGAACCGAAGGAATTCAAGGTGGTTTTGAAGGCGGTCGTGTGGTAAAAGTAGGCGATACCTATCATATGTTTCCAACAGAAAGAGCAGGCGAAATAGGTGTTGATTATTATTACGATCGTGTAAAAACTAAAATTGGACACTGGACGAGTAAAGATGCAATCAATTGGAAACGCCAATCAACTATTTACCAAGCCAGCGGAACGTATGCGCTAACGGAAGATGATAACCCGATGAACGATCGTCGTGGTGCAATTTGGTCTTATATGCCAGTTTTCAATAAAAAAGCAAATAAATGGTACGGTTATTATTTGGCTTACACGGTTCACAAAGAAATTCAGCCGAATCATTCTTTTGGAAGAATTTGGAGATGCGAATCGACTGTAGAAGGGATCAACGGAATTGGCGGTCCTTATAAAGACATGGGTATTATTATGGAACCAGGATTGGATTCTCAACCTTGGGAAGGACGTCAGGGAGTGGCTTCTTTTTTCCCGTATCAGGTGGGCGAAAAATGGTTTGGATTTTACAGCGGAGCTTATCCATTCGAATCTTGGGCTGATTATCCTAAAAATTCAGGAAAAGGCTGGTTTGTGGCTTTGGCAGAATCCAATAGTTTAGAAGGTCCCTGGACAAGATTAAATAAAGGTTTGGAACCCATAAAATCAATACATCCTTTATTTGTCGAAAACCCTATTGTGAGCCAACTTCCAAATGGTTTGTACATCGCTATTTTTGATGGAGGGCCAGACGGTTGGGGACATCATTTGCCTAATATGATGGGTTATTCGCTGTCTAAAGATGGTATAAACTGGTCTGAAGCCCGTTATTGGCCAATAGAGACGAAAGTTGGAAAATGGTGGGATATTATGCGTACTCCATTGTGCCTAATTCCCGAAGGAAATGATGTGTACACGGTTATTTACAATACAATTGATTTAAATAAAAGATTCCATCCTACAGGAATGGTAAAACTAAAGCTGAATCAAGACGTACTTAAATCGAGATTAGAAGCATTCAATGAATAATTTAAGAGTTTAAAGTCTGATTATGGTAGTATTTTATCTTATTCAGACTTTTACTATAAGATTTGTTAAGGCTTCAATTAAAATAAGATAGCTTTAAAAAAGCTAATTTTTAGAATGATAATATGCTATAGTATTTCGAGAAAATCTTATACTAAATCGTTGTAGGTTTTGGATAACTTTGTTAATTAGCATTAAAGTTATAGGATTTTCTTTTTGTTCGAATACCAATCGGACAATCAGGTAACTTCAAAAGATAATAATTACTAAATGAAAAATATAAAAATAGTTCCATTTTTTGCCACGCTGTTAATTGGAGCATTTGCAATTTCTTGTTCTCCTAAATTGAAGAAAAGAGAAATTACAGAGAATGTAATGCAAGAGATTTATAACGAAATCAAAACACCTTATAAATACGGTTTAGTAATGGTGCCAACGGATAACTCTTATAAAATGGACTGTCCTTCTGTTTTTAGAAAAGACGGCAAATGGTTCATGACTTATTTGATTTATGATGGAAGAGGTTATGAGACCTGGTTGGCTGAAAGTGATGATTTATTGCATTGGAAACATCTGGGGAAAGTAATGTCATTTTCTAAAAATGAATCAGAATGGGATGTCAATCAAAAAGCAGGTTATATTTCATTACAAGACCCAACCTGGGGTGGAAGCTACAAATGGAATAAATACGATGGTAAATACTGGATGAGTTATTTTGGTGGAAATACCACCGGATATGAAGCCGGAGTTTTATCCATCGGAATGGCTTATACGAAACAATCTCCAACAAAAGCACACGAATTTGAACGTTTACCGAAACCTGTTTTAACGCCAAAAGATAAAGATGTAAGCTGGTGGGACAACAGTACGATGTACAAAAACAGTGTGATTCGCGATAAAGATAAATTGACCGGGCATAATTTTATCATGTATTACAATGCCCGTGGCGATAGTTTAAATCCTGCTAAAGGTGCAGAACGAATTGGAATGGCAGTTTCTAACGACATGAAAACATGGAAACGTTTCGGTAAAAATCCGGTATTAAACAACCATAAAGGAATTACAGGCGATGCTTTTATTCAAAGAGTGAATGATACCTGGGTGATGTTCTATTTTGGAGCTTTTTGGACGGGTTGGGATCAAGGTGCATTCAATCGTTTTGCTGTTTCGAATGATTTAATTCACTGGAATGACTGGAAAGGTGACAATTTAATTCAGTCATCAGAACCCTATGATGATATGTTTGCCCACAAATCATTTGTAGTAAAACACGACGGAGTGGTATATCATTTTTATTGTGCCGTTAACAAAGCTGAACAAAGAGGAATTGCAGTAGCCACTTCGAAAGATTTAGGGAAAAGCGAAACGAGTTTTGTTGCACCACCGGAGAAGAAGAAAGAAAGTATTAAGTAGTTAGAATTAAGTTTTTCCAGCTTCGGCTCCCTCTCCTTTGGAGAGGGTTGGGGTGAGGTTTTTTTAGATATTAAATAAAAATAGTATGGTCAATTTTTTTCAAAAGATATTAATTAAAGGTTTGAATTTCTCAGGAATTTCAAAGTCAATACGGACTCAAACTTCCTTCTTGATACTTCCTTCTATTTTCTTAATACTTCCTTTATATACAATGCAAGCCCAATTGGTTACAGGCGAACCAGCTGGGATTCCTAGAGTTGCACAAAAATACTCCGATCATCCATGGGAAAACCCTATGGTTACGAGTATCAATAGAGAACCAGCAAGAGCTACGGCTTATTCTTATGCCACGGTTGCCGATGCTTTAGAAGGAAACCGAGCCAAAAGCAGAATCAAAATACTGAATGGCGAATGGGATTTTAAGTTTGCTAAAAATTTGCAGGAAGCACCTCAGGATTTTTATAAAAATGAAGTAAAAAATTGGGATAAAATTGAAGTGCCGTCCAATTGGGAAATGAAAGGCTACGGAATGGCAATTTACAAAAGTGCTGTTTATTCCTTCCGACCTGTAAATCCACCATTTGTTCCTCAAGATGATAATCCTGTGGGTTCGTACCAACGCAAATTTACCGTTCCTGAAAATTGGGATGGAATGACCGTGAGCCTTCATTTTGGAGGAGTAAGTTCAGCGTTCCAAGTCTGGATTAACGGTGATTTTGTAGGTTATGGAGAAGATAGTTTCAACTCTTCAGAATTTAATATAAGTCCTTATCTTAAAAAAGGCGAGAATCTTTTGTCCGTTCGTGTAATGCGTTACAGCGATGGTTCTTATTTAGAAGATCAGGATCACTGGCGTTTGAGCGGAATTCAGCGTGAAGTGTACATTATGGCTGAACCTAAATTACGTATTGCCGATTTCTTTTACCAAACCAAATTAGACAAACAATACAAAGATGCTGTTTTACAATTGCGCCCGCGTATGGATAATTTGACGGGTGATACTATCAAAAATCATACGGTTGAAGTACAATTGTATGATGCTCAAAACAAACCATTATTCGAAAAAGCATTAAGTAGAAAAGCTTCAGATATTATTAGCGAAGTTTCTCCACGATTAGATAAAGTACGTTTTGGCTTCTTTCAGGAAACCATAAAAAATCCACTGAAATGGAGTGCCGAAAAGCCAAATTTGTATACTCTAGTTTTGACGTTAAAAAATCCTGACGGTAGTATCAGCGAAGTAAAAAGCTGTAAATTAGGTTTTCGTGCTATCGAATTTTCGAAAGAGAATGGTAAAATGCTAATTAATGGCAAAGAAACTTATGTGTACGGAGTCAATCATCACGGGCATCATCCGGAACGTGGCGAAGCAGTGAATCATCAGGATTTAGAAGAAGATGTGAAGGTGATGAAGAAATTCAACTTCAATTTTGTTCGAACGAGCCATTTTCCAGACGATCCTTATTTCTATGAATTATGTGATAAATACGGATTAATGGTCATGGACGAAGCCAATTTAGAAACCCATGGATTAGGTGGTTTTTTAAGTAACGATCAGCGATGGACACATGCTTATTTAGAGCGCATGACCCGAATGGTGGAGCGCGATAAAAATCACCCGAGTATTGTAATGTGGAGTTTGGGTAACGAAGCAGGAAAAGGACCTAATCATGCCGCCATGGCAGCCTGGACTCACGATTATGATATTACAAGACCGGTGCATTATGAGCCAGCACAAGGAAATCCTAGATTAGATGGTTATATTGATCCTTTAGATTCTCGTTATCCAAAAACAGTGGATCATTCGCATCGCTATGAAAATCCACAAGACGAACCTTATGTAGATGTTGTAAGTCGTTTCTATCCAGGTGTTTTTACTCCTAAATTTTTGGTGGATCAAAAGAAAGATACCCGACCAATTTTGTTTGTCGAATATTCGCATTCTATGGGGAATTCTACAGGGAATTTAAAAGAATTGTGGGACGAATTTCGATCCACTCCCAGAGTTATTGGAGGTTGTATTTGGGATTTAAAAGATCAGGGTTTGCTTAGAAAAGATCCAAAAACGGGAAAAGAGTATTTTGGTTACGGAGGTGATTTCGGAGAGAAAAAACACGATGGAAATTTTAATATCAACGGAATGATAGCTGCCGATGGAAGACCAAAAGCGGCCATGTATGAGAACAAATGGATTTATCAACCCGCAACTTCAACTTTAAGTCAAGACTTTAAATTAAAGATTCATAATCGTCAGGTTGTTCAAAATTTGAGTGATTTTATTCCAGTTTTTAAAATTTTAGAAAATGGGAATGTTGTCAAACAAGTAGTTTTGAAATCGATGGATATTGAGGCGGGAAGTGATTTGGTTTTGGATGTGAAAAAATACCTTCCTAAAATGAAATCTGATTCAGAATACTTTTTAAATATTGAATTCCAACTTTCGAAAGATGAATTTTGGGCTCCAAAAGGGTATGCTGTAGCTATAGATCAGTTCCTTTTGAAAAAGAAAGCTGAAGTTGTTTTGGCGAAAGCCAATCAAAAAAATACGCTAACAGAAACCAACGACAGCTATACAATTAACGGAACGGATTTTAGCATTAGCATCAATAAAACCAATGGTGCTTTAAGTTCTTATATGTTTAAAGGAAAAGAGCAGATGAAATCAGCTTTGCTGCCAAATTTCACTCGCGCTTTAACTGATAATGATCGTAAAGGTTGGAAGCCACATAAGATT
This sequence comes from Flavobacterium magnesitis, assembly GCF_041729735.1. Classification (NCBI taxonomy): domain Bacteria; kingdom Pseudomonadati; phylum Bacteroidota; class Flavobacteriia; order Flavobacteriales; family Flavobacteriaceae; genus Flavobacterium; species Flavobacterium magnesitis. The sequence continues at coordinate 41,103 of NZ_JBCFQK010000006.1, read as the reverse complement.
TTAAAACAATGGTTTTTAGCAAAGCCAACTCTGAAAAATTGCAATTTAGAGCAATCCGACAATACGATAAAAATCAGCAGTGAATACGAAATAGTTAAAGATAGTGCTCAGCTAAAAGTGGTTTACAATATCAATCCAGACGGAATTATAAAAGTAGATTATCAGCTAAAAGCTTCTTCGAAATTGCCAAATATTCCTAGAATTGGAATGCAAATGGGAATCAATCAGGATTTTGACCAAATTTCCTGGTATGGAAAAGGTGAAATGGAAAATTACAGCGATCGTAGTTTTGGATTTACTGTTGGTAAATACGAATTGCCAATTGATAAATTCATTGAGCCTTATGTAATGCCACAGGAAAATGCCAATAGAACCGAGGTAAGATGGATGGCTTTTACAAATCCAACAAAGAGTTCTGGCTTAGTTGTTGTTAACGAAAACAAGGTTTTGAATATGAGTGCCTGGCCTTATACCCAACAAAATTTGGATGATGCCAAGCACACTTTCGATTTAGTAAACCCTGGTTTTTTAACGGTTAATATCGATTTAAAACAAATGGGTGTGGGTGGAAATGACAGCTGGTCTCCAGTTGCCGCCCCGATAGAAAAATATCAAATTCCTTCGGGAGATTATAATTACAGTTTTTATTTGGTTCCTTTTACGGGTTCAAAAAACGAATTGGAATCTAACTTAAAAAAGTTTAAATATTAATGGTTTTATAAAATCAAACTCAGACTCGGCTCCCTCTCCTTTGGAGAGGGTTGGGGTGAGGTTAATTAAAATACTAAACAACAATGTTTCAAAAAACACACCTCTTTATTATTTTACTCTTTGTGGGATTCGTTTCCGCACAGGAAGTTCATAAAAAAGAAAATGCATCATTTCAGCCCACTCTTGAATCCTCAAAAACCTGGGTGTATTGGTATTGGATGAAATCGGCGTATTCTAAAGAGGGCATTACAGCCGACTTAGAAGCGATGAAACAAGCTGGAATTGCAGGTGCTTATTTGATGACAATAAAAGGTCCGGCAAATCCGCCATTAATCGATCCGCCAGTTTTGCAATTGAGCCCTGAATTTTGGGATATGGTAAAATGGGCTTTTATTGAAGCGGATCGTTTGGGTTTAAAATTAGCGTTTCATGCTGCCGATGGTTTTGCCGTTGCAGGAGGACCGTGGATTACGCCCGAAATGTCGATGCAAAAAGTAGTTTGGTCCACAACGGAATTTGTTGGAGGGAAAAAATTGACAACCAAATTAGCAGTTCCTGAGCATTACAAAAACTATTATAAAGACATTACCACATTTGCTATTCCTATAAAAGAAAACACAATCAATTCGCAGGAGTTATCACCAAAGGTTACAACTTCTAACCATACCGATGCTTCGTTTTTGGCTGATGCTAAAAAAGACGATAATTTTAGATTGGGCGAAAAAGGATGGATTCAATATGAATTTGAAAAACCGTTCAATTGTAAATCAATTGTGATTGAAACCAAAGGCAGAGATTTTCAGGCACAACGGTTAATTGTGGAAGTAAGTAATGACGGCGTTCATTTTAAGTTTCACGAAAGAATGATTGCTCCTCGCCACGGTTGGCAAGATATGGATGCGCATCATACGCATACCATTAAACCCGTAACGGCTAAATATTTTAGATTCGTTTATGATGTTACAGGGACTGAACCAGGAGCGGAAGATTTGGATTTTGCCAAGTGGAAACAGAATAATTTGAAAGTGAGTAAAATCACGCTTTCGAACCAATCTTTAATTGATAATTTCGAAGGAAAATCAGGAGCTGTATGGCGATTGAGTCCAACAACAACTACGGAACAAATTCCGAATTCAGATGCGTTTCAGAAGTCAACGATTATTAATATTTCAAAATATGTTGATGCAAATGGCAATTTAAGTTGGAAAGCACCAAAAGGAAAATGGAAAATTATCCGAATGGGACATACTTCTACAGGTCATGAAAATGCTACTGGTGGCGCTGGAAAAGGTTTGGAAGTAGATAAATTCAATCCTGAGCTGATTCGTTTTCAATTGGATCATTGGTTTGGCGAGGCCATTCGTACCGCTGGTCCTGAATTGGCGTCGAGAGTATTGGAAATTTTACATTTGGATAGCTGGGAATGCGGAAGCCAGAACTGGTCCTCAGTTTTTCAGGCTGAATTCTTAAAACGCCGTGGTTATGATATAGTGGATTATTTACCTGTAATGGCTGGAATTCCTATTGAAAATGTTACGACTTCTGAAAAGGTTTTATACGATGTTCGAAAAACAATAGCCGAATTAGTAGCCGATAATTTTTATGGAACGTTAGCTGATATCGCTAAAAAAGCGAATGTGAAGTTTAGTTCCGAAAATGTGGCGCCAACAATGATGAGCGATGGCTTGTTACATTTTAAATATGTGGATTATCCAAGTGGGGAATTTTGGTTAAAAAGCCCTACGCACGACAAACCTTTTGATATGTTGGATGCTATTTCGGGCGGACATATTTATGGAAAAGACATTATTCAAGCGGAAGCTTTTACCGCTTTACGAATGGATTGGGACGAACATCCAGGGAATTTGAAAACATTAGCCGATAGGAATTATGCTTTGGGAATTAACCGATTTTTCTATCACGTTTTTGTACACAATCCTTGGACAGATAGAAAACCGGGAATGACTTTAGACGATATTGGAACTTTTTTTCAAAGAGACCAAACTTGGTGGAAACCAGGAAAAGCCTGGTTTGATTATTGCCAAAGAGTACAATTGCAATTGCAAAAAGGAAAACCAGTGGTGGATTTAGCGGTTTTTATCGGTGAAGATTTGCCATCGCGTTCACTGGTTCCAGATCGTTTGTTTCCTTTTATTCCAAATGTTTTTGGACAAGAAAGAGTAACAAGTGAAAAATTGCGATTGGAAAATGAAGGGCAGCCGACAACAAAAATGCCGAAAGAAGTTACTTATTCTAAAAACAATACTGATTTATCACAATGGGTAAATCCAATGAATGGCTACCAATACGATTCTTTTAATGCGGATGTTTTACTGAATAGAACGAAGGTTGAAAATGGGAAAGTGACTTTTGGTGGCGGAATTGAATACGGAGCTTTATTGTTTCCGGGAAGCCGAAGAATGGCGCCGAATAAGATTATTTCTTTGGCTGTAGCCGAAAAAATAGTACAATTAGTGAAAGAAGGAGCTACGGTATTTATTGACGAAAAACCAATGGATACACCAAGTTTTCAATCGGATTTAGAGGCTAAAAAATGGCAGGCTGTTGTTGACGAATTATGGACAAAAGGAAAAGAAACGAATAAAAATAATCAAGGTTCTACTTCATGGAAGCTAGGTAAAGGAACAGTTATTGTACTTCCGTTTCTAGATACTGATTTTGCGAAAATAGGAATCGAGGCAGATGTTTTATTTTCGGATGCTAAAAACAATGACAGAAGTTCGATTGCCTGGACACATCGAAAAAATGGGGACGAAGAAATTTATTTTCTTTCGAATCAAATCCAAGAAAAAAGACAACTGGAAGTTTCGTTTCGAATTGCTGGAAAAGTTCCAGTTTGGTACAATCCGGTGACGGATAAAAGTTCGGAATTAGCCAATTGGAAAATTGAAAATGGAAGAACCATTGTTTCGCTAGCTTTAGACGCAAATGAGTCAGGTTTTGTAATTCTTAAAGAAGAAACTAAAAATACTTTGGCGAAAGGAAATCAAAATAGTGCCAATTTTGAAACCGTGCAAACTTTAGATGAAAATTGGGAATTGCAATTTGATGCTGAATTTAAAGGTCCAAAAGAGGTGGTGAAAATCAACAAGCTTTTTGATTGGAGTACTTCCGTAAATGAAGAAATTAAATATTATTCAGGAACAGCGGTTTATAAAAAAGATTTTGTTTGGAAAGGAAAAAACGCTGATAAAATCTGGATTGATTTAGGTAACATTGCAAATATGGCCGAAGTAATTGTGAATGGCAAAGATTGCGGTACGATTTGGACGTTTCCTTATAAAACAGACATTTCACAAGCATTGAAAAAAGGGAAAAATACAATTATTATAAAGATTACGAATACCTGGGCGAATCGATTAATTGGTGATCAAAAATTACCAGAAAAAGAGCGATTAACCTGGACAACGGCTCCGTATCGATTAGTAGAATCAGAGAATTTATTGAAAGCTGGATTACTGGGGCCAGTGACATTAGAAATTGAAAAATAAGTTTTTTTACCATTAAGCTAAATGAAATTTAACTTCTTAATGGTAAAAGTTTAATAGAATTAAAATGAAATTTTAATGATGAAGAATTTAATAAACGGTTTTGTTGCGATTGTATGTTTGATAGGTAGCTTCCAGATGAATGCGACTATCAAATTACCGGCTTTATTTTCGGATAATATGATGTTGCAACAACAAAGTAATGCTCCAATTTGGGGCTGGGCAGATAAGAATCAAACGATAAAAGTCCAAACTTCCTGGGATGCTAAAACCTATGAAGTGAAAGCCGATAAATCAGGAAAATGGAAAATAGCTTTGCAAACTCCTGCAGCAGGCGGACCTTATGAAATTTCGGTTTCAGATGGTGCGGAAACAAAATCAATTAAAAATATTTTAATTGGAGAAGTTTGGTTGTGTTCTGGTCAATCAAATATGGAAATGCCGTTAAAAGGATTTCCGGGACAACCTGTGTTGAAAGGAAACGAGGCGGTGGTTCATTCGAAAAATAATAAAATTCGTTTTATTACCATTCCAAGAGCTACAGTTCTGACTCCAAACGAGGATTTTGTGGGACAATGGAATGTTGCCAGTGCTCAAACTACGGGAGATTTTAGCGCTACGGCTTGGTATTTTGGTTCACTTTTACAAGAAGTTTTAGATGTTCCTGTGGGTTTAATTCACGTTTCTTATGGTGGTTCGAGTATGGAAGCCTGGATGAATCAGGAAATGTTGAAGGATTTTGCAGCAGCAAAGATTCCAACCAAGAAAGAAGATATTGCTAAAGATCCAAATCGTGTGGCAACGACTTTGTTTAACGGAATGTTATCGCCTGTAATTGGTTACGGAATCAAAGGTTGTATTTGGTACCAAGGCGAATCGAATTATGAGCGTGCCGGGCAATATAAAGATTTGATGAAAAAGATGGTGAGTAGCTGGAGAGGACTTTGGCAACAAGGTGATTTTCCGTTTTATTATGCACAAATAGCTCCTTTTAATTATGCTCAATTTCATCCAAAGGACAATAAAGAAGAATACAATTCGGCTTATTTGCGTGAGTCACAGTTGAAAGCTGCAACGGAAATTCCGAATGCTGGAATGGCAGTGTTGATGGATATTGGCGAAGAAAATAATATTCATCCAGCTGATAAAGAAGCCGGTGGAAGCCGATTAGGGTATTTGGCTTTGAGCAAAACTTATGGTTTGACTGGTTTTGAGTTTGAAAGCCCTGTATTTAAGGCATTGGAAATTAAAGGAAGTATCGTAACAGTAGCTTTTGATAATGCTCCAAACGGAATTACTTCTTATGGAAAAGAAGTAATTGGATTTGAAATTGCCGGAGAAAACAAGGTGTTTTATCCCGCTAAAGCCGAGTTAAGAAGAAAATCGGTTTTACTTTCTTCACCTCAGGTAGAAAAACCCGTTGCAGTTCGTTATTTATTTAAAGATTTTGCTCAAGCACAAATTTTTAGTAACGGAGGTTTGCCGGTTTCATCTTTCAGGACAGATAATTGGTAGTTTTAACATATAAGTCATATAAGTTTTTTTACTGATAGGATTAGTAAATAAAATTTAAGTTGATATAAGTTTTTAAAACAAAGCTTATATCAACTTATGAAATTAGCGTCAAATATTACAGCGATTATTAGAAAACTTAAATGACTTATATGGTTAATTAAAAAAATAATGAAAAATACAATAATTCTCTTTTTTCTCTTTTTTTCGCTTTGTACCAAGGCGCAAATTGCCACGCTTGATAATTACAATCAAGTTTGGAACACCCAAAGCAATAATTCATCCGAATCCATGCCTTTGGGCGGAGGTGATATTGGTGCGAATGTGTGGGTAGAAAAAGGCGATTTGTATTTCTATTTTTCTCGTTCTGGTACTTTTGATGAGCACAATACGTTGCTGAAATTAGGAAGAGTAAAAGTAAGTTTGAATCCAAATCCTTTTAAGGATAATGAAGGTTTTAAGCAGGAATTGCAATTGAAAGATGGTTATATAACTGTTTCTCAAAACGGAACTTCAGTGAAACTTTGGGTAGATGTTTTCAATCCTGTGATTCATGTTGATGTGAATAGCAAAGTTCCAACTGAAATGAAAGTAGCTTATGAAAGCTGGCGTTATAAAAATAGAGATTCTAAAGGAAAGGCTAACAATGCTAATTCGTACAAATGGGCTCCGCAAGGCGATATTGTAACTTTTAAAGATTCGATTTCTTTTGAAGGAAATACGGTGCAGTTTTACCATAGGAATAGAGCGAATACTGTTTTTGATGTAACGGTGAAGCAACAAAAAATGGAATCGGTTAAAGACCAAATGCTGAATCCTATTGCTAATCTTACTTTTGGGGGACAATTGTTTGGAAGCAATTTGAAAGCGAATGGAACTTATAGCGGAATCTATCAGGATACAGATTTTAGGGGATTCCAACTTACGAGTATAAAATCAGCTAATAAACATCAATTCCAAATCCAGTTGCATACCAACCAATCTACTGATGTGAGTTTATGGAAAAAGGAATTGGAAAAACAAGCTTTGGCTTATAAAAAAGTAGCCAATAAAGCCGAGAAAAACACCATTGTATGGTGGAATAAATTCTGGAATCGTTCTTTTATTTATACACAAAAAACAAAAACAGAAAAGGATTCGGTTTATCAAATCGGACAAAATTATCAGTTGTTTCGTTATATGTTGGGTTGTAATGCTTATGGAAAATATCCAACTAAATTTAACGGTGGATTATTTACTGTAGATCCAGTACATACGAATAAAGAACTGAATTTTACGCCTGATTTCCGCAATTGGGGAGGTGGAACCATGACAGCTCAAAACCAGCGATTGGTTTATTTTCCAATGGTAAAAAGTGGCGATTTTGATATGATGAAATCACAATTGGATTATTATTTGAGTTTGCAAAAAAATACTGAGTTAAGAAGTAAAGTGTATTGGAAACACGGTGGAGCTTCTTTTACAGAACAATTGGAAAATTTTGGTTTACCCAATCCAGCCGAATACGAATGGAAACGCCCAGCGGATTATGATCCGGGAATGGAATACAATGCCTGGTTAGAATACGAGTGGGATACGGTTTTTGAGTTTTGCCAAATGATGTTGCAACAAAAGCAATATGCGAATGAAGATATTCGAAAATACAATCCGTTTATCATGAGTTGCATTCGTTTTTTTGATGAACATTATCAATATTTAGCAAAAAATAGAGGTAGAAAAGCATTGGACGGAAATGGTCATTTGGTTCTTTTTCCAGGTTCAGCTGCCGAAACCTATAAAATGACTAACAATGCGAATAGCACAATTTCGGCTTTAAGAACAATTACGGAACAGTTTTTGTTATTATCGCAAAACGAATTGTCAAAAGAAGATTTAGCCTATTTACAAAGTTTTCAAACCCGAATTCCACCTTTAAATTTCAAAGAATTTGACGGACATAAAACATTGGCTCCAGCCAAAACCTGGGAAAGAATTAATAATTCTGAAGTACCTCAGTTGTATCCAGTTTATCCTTGGGGAATTTACGGTATTGGAAAATCAGATTTGCAAACCGCTTTGAATACTTGGAAATACGATACGGATGCGTTGAAATTTAGAAGTCATGTAGGTTGGAAACAGGATAATATTTTTGCAGCACGTTTGGGATTAACCGAAGAGGCCGCAAAATACAATTTGTTAAAAATGGCGAATTCAGAGAGACGATTTCCAGCTTTTTGGGGACCAGGATTTGATTGGGTTCCAGATCACAACTGGGGTGGGTCAGGAATGATAGGAATGCAGGAAATGCTGTTGCAAACTAACGGAGATGTAATTTATATTTTCCCTGCGTGGCCAGCAACCTGGGATGTGCATTTTAAATTGCACGCACCAAAAAACACTACAGTTGAAGTGCAACTGGAAAAAGGAAAAGTAACTTTGCTAAAGGTTTTTCCAAAAGAAAGAGAAAAAGACATTTTGAATCTGCTTGGAAAATCCGAAGTAGAAAAATTAAAAATAAATTAAAAAGTATAACTAATCCGTTTTCAGCTCCCTCTTCGCCGCGGCGAAAGGGCTGGGCTGGGGAAAATTTAAAATAGAATATGTTATCATCAATTGGATTGAATGAGAGATGATATTATACAAACCCTAAAATAAAATAAATATATGAATTTAGTAAAACAACTTGCCTTTTGTGCAGGAACAATGATAACGTTTACATTTTGTGCTTCGGCTCAAAATCAAAATACAAAATCGCTAAAAGTCGATTTTGATTTGGCACAACGCAGGACCTTAGAAGTAAATGATCCTAATTTTATTTCGTGGCCCATAAGTGAAGGAAAGCAATTCGATAAAACTTTTGGCGACATTAAAGTTACTGTTAAAGGAGCTATTAATTCGGGTTGGTACAAAACAGGAATTCAGGCGCCATTTTATGCTCGTTTGGTTAGTGACGGAATTGTTACTGATAAAAGTGTCGAAATGGTAATTAGCGGATTAGCTAAAGGACATCATACTTTACTGGTTTTTAGTAATACTTTTGATAGTCCTGAAGCAGCTAATTTTGCTCCAGTGGCTATTTCTGTAAACGGTGTTTTTTCACAAACAATTCAACCAAGTAACAGAGCAACTGCTACCATTGAGGCTGCTAGTGCATACATTCATTTTGATGCTGAAGCAGGAAAAGACGTAGTTTTAAAATTTACAGCTGATGCTAAAGCGGCTGGGAAAATTCAGAAAGTAGTGTTGAATGGTTTCGAATTGGATTTACCCAATTTTAAAAAACAGGCTAATACTCCAAAACCTGCTAATAATGACGAACATGTAATTCTAGGAGACGATTTTAAACTAGAATGGAGTTCGCCAGAAGGTATTGTTTCACATGATTTTTATTTTGGAGAGGATGAGAAAAAAGTGGCTGAAGCTACTCATAGCTCAGCTGAATTTAAAGGTAATTTGAGTAAAAACACGACTACAGTTGATACTAAATCCTTGAGTAATTTAAAAAGCTATTACTGGAGAGTAGATGAAATTGATGCCGATAAAGAAGTAACTACAGGAAAAGTTTGGTTTTTTAAACCAGCACAAATTGCTTTCCCTGGCGCTGAAGGTTACGGACGTTTCGCCATTGGTGGAAGAGGCGGAAAAGTAATTGCTGTAACCAACTTAAATGATAGCGGACCAGGAAGTTTACGTGATGCTGTGGATCAGGAAGTAGGACCAAAAACAATTGTTTTTAATGTTTCAGGAAATATTCAATTGGAATCGCGTTTGGTGGTAAGTCAGCCATATGTAACTATTGCAGGACAAACGGCTCCTGGAAAAGGAATCATGATTAGCAGAGCGCCAATTGGTTTAACAGGAAATGATGGAGTTGTTCGATTTTTGAGAGTTAGAATTGGAGCAGGAAGAACCTATGACGGAATGGGATTAACAGGTGCTAATAACAGTATTATTGACCACTGTTCGATTAGTTGGACTATCGATGAATCGTTCAGTTCTAGAAGTGCACACAATATTAGTTTACAACGTACTCTAATTGCTGAAGCTTTAAATGTGGCGGGTCATGGTAAATATGAAGCTGGGAAAATGCACGGTTATGCAGCAACTATTGGTGGTGATGTAGGTAGTTTTCATCATAATTTATTAGCGCATAATTATGGTCGTAACTGGAGTATTGGTGGTGGATTGAATGGGAATGGTTTTTATAGCGGTAAAGTCGATATCCGTAATAATGTGGTTTACAATTGGGGACAAAGAACGACAGATGGAGGAGCAAACGAGGTGAATTTTGTAAACAATTATTACAAACCAGGTGCTTCAACTAAATTTTTCTATGCCTTAAATGCACAACATGAAGGCGTTGGAAAAGGAAAACAACAATATTATTTTGATGGAAATATAATGGAAGGGCATTTCGATCAAAAAAATCAAGAAAAAGGAAGAAAATTTACGTTGTCAAATGGTGATAAGGTAGATTATGAAACCTTTGTAGACAAGCCTTTTTTCGAATCATACGTAAATACGCAATCGGCAGAAGCAGCTTATAAGAATGTATTGTCTGATGTTGGAGCAAATCAACCCGTATTTGATACTTATGACCAAAGAATTATTCAGGAAACTTTAAAAGGGACTTATAGTTTTAAAGGAAGCAAAAGTGGTTTAGGCGGAATGATTGATCACCAGGATGATGCTGGAGGTTGGGAAAATTATCCAAACGAAACTCGCGATGCAAATTGGGATACAGATCAAGATGGTTTACCAAATTGGTGGGAAGAATCTAAAGGTTCAAATCCAAATTCAGCAAAAGGAGATTTTACAGATGCCAATGCTAATAATGGAGATGGGTTCACGCAGTTAGAAGATTATTTAAATTGGATGGCAAAACCACATTATTTTGTGAATGCTTCAGAAACTTTAAAATTAGATGTTGAGGATTTATTTAGAGGTTATACCAATAAACCTAAATATGCAGTAACGACAGTAATAAATGGTTCTGCTTCAATATTTAAAAAAGAAATTCAATTTACTTCTAATAAACAAGGATTTGCTTCAGTTGAAGTAAAAGTAGAAGATGCAGATGGAGATTCGATGATTCGAACTATAAACGTATTTGTAAAATAAGAAATAACCATATAAGTCATATAAGTTTTTCTGAGCTTAGAGTTTTAGGAAAGACTTAAATGAACTTTATGTTTTATAGAATTAAAAAACAGATTAAAATATTAAGTAAATAGTACATATAAGTTTTAGTGTTGAAGAGATGATTTTTATCAACTTATATGACTTATATGGTAAAAATATAAAAAATGAGAAAGAACATCATTCTATTATCAGCTGTACTTATTTCGACTGTTGCTGTAGCTCAAAACAAAGGTTTAGTGGCTAATTCGAATAGTCCGTATTCTAAATTACAAAGCATTGGTTTGCAGGATGTAAAATGGACAAACGGATTTTGGAAAGAACAGTTTGATGTACAAACACAAAGCACTTTGCCTTATATGTGGGATTTGTATCATAATGATGAAGTTTCGCATGCTTATAAAAATTTCGAAATTGCAGCTGGTTTGTCCAAAGGAACTTTTAAAGGACCTTCTTTTCATGATGGTGATTTTTACAAGATTTTTGAAGGAATGGCAGCTACTTATGCCATTACCAAAGACAAGAAATTAGACAAACAAATGGATGAAGCCATTGCTATGTTTGCTAAAGTGCAACGTAAAGATGGCTATTTACATACTCCTGTTCTAATTGACGAGCGTTGGGGAACTTTAGGACCTGAAGAAGTGAAAAAACAATTGGGTTTTGAGAAATACAACATGGGACATTTAATGACGGCTGCTTGTGTACATTACAGAGCCACTGGAAAAACCAGTTTTTTAAATGTAGCCAAAGGAGTTGCTGACTTTTTATATGATTTTTATAAAAAAGCTTCGCCAGAGTTAGCTCGAAATGCTATCTGTCCTTCGCATTATATGGGAATTGTCGAAATGTACCGTACTACTAAAAATCCAAAATATCTGGAATTGGCTAATAATCTAATTGACATTAGAGGAACTACTGAGGATGGAACAGATGATAATCAGGATCGAATTCCGTTTAGACAGCAAACCACCGCAATGGGTCACGCTGTAAGAGCCAATTACTTATACGCAGGTGTTGCCGATTTGTATGCAGAAACGGGTGAAAAAAAATTATTAGACAATTTAGAATCCATTTGGGATGATGTAGCTTATCGAAAAATGTATATTACGGGAGCTTGTGGTTCCTTGTACGATGGCGTTTCTCCTGACGGAACTTCTTATGATCCAACAGTTGTACAGAAAATCCATCAGGCTTATGGAAGACCATTTCAATTACCAAATGCTACAGCTCATACCGAAACTTGTGCAAACATTGGAAATGTGTTGTGGAATTGGAGAATGCTCCAAATTACTGGCGATGCCAAATATGCTGATATTGTAGAGTTAGCTTTATATAATAGTGTGTTGTCTGGAATTAACCTGGAAGGAAATAAATTTTGTTATAATAATCCGTTGAATGTTTCAGTCGATTTGCCTTTTGAACAACGATGGGGAAATCAACGAGAAGGTTATATTGCTTTGTCAAATTGTTGTGCGCCAAATGTCACCAGAACTATAGCCGAAGTTGGAAACTACGCTTATAGCCTAACCAAAGAAGGTTTGTATATAAATTTATATGGAAGCAATCATTTGAACACCAATACTGAAGAAGGAGCAAAAATCCATTTGCATCAGGAAACCAATTATCCTTGGGATGGAGCTATTTCGATTAAAATTGATACTGCTCCTAAAGAAAACTACGCAATGTTTTTGAGAATTCCAGGATGGAGTAATGGAACAACTATTATGGTCAATAACAAAACTGTTGAGGCAACTCCTGTTTCTGGTAGTTATTTTAAACTAGAGCGAAAATGGAAAAAAGGAGATGTTATTAGTTTAAATATACCAATGCCTGTTGAAGTAATGCAGGCTAATCCGTTGGTAGAAGAAACCAGAAACCAAGTAGCTGTAAAAAGAGGACCATTAGTGTATTGTTTAGAATCCGATGGAGTTTCTCAAAACACCTCAATTAATGAGGTAGTTTTAAATACTAATTCTGATTTTAAAACCGAAACCATTCAAAAAAACAATAGAAATCTAGTTGCAATTACCGCTCAAGGATTTTTGAACAGCAATTCTTGGAATAAAAAATTGTATCAACCCTTGAATAGTTCTAAACAACCTGTTTCTTTAAAATTAGTACCTTATTTTTCATGGGGAAATGGTATAAGTAAAGAAATGAGTGTATGGTTTTTACATTAAAAACTTGTTAAAATTTGATAAATAATAGAATAATAAAAATTTAACATAAAAAAAACACGAAAACTGAAAAAAAAGTCGCTAAAAAATCGTGTTGTAATAAAATTTTAGTACATTTGAAAAATGTAAACGTTTACATTTGATAGACTTAGCGTAATGTTTGTTTAAAAAATTAGATTATACTTACAAAAATGTAAACGTTTACATTTTAAAATCATTAATAATGAAAACGTTTACAATGTTAACTAAATCTAAAAGCAACAATTATAATTTAAAATTACCCATTTGATTTCTCATTACTTAGAAATAATAACCAAACTAAATTAATTAATTTTTAACCAAAGAAACACACTTATGAAACACACATTTAAAATGGTATTTAGTGTAGTACTATTCAGCTTGATGAGTCTGACTGGTTTTGCTCAGAACACTGCTGAAAAGAATGCTATCACTGGAAAGGTAGTGGACAAAGATGGGCTAGGAGTTGTGGGCCTCAATGTTCTTGAAAAAGGCACTAAACATGCTGTCATGACTGATATTGATGGTAACTACAAAATTCAAGTTCCAGAAGGAGCGGTATTGCAGTTCTCTTATATTGGGATGAAAACTGTGGAAAGAACAGTAGGAAAATCTACTGTGATTAATGTAAATATGCAAGAAGATGCTTCAAGTTTGGATGAGGTAGTTGTTGTGGGTTACGGCACTCAGAAAAAAATACATTTAACAGGTGCTACACAAACTATTAAAGCCAGTGAAGTTGAAGATTTACCAACAAATAATTTAGCTTCTGCTTTGGTAGGTAGAGTATTAGGTGTTGGTGTTTCAGGAGGAACTAGAAGACCAGGACAGACAGCTTCATTAAATGTTCGTAGATCGGTAAGTCTTTCAAAAGATGGAGGAACAGATCAGCCTTTATATGTAATAGATGGGATAATACAAATATCAGGTAATGGAGCGCCAGATTCTACTTTGTTTGATAATCTAGATGCTTCAGAAGTAGAGAGTATTTCATTTCTTAAAGATGCTTCTGCTGCCGTATATGGTTCCAGAGGTGCTAATGGAGTTGTTTTAGTAACTACTAAAAGAGGGAAAAGTGGACCGGCAAAATTTACTTATACAGGATTATATGGTGTACAAGATGAAGTATATCGTACAAAAATGTTAAATGCGGTGGAGTATGCTAATTATTATAACATTATGAATGGTCCTAATGGTTATGGATCTACTATTGCTGGAAGAGATGTGAGTCCGCAACATAATTTTTCTCCAGATGAAATAGAATATTATAGAACACTTAATTATAATCCTTTGGATGAAGTTTGGAAACCTTCCTACAATCAAAAACATACAATGAATGTAACAGGTGGTACAGATAGGGCTACTTTTTTTGCAGGAACTTCTTACTATACTCAGAGTGGTAATTTAGATAATATAGATTATACAAGATGGACTTATAGAGCGGGTGCTGATTTTAAGGTTTCAGATGACTTTAAAGCAGGAATTCAAATTTCAGGATTTTACAATGACGACTCTAAGGTAAACAGTAGAGTTGGTGGTACAAATGATGAAAATGATTATAGAAGATTATTGAATTCTTCTCCTATTCTGCCTCAGTATATTCAAGATTTGCCAGTGCAACGTTTAAATACTCGAAATGAAGCACAATATCATTATTTTGAGATTAACAAGTTAAACAACGTAGCGATCAATAAAGGTTTTAACCTAACCTCTAATTTTTATGCGGAATATCAAGTGCCGTTTGTAAAAGGATTAAAAGCCCGAGCATCTTATGCGCGTAATTTAACTACAAATCGATCTAATTATATTGGTACTAGATTTACTCTTTATCAGTTTGAAACTACTCCAGGACTTAATGGGGCAGGAGCTAATGGACATATTTATGACCCAAATGCACCTTTAGATTCATTTACAAAAATTACAGCTAGAACAAATAATAACGGTAACAGGCTTGGTTGGGATAATACAAATTCCTTGTCAGAGCAGATGAATTTTAATTTGTCTTATAGTCGTGATTTTGGGAAGCATTCAGTTTCTGCATTAGCATCTGTAGAGAAAGGAGAAGCTAATGATACTCGTGATCAGTTTTATAGAGATGGTCCGTTACAAACAACAGATGGTTTTTCTAATTCCGCTTTTGGAACTATTGATGGTACTGCAACAGGAAATGAATCAGGTACCTTGGGTTATATTGGTCGTGTTAATTATGCTTATGCAGATAAGTATTTGGCTGAATTTTTGTTTAGAAGTGATGCCTCTACTCGATTTGCTCCTGAAAATTACTGGGGAAAATTCTATAGTATTTCTACAGGATGGGTAATCTCAAATGAGAATTTCTTTAAATCTAAATTTATTGATTTCTTAAAAGTAAGGTATTCTGTAGGTTTAATGGGTAATGATGGTACTAGACCTTGGGGATGGAGACAACGTTTTACCTATCAAAATGGACAGGGATTTGTAGGAGGAAGCAATCAATTAGCAACTACTGGATTAAAAATGGAGGTAACACCTAATAGAGATGCGACCTGGAGTGAGGAATTAAAAACAAACTTTGGTGTTGATGCTAAATTATTCAATAACAGATTGTCTTTAACTGCCGAAGCTTATTATAACGTTGAAGATGATATATTACTTTCGAGAACAGCAGATATTCCTTTTACTATCGGTGGTTCTGTAGCTTCAGAGAATTATGGGAGAAGAGATAATTATGGATATGAATTTGCTGTAGGCTGGGATGATAGAATAGGAGGTGATTTTAAATATGGAGTGAATGTCAACTTTGGTTGGGGAGATGATAAAATGATAGTGGGAGATTTTAATCCAATCACAAGTCAGTATCCATGGAATCCACAACCAGGCGGAAGAAGAGACAATGGTGCATGGGGTTATGATTATGTAGGAATGTTAAAAACCATGGATGATGTTCAGGCTTATATAGAAAAATACAACATTACAACTGTTTTTGGTGTCAGAGCGCAGGATCTTAGACCAGGTTCCTTGTCTTATGCAGACGTTCGTGGTCCATTTGATCCAGCTACTGGTGAATTTGCACCAGCAGATGGAATTATAGATGAGTGGGATCAAATTCGATTAGCAAAAAGACAAAGTACTAGATATGGTATGGGAACGACTTTGAAGTTTGGGTATAAAAATTTCACATTAAACGCAGTTGTAACGGCTTCATTTGGTGGTGGATTTAATGAAGTAGATAGTCAAACAAGAAAATCAATGAACGCAGCTATTAATGACGGTATCGACAATAGACCTTCTATATGGAATAATATTTATGATCCAGAGTTAAACCCTAATGGTACTATGCCAAATCCATATAATGAAGCTTTGAATTTAGCACCAACTTCATCATTCTGGCAGCGTTCAGCAACGAGTATTCAAATGCGAAATATTAACTTAGGTTATTCAATGCCTAAGAAATATACAGATGCTTTAGGAATTAGTTCATGTAGGATAAATTTAACCGCAATTAATCCGTTTATTTTGTACAATCCATTTGAATACAAAGCCCCAAATGGCGCTTATGATGTCTATCCTGAATTGAAAACATATTCATTAGGACTTAATCTATCTTTCTAATTAAGAATACTTAAATTATTGAAAATGAAAAACATAAAAATAAATATACTAGCTTGTATTGCAACAGCATTGTTTTTAGGGAGCTGTAATGATGATTTTCTTGAAGAAAAAAGAGATTTATCAGGGGTTAATGAAGAAGTGTATCAAGAACCTCTTCAAGCACAGTCTTATGTAGATTATATCTATAGATTATTTTTGCCAGCAAATAATGCAATATCTTACACTTGGGATTTAGCCTCTGGTGCTAATGATGATTTTTCTCAAACTACTGATGAATTAACGGGAGAAGTAAATTGGAATAAAATTTGGGCTGATCCTGGGAGAAATACGGATGCTAACTGTTTGAATTATATAGGTACAGCTATGAATGCTAGTATAGGTAATAATTCATACACTCGATTAAGACAAATTAATTTATTTTTGGATAATATCGATAAGTATGGCATGGCTGATGCAGATAAAAACCCGTTAAAAGGGCAAATGTACTTTTGGAGAGCTTGGCAATATTTTGATCTGGTGCGTTTGTATGGAGGTGTCCCTTTAGTTTTAACGGCTCAAAGTTCTATTACTGGTGATCCCGAAAGCAATAAAGTTCCGAGAAGTTCTACTGCTGCTTGTATTGAGCAAATTATAGCCGACTTAGATATGGCACAAAGTTTATTACCTGGTGTATGGGCCGAGCCTAATGTTAACTGGGGAAGAATAAATAAGGGTGCTGTTGCAGCTTTTAAAGGACGTGTATTGTTAACGTGGGCAAGTCCTTTGTTTAATCGTAATGATGATATAAGTCGTTGGCAACGAGCGTATGATGCTAACAAGGAAGCGGTAACTTTGCTAGAATCGGCAGAGGGAGGATCTAAAAGACTTTTTTCTACTGGAGGATTTGCAAATGGTGTAGCATGGGAAAATATGTGGTTTACTGAAGTAGGGAATCCTGAAGCTGTTATTGTATACGGTTTTAATAATACAACTTCTTCTAATGTACAGAGAAATAATGGTTGGGAAAGAGCTACTCGTCCAAAAACTTTAGGCGGTAACGGATCAATAGGTGCTACTTTGCAAATGATGGAAGCTTTTCCTATGAAAGATGGTAAAGCTCCAGGTGTTTCAGAAACATATCCATACAGCTTACAAACATTCTACAAAAACAGAGATCCTAGGTTCTATAAAACTTTTGTCTATAGTGGTGCTCCTTGGGCTCATGCAGAAGAGCCAACTTATAAAAATTTTAGTTATCACTGGTTTAGAACAGCACCAGCTAATGCAACTGTATTACCAACAGGTGTAACCGAAGCATCAGGGACAGTTAATACTAATGTATATATTAGAAAAGCTACTGATTTAAAAGCTAGTAGAGCTAATAATTTCCAGTTTAGTGGTACTGATTATATGGAAATGCGTTTTGCTGAAGTATTATTAAACTTAGCTGAATCAGCGATTGGAATTAATGAATTGGCTGAAGGTAAGGCGTTAATAACTAAAATTAGAGAAAGAGCAGGCATTGAGAGTAATGGTGGTACATTTGGATTAGGTGATGTTCTGACTAGAGACCAACATTTTGCAGCTGCAATTAATGAAAGAAAAGTAGAATTTGCTTATGAAAGTAAACGTTTTTGGGATTTAAGACGATGGATGTTGTTTAATGACGATTTTGGTACCTGTACTCGCTTAAGCCAAACTCCTATAGAGGGTATAAGAAGACAAGGATTGTTTTTTATTGCTAAAAAACAGGATGGTACAAATTATGTTGGAAATGCCGATCCATTTGTAGCAGTTAATGGTGTTGCTCCAGTTGCAGATAGAAACCCATTAACTTATCCAAGTGGTATTACAACTTACGATCAATATCTAGATTATTTTTACACTAATTTTATAAATGTAGTTGTAAAAGACAATGCTGATCCAACATCTGCAAACTGGAAATTCAAGTGGTATAACCAATATTATTTCTTTGGTATTCCGGCTAGTGCATTGAATACTTCGATATATTTGGGACAAACTACTGGATGGTCTGGAGGTACAAGTACTTTCGATCCATTACAATAAAATAAATGCCATAAAGACTACCTGTACTCTCTCTAAGATGCAGGTAGTTCTTTTTAATAACTACCAAATTTTAATCTAATAAATACAGTTCTAACCAAATGTTTTTTATTAATTAAGAATAATTTTAAAATGAAGAAATTAAATTTTTTACTAGCTGTTTTTGTTTTTGGAAGCGCTAATTGTTTTGCGCAATATCCAAAAATATCCCCTGAAGTTCAAGCGAGAGAAAAGGCGATTAAGGAGAAAGCGGAGAAACTTTCTAATGAGGCGTGGGAAAAGGCTAAAGTAATTGTAGAACAACAAGAAAGAGAAGGAAAACCTTATGTTCCTTGGGCATCTAGACCAACGGATTTACCACAAGCTTCCATTCCTGCTTTTCCAGGTGCTGAAGGAGGAGGAATGTATAGTTTTGGTGGACGTGGAGGTAAGGTGTATACCGTTACTAGCCTAGAAGATAGAGGGCCTGGTACTTTGCGTGAGGCTTTGGAACAAGGTGGGGCTAGAATAATTGTTTTTAATGTTTCGGGAATTATTAAAATTAAAAGTCCATTAATTGTTCGTGCTCCTTATGTTACTATTGCAGGGCAAACTGCACCAGGAGACGGAATTTGTGTAGCTGGAGAAACTATTTGGATTGATACTCATGATGTAGTTATTAGACACATGCGTTTTCGTAGAGGAGAAACTTTTGTAGGTCGTAGAGACGATGCTATTGGAGGAAATCCTGTAGGGAATATTATAATGGACCACGTTTCAGGTACTTGGGGATTAGATGAAAACATGTCTTTTTACCGTCACATGTATGCTGATGGAACAGGAGGACCTGATAAGAAATTTGGAACAGTGAATGTTACCATTCAAAACAGTTTATTTGCTGAAGGCTTAGATACATACAATCACGCGTTTGGTAGTACATTAGGAGGTGAAAATTGTTCTTTCATAAGAAATTTATGGTCTAGTAATACCGGTAGAAATCCATCAATTGGATGGAATGGAATTTTTAATCTTGCCAACAATGTTATTTTTAACTGGGTTAACCGTTCTGTAGATGGTGGTGATTACACGGCTCAGTATAATATTATTAACAATTACTTTAAGCCAGGTCCAGCAACTAATAAAGATGAGCCTATTAGTTACCGAATTTTGAAACCAGAATCTGGTAGAAGCAAATTGCCTTACGTAGTTTTTGGTAGAGCTTACGTAAACGGAAATTTTGTCGAAGGAAATGAAACAGTTTCAAAAGACAACTGGAATGGTGGAGTGCAAATGGAAAACAAAAAAGGAGAAGCAATGAGTCTTGAAGAAGCTTCTACTTATTTTCCTAAAATGAGAGTAAATCAACCTATGCCAATGCCTTGGTTAAAGGAATTTATGTCGGCTAAGGAGAGTTATGATTTTGTACTTGAAAATGCAGGAGCTACATTGCCTCAAAGAGATCCAGTGGATACCAGAATCGTAAGAGTAGTAAAAACAGGAAAACCAGAATATGCAGAAGGTTTAGATCCAAAATCATTCTATCAGTTTGAACACAGACGTTTAGGTCCAGATTCTTATAAATTAGGAATTATTACTGATATTGCTCAGGTAGGTGGATATCCAGAATACAACGGAACTCCTTATACTGATACAGATAAAGATGGTTTACCAGATGCTTGGGAGAAAAAATACAAATTAAATCCTAATGATCCTTCTGATGCAACAATTGATTCAGATGGAGACGGTTATACTAATATTGAAGAGTATATCAATGGTACTAATCCAAAGAAAAAAACAGACTGGAAAGATCTAAAAAATAACGAAGATACTTTGGCAAAATTAAAAGGTGGTTTAGCTGAATTTAAAAAATAATTCACTTGTGAATGGTATAATTCTTGCTCCGTCTGTGAAAGATTGAGCAAGAATTTTGCTTTATAATAACTAAAGTTTAAAAAAATAGAAGATGAAAATGTACAAAAAAATAGTTGCGGTTGCTTTATTAGTTTTTTTTGGTTTAAACCAAGTTTCAGCACAATCTGGATATGATCCTGAATATGTAAAAGTAACCAATGAAAGAGCTCAAAAAATTGTTGATGATTTAAAATTAAAATCTACTGAAGATCAATTGGCGGTTAGAGATATTATCGCTGAACAATACAGATCATTGAGTAAAATTCAAGATGGTCGCGATGTAAAAATTACTGAAATTAAAAAAAGCATTACTGATAAAGCAAAACAAGAAAAGACAGTTGAAAAGCTAAAAAAGGATGCAGATAAAAAAATCCTGTCGTTGCATAAATCGTATTTAAAAAAGCTAAGTAAAAAGTTAACTAACAGTCAAATTGTTCAGGTAAAAGACGGAATGACTTATGGAGTATTACCAATTACTGTTTTGGGTTACAATGATATGTTGCCAAATTTGACACAAGAGCAACAAAAATACATCTATGATGCTCTTGTTGAAGCAAGAGAACATGCTATGGATGGTGGTACGTCTAAAGAAAAACACGCTTGGTTTGGAAAATACAAAGGAAGAATCAACAACTATCTTTCTAAACAAGGATACGATTTGAACAAAGAAAGTACTGATTGGCATGAAAGATTAAAAGAAAGAGAAAAAAACAAAAAATAGTTTTTCGCCATAATTTTCTATCTATAAACCATTAAGAAATTAAGAGAGTTTAGAATTAACTTCTTTATTATCTTGATGGTAGAATTAAAAATAGTTAAACGTAAAATAGTTTAATTAATTCTTAAACCCTAAAAAATGAAGTACAATTTAAAATCACTGTTCAATTTAGGTATATTCTTATTCAGTTGTTCAGCAATACATGCCCAATATCCAAACATTCCAAAAGAAGTGCAAGATAAAGCTGATGCTGTTTTAGCACAAGAAGAAATAAGATTAGCCAAGATTTGGGCTGATAATGAAGCGGTTCTTAAAAATGAAATACTACAAGGTCGTCCCTATTTACCATGGGCGGCTTATCCTAAAGATTTGGTTCAGGCTGATATTCCTGCTTTTCCAGGAGCTGAAGGCGGAGGTGCTTTCACCCAAGGAGGCAGAGGCGGAAAAACATTTGTAGTAACAAGTTTAGCCGATAGCGGACCAGGAACTTTTAGAGAAGCCTGTGAAGCCGTTGGAGCTAGAATAGTAGTTTTTAATGTTTCGGGAATTATTAAATTAAAAACACGCATTAGTATGCGAGCGCCTTATATTACTATTGCGGGTCAAACGGCACCTGGTGATGGAATTTGTGTTGCTGGAGAAACCCTTGCAATTGATACGCACGACGTAATTATAAGACACATGCGTTTTAGAAGAGGAGCTACTGATGTTGCTCGAAGAGATGATGCAATTGGAGGAAATGCAATTGGAAATGTAATTATAGATCACTGCTCCGTAAGTTGGGGATTAGACGAAAATATTTCATTGTATCGTCATCAATTTCAGGCTAATGAGAAATCAAAATTAGAAAAATTACCCACTTGTAATATTACTATTCAAAATACCATTTCTTCAGAAGGTTTGGATACCTATAATCATGCTTTTGGAAGTACTATTGGAGGATTAAACAGTACTTTTATGCGTAATCTTTGGGCAAATAATATTTCCAGAAATGCATCT
The DNA here is from genome assembly GCF_041729735.1 of Flavobacterium magnesitis. Lineage (NCBI taxonomy): Bacteria > Pseudomonadati > Bacteroidota > Flavobacteriia > Flavobacteriales > Flavobacteriaceae > Flavobacterium > Flavobacterium magnesitis. The sequence continues at coordinate 18,814 of NZ_JBCFQK010000006.1, read as the reverse complement.
GTCGGAATGTATGGCGATTTTAATTTTGTCAATAATGTGATATTTAACTGGTGGAATCGTTCTGTTGATGGAGGAGATTACCGTTCGATGTTTAATATTATTAATAATTATTATAAACCAGGGCCAATCACTCCAGATGATAAGCCTATCCGTTACAGAATCTTAAAACCAGAATCAGGTTATATGGTTCCTAAAACTTTTGGACGTGCTTATGTAAACGGAAATTACATTGATGGAGTTCCTGAAGTAACTAAAGACAACTGGAATGGAGGAGTGCAATTGGAAGATTTAACTTTGGAACAAGCTAAAGATAAACTAGCATTGATCAAGCAAAAGCAAGCTTTTCCAATGCCAAAAATCACCATTATGAGTGCCGAAGAAGCTTATGAATTTGTTTTAAAAAATGTAGGTGCAACTTTTCCAAAAAGAGATGCGGTTGACGAAAGAATCATTAAACAAGTTCGAACAGGAAATATTGGTGCAAAAGACGGTTTAGAAAATACTATTGGACAAGAATTTATTAAAAGAAGATTACCAGCGGACTCTTATAAAAAAGGAATCATAACGCATCCAGATCAAGTGGGTGGTTATCCTAATTACAAAGGAAAAGCATACAAAGATTCAGACAATGATGGTATTCCAGATGCCTGGGAGAAAAAATACGGTTTAAATCCTAATGATGCCTCTGATTCCAATGGTGATTTGAACGGCGATGGTTATACTAACATAGAAAAATATTTTAACGGAATCGATCCTACTAAAAAAGTAGATTGGACAAATCCAGAGAACAACAGAGATACGCTTTTAGATCTTACCGCTGCTTTGTTACAATAGTTTTTTGAATTTTAATATGAAAAACAAATATCCATATCTGAATACTATTCATTGTTGTTTTAGCAACAAAGTCAACAAGTGTCTTCAATTGAAGACACTTTTGTTGTTCTTTTTAGTGAGCACTTTAAACGCACAAAATAATTTTCCGACTATTACAAAAGATAAAGCTGGAAAGGTAATTCGAACCCAAGATAAATTAGGAAATCAAATTCCTGATTTTTCTTTCGCTGGTTATCGCGCAGGCGAATATGCAATTCCAGATGTTGCTGTAAAAGCTTTTGTACCTCATATTTCAGGAGATGCAACCACTACAATTCAGGCAGCAATAGATTATGTGGCTTCGCTTAAACCCGATGCCAAAGGTTTTAGAGGTACTGTGGTTTTAGACAAAGGAACATTCAACGTTTCAGGTATTTTGCAACTAAAAGAAAGCGGAATTGTTTTAAGAGGAAGCGGTGCTGGAAATAACGGAACCGTTTTACTGGCAACAGGAACCGATAGAGGTGCTATCATCAATATTTCAGGAATTGCGAATCAGCTTTTGAAAGATAAATTTGAAATTGCTGATGCTTACACTCCATTGGGAAGCACTACAATTGCTTTGAAAAGTGTAAAAAACATTAAAAAAGGCGATCGTGTTTTAGTAAATACTCCTATCACTCAGCAATGGATTGATAGTCTGGGGATGAAAGAATTTGGTGGAGAAACAGGCTGGATTGGATGGAAAAAAGATGATTTTGTCATTCGTTCCGATAGAGAAATAACTCAGTTACAGGGAAACAAAATTACTATTGATGCTCCTTTAACCAATGCTTTGAACGAAAAATTATCTGTTTCAGATGTAACGGTTTATACTTGGTCGGATAGAATTAATACTATTGGAGTTGAAAATCTGACTTTAAAATCCGATTTTGATACTACAAATCCAAAGGACGAGCAACACCGTTGGTATGGAGTTTCGATACAAAATGCCGAAGATGCATGGGTAAGACAAGTCAATTTTGAACAATTTGCTGGTGGTGCGGTTTCAATTTTGAAATCAGCCAAAAGAATTACTGTTGAAGATTGTCTTTCATTAAATCCTGTTTCTGAAATTGCTGCTTTTAGACGAAATACCTTTTATACCGAAGGGCAACAAACTTTATTTCAGCGTTGTTATTCTGAATTTGGATATAATGATTTTGTTGTTGGCGGTTATGCTACTGCGGGACCCAATGTCTTTTTACAATGTCAATCGTATTTGCCTTATAGCTTTAGTGGTTCTATTGGAAGCTGGGCAACCGGAATGTTATTCGACGTGGTTTTAATTGATGGAAACGCTTTAAGTTTTAAAAATTTAGGACAAGATGGTCGTGGCATTGGCTGGAATGCAGCCAATAGTGTCATTTGGGAAACATCGGCATCTAAAATAGATAATTTTAGTCCGCCTACGGCTGATAACTGGGTTTTTGGTGTTTGGGCGCAATGGGCTGGAAACGGACATTGGAATGATGTCAACAGTCATATCAACCCTAGAAGTTTGTACTATGCTTTATTGGAACAAAGATTAGGCAAATTGCCAATGCAATCTCAAATTTTAGATTTAGGAACAGAACCTTCTTCGAGTCCAACGATTGAACAAGCAGCAGCTTTAACGGTGGAATCTTATAACAAACAAACCACTTTAAAAGAATGGATTGCTCAGGCTTCAACTCGAAATCCAATTGCAACGAATGTTTCCAAAGCAAAAGTAATTAGAGTAAAAGCTGAAACTACTGTAGCCGAATCGGAAACCGAAAAAGTGGAGATTAAAAACGGACTTTTAATTGCGAATAAATCCCTATTAACTGGAGAACTTATTGATGTTCCATGGTGGAGAGGAAGTTTACGCGATTCTGATGTTTCTGAAGCCAGACCGCACATTAGCCGTTTTGCACCGGGTCACAATGGTTTGGGTTATACTGATAATTTAGCCGAAACGGTTCGCTATTTAGTAGACAATAATAAAGCTTCTTTAGATCATAATTACGGTTTATGGTACGAACAAAGAATGGCAGATCATGAACGCATTCGCCGAATGGATGCCGATGTTTGGGCTCCTTTTTACGAACAACCTTTTGACAGAACGGGACAAGGAACAGCTTGGGATCATTTAAGTAAATACGATTTAACCAGATTCAATACCTGGTATTGGGATCGTTTGAAAACCTTTGCTGATCTCGCTGCTCAAAAAAGTAAAATATTGATGAATCAACAGTATTTCCAACATAATATTTTAGAAGCAGGAGCACACTGGTCAAGTTCCCCTTGGCGACCAGCAAATAATATCAATAATACGGGACTTCCTGAGCCTCCGCCTTACATGGGTGATAAAAGAATTTTTATTGCAGAGCAATTTTATGATATTCGAAATGAAAATATCAAAAAGTTACATCAGGGTTTTATCGAAAAAAGTTTAGAAAATTTTAAAGATAATGCCAATGTACTGCAATTTACAAGTGCCGAATATACTGGGCCGTTAACGTTCATGCAATTTTGGATTGATGTGATAAGCAATTACAAAAAGTCACATCAAAACGAATCGAAAATAGCCTTAAGTGCTACTAAAGATGTTCAGGATGCTATTTTAAATGATGCCGCAAGAGCAGCTACTGTTGATGTAATTGATATTCGTTATTGGCATTACAAAGAAGATGGAAGTTTGTACGCCCCAGAAGGTGGAAAAAACTTAGCGCCAAGACAGCATGCGCGACAAATGAAAGTGGGTAAGGAAACCGATGCACAAGTGTATCGATCCGTACGTGAATACCGAGATAAATACAGCAGCAAAGCAGTTATTTATTCGACACCAGGAGCTAATAGATTTGGTTGGTCAGTTTTAATGGCTGGCGGTTCTTTAGCAGCTATTCCTAAAATTACTATTCCAGGTTTTTATGAGTCGTTATCGACTATGAAAACCGTTCCAGATGAGAATTACAATAGCCCAATTTGGACACTAAAAAATAATGGAGAAGCTTATCTTTTTTATCTCCAAAAAGGAAATCAAGTAACAGTTGATTTGTCAAATGAAAAAGGAATTTTTGAGGTCTATTGGATTAATCCTGAAAATGGAAATCTAATTACAAAAGAAACCATTTCAGGAAAACAAAGTCATATTTTAAAAGCATCTGGAGAAAAAGAATCTAAAATTGTAGTATATATTAAAAAGAAATAAAAATGAAAATAATGATTTCTAAAAAGAAGATAGGTAAAATAATTATGCTCACAGTATTGAGTTGTGTAGCAATTTCATGCAAAGTAAATCAGGAGGAAACAAAACCTTTAGCAAAACTAGAAGTAGCTCCTAATGGTCATTATTTTCAAACCGAAGATGGAAAACCATTTTTTTGGTTAGGCGATACAGGTTGGTTGACTTTTGGAAAATTGAGCCGGGAAGAAATGAAGACCTATTTTCAGGATAGAAAAGCAAAAGGGTACAATGTAGTTCAAGTAATGGTTTTACACAGTTTGGCAGTGAAAAATGTGTATGACGATATGGCTTTGACTAATGAAGATGTATCTAAACCATTAGTTACTGAGGGGAATAATTTTGAGAATCCTGAAGAATATGACTATTGGGATCATGTAGATTATGCTTTAGACGTAGCACAAGAAAACGGAATTTACTTAGCGATGGTACCAGTTTGGGGAACTAACGTGGCAAAAGGAGATAAAGTAAATAAAGAACAAGCGACTCAATATGCGAAGTTTTTAGCCGATAGATATAAAAACCGAACCAATGTAATTTGGTTAAACGGTGGAGATACGCATGGTAACGAATTTAAGGATATCTGGAATGCAATTGGAAATACTTTAAAAACCAATAATCCAGATCAATTAGTGACTTTCCATCCTTTTGGAAGAACAGATTCTTCAGATGATTACCATAAAGCGGATTGGTTGGATTTTAATATGTTCCAGTCGGGTCACAAAAGATACGATCAGGATACAGTGAAAACGGCTTTCAAAGAAGACAATTATAAATTTGTCCACAGAGATTGGGATTTAAAACCAACAAAACCCACTCTTGACGGAGAACCATCTTACGAAGGAATTCCTCATGGTTTACACGATACTTTGCAACCTAAATGGAAAGATCAGGATTTAAGAAGATATGCTTATTGGTCTGTTTTTGCAGGTGGTGCAGGTTTTACTTATGGAAATAATGCCGTAATGCAGATGTATCATAAAGGCGAAAAGAAAGGTGCTTATGGAAACAAAGCCATTTGGAGTGATGAACTTCATGCACCAGGAGCAAGCCAAATGCAATATGTGAAAAAATTGATTCTAGAACACAACTATTTTGACCGAATTCCAGACCAATCCATTGTTGTTAATCAAGGAGAAAAATACGATTATTTAGCAGCAACAAGAGGAAATGATTACGCTTTAATTTATACTTATAATGGAAAAACGATGACATTGAATATGGGGAAAATTAAAGGAGAAAAAGTAAAAGCTTCTTGGTTTGATCCTAAAAATGGCGAAGAAAAATCCATTGGGGAATTTAAAAATGAAGGTGTTTTAGATTTTAATCCTCCAGGAGAAAAACAAGACGGAAACGACTGGGTTTTAGTTTTAAAGTCAAAATAACCACAATCTTGTCATCCCGAGGAACGAGGGATCTCCGCAAGAAACTAACATAAAGTTTATTTAGCATGCGGAGCTACTAACGAATATTCTTCCTCCGTGAAGATGACAAAAATGAGAATAAAATCTGCGCAATCTGCGTGCAAAAAACATACATTATGAAAATTAGAAATATCATATTACTACTTTGTTTCCTTACAGGATTCAATACCGCTTTCGCAAATGAAGGTTGGATAAACATTCTTAAAGTAGGTGGAAATAATAAAGGTGTAAAATGTACCGAAGCCATTCAAAAAGCAATCGATAATGCAGCAAATAGTGGAGGTGGAACCATCTTTTTCCCTGCTGGAGAATATTTAACGGGTGCTTTAAAATTAAAAAGTAATATCACAATTCATTTGGATTCAGGAGCACTTTTGAAATTTTCAGAAGATTTTGAAGATTACTTACCTTATGTAGAAATGCGTTACGAAGGAATTGTAATGAAGAGTTTCCAGCCATTATTTTATGCCAAAGATGTGGAGAACATTACCATCAAAGGTAGAGGTGTAATCGACGGACAAGGAAAAGCATGGTGGAATGAAGTGTACCGAATTGAAACGGCTAAAGGTCCAATTCCGGAAACCAAATACCAAAAAATGTGGACGGAGCAAAATCAAGGTATTGTATATGAGCCTTACTATAAAAGAACGATTGACAAACACTTTTTCAGACCTTCTTTTTTCCAGGCTTACAATTGCAAAAATATTTTAATCGAAGGAGTTACATTCAAAAACTCTCCTTTCTGGACCATAAATCCTGAATTTTGTGATAATGTAACCGTAACAGGAATCACAATTAACAATCCGCATTCGCCAAATACTGATGGAATCAACCCGTCATCTTGTACCAATGTTCATATTTCAAATTGTCATATCAGCGTAGGTGACGACTGTATTACTATCAAATCAGGTAGAGATGCTGATGGGCGTAAATACGGAAAAGCAACTGAAAACGTAACAATTACCAATTGTACGATGTTAAGCGGTCACGGAGGTGTGGTTATTGGAAGTGAAATGTCGGGCGGAATTAAAAAAATTACGATTTCAAACTGTGTTTTCGACGGAACTGATCGTGGAATCCGTATCAAAGCGGCTCGTGGTCGCGGAGGTGTTGTAGAAGACATTCGTGTAAGTAACATTGTAATGAAAAATATCAAGGAGGAAGCTATTATTATGGACTTATTCTATGATAAAGACAATCCTGTAGAGCCAGTTACGGAGCGTACACCAATTTTCAGAAACATTCACATTAGCGATGTTACAGGTGGAAACGTAAACAAAGCCGGATTTGTTCGTGGAATTGTTGAAATGCCAATTCAAAACATCACTTTTTCGAATATCAATATGGATGGAAAAGAAGGTTTTACTGTGGATACAGCAACGGATGTTGAATTTCATGATGTAAAAGTGAATGCTACAGTCGGTTCTTCTTTTAAAATTTTGGATTCGAAAAATCTTATTTTGGATAACGTAGGTTCTTCTACTCCAATCAAAGGAATTCCGGTTATTAAAATCGATAATGCTTCGAATATTATGATTAATAATAATTTCCCATTCAATGCTACTGATGTTTTTATCGAAGCAAATGGAAAAGAAACAAAAAACATTTTCTTAAAAAACAATGTGTTTCATCATGTAAATACTATTGTGAAAAAAGGAAAAGATTTGGATAAAAAAGCAATCTTAGAATAAGACAATGGTTTATCCTGCAAGGTCTTTTTCTGGCCTTGCAGAAAAGAAGAACTATAATAGAAAAAATAACAACTATCCAGTTTCGGCTCCCTCTCCTTTGGAGAGGGCTGGGGTGAGGTAACTATCATAAAATGAGAAAAGAAAGTAAAAATTCCAATTGTAAAGTCTCGTCTCCCTCTCCTTTGGAGAGGGTCGGGGTGAGGAAAATAGTAATTATTCTAATTTTAGCATTTTCTACTTTGGGATTTTCCCAAAAAAAGAAAGAAATATTCTTGTTTACTTCTTTTAGAGAACCTGCTACTGATGGTTTGCATTTGGCTTATAGTAAAGATGGTTACCATTGGGACGGATTAGAAGGTTCGTTCCTAAAACCAGAAATTGGCGCCAGCAAAATCATGCGTGATCCATCCATCACAAAAGGAGCGGATGGAACCTATCACATGGTTTGGACTACCGATTGGAAAGGTGGAAATGGTTTTGGTTATGCCAATTCGAAAGATTTGATTCATTGGTCAGAACAACAATACATTCCAGTGATGAAAAATGAGCCAGAAGTAGTAAACGTTTGGGCTCCTGAAATTTTTTATGATGATGTAAAAAACGAATACATTGTTATCTGGGCTTCAACGATTCCCTTCCGTTTTGCAAAAGGAGTGGAAGAAGAGAAAAACAATCACCGCATGTATTATGTAACGACTAAGGATTTTAAAACTTTTTCGGATACCAAATTGTATTACGAACCAGGTTTCAGCGTAATTGATTGCGTGATTGTAAAAAAAGGCAAGGACGATTATGTATTGGTTTTAAAAGACAATACGCGACCAATGCGAAATATAAAAGTGGCTTTTGGGAAAACGCCCTTAGGACCGTTTGAAAAAAGTTCAGAACCCTTAACAGAATATTTGTCTGAAGGACCAACAGTCGTAAAAGTCGGTAAAAATTGGTTGCTGTATTATGATAATTATGGTTCGAAAAATTACAAAGCGTTAAGCACTTCTGATTTTGTAAACTTTGAAGATGTTTCGTCTCAAATTCAATTACCAGAAGGACACAAACACGGAACCATTACTACGATTTCGAAGAAAACTTTGAAAAAGTTATTGAAAAAATAATAATGGATTTATTAATCCTATCAGGGTTCAAAACCCTGATAGCATTGGCTAATCTAAAATAACTAAGATTTATGATTCTATTTCAAAACATAAAAAGCAATATTACAACTGCAACAACCATTTTGTTGACTTGTGGAACAATTTCTTCTGCCCTAGCGCAAAAAGATACCATTAGATATACAGGCAAAACACTTTCTAATGTGGATTATCATCATGGACAATTGAGTCCAGCAGTTGGAGTTCATGCTACGCAAATTATGCGTGCCAGCAGAGAACATCCGGAAAAATCAGATGGTTTTGGTTGGACCTACAATCACCAGCCAATGATTGCCTACTGGAATAATACTTTTTATTTACACTATTTGAGTGATCCGGCAGGAGAGCATATTCCGCCGAGTCAAACTTTATTGTTGACTTCCAAGGATGGATCAAATTGGACAAAACCAAAAGTTATTTTCCCTATTTACCACATTCCTGATGGCTATAAAAAAGAAGGAGTTGACGGAGTAGCGAAGAACCTAGATGCCATTATGCACCAGCGTATGGGGTTTTATGTTACATCTGATAACCGATTGCTTTCATTGGGTTATTACGGAATTGCAATGGACAAAAAAGACGATCCAAACGACGGAAAAGGAATTGGTCGTGTGGTAAGAGAAATTTATAAAGACGGTAGTTTCGGACCAATTTATTTTATTCGATTCAATAAAAATTGGGATAAATCGATTGCTGCTTTTCCTTTTTACAAAAAGAGCAAAGACAAAAAATTCATCAAAGCTTGTGACGAATTGCTTTCGAAACCTTTAATGATGCAACAATGGGTGGAAGAAGCAGACAGAGATGATCCATTAATTCCGTTGCAAAAAGGCTACAAAGCATTATCGTATTATCATTTGCCAAACGGAAATGTAGTAGGTTTATGGAAACATGCTTTGACTTCATTAAGCAAAGACAACGGAAAAACTTGGGAGTACGATCCTTTGAGAGCACCAGGATTTGTCAATAGCAATGCAAAAATATGGGGACAAAAAACATCGGATAACCGTTATGCAACCATTTACAATCCGTCAGAATACCGTTGGCCATTGGCAATTTCAACCAGTGATGATGGTATCAATTACAAAGATTTATTATTAGTTCATGGCGAAATTAGTCCAATGCGTTACGGTGGAAACTACAAATCGGCAGGACCACAATATCCACGCGGAATTCTAGAAGGAAACGGAACTCCGCCTGATGGAAAACTTTGGGTAAGTTATAGCGTGAACAAAGAAGACATTTGGGTAGCTTCGGTTCCAGTTCCTGTAACTAGTGAAGTAAACGAAAATGTGAATGATGTTTTTAATGATTTGCCAAACGGCGAAGAATTAAAAATGTGGAATATCTATGATTTAGCCTGGGCTTCCGCCAAAATCGAAAAGAAAGCCGATGGTAAAAAAACCTTGACATTAAGAGATCAGGATGCTTTTGATTATTCCCGCGTAGAACGTGTGATTCCGTTTGCTCAAAAAATGGAAGCTACTTTTACTGTAGTTCCTGAACAAAATGATAACGGATTATTACAGGTAGAATTTCAAAATAAACAAGGACTTCCTGCGCTTCGAATTGTATTTGATTCGGATGGAGAAATAAAGGTAAAACACGGTGCTCGTTCTGGTGGAGTGGCAAAATATGAGGCTGGTGCAGCATATACAGTTACTGTAAAATTAGATGTTACTTCTCGTTCCTACACAATAAAAGTCAACGATGGTAAAGAGACTAATAAAATATTTTATGCACCAGTGGATGGAATTTCGCGTATTATGTTCCGCACAGGTGAACAACGTTATTCTCCAAATCCAGATACGACTCCGGATACACCAGATTATGTTGATTTGCCAAATACAGGAATTTTAATTCCGGAAGCAGTATTTAATATCAAATCATTGATTACTAAAAAATTATAAAAGAAAATTGAACGCGGATGAGACGGATTCGCTGGTGCGAAGTCACAGATTATGACGGATTTTTTGATATTTGAAAACAAAAAATCCGTTTTTATCTACGCTTTTACAAAGTAAATCCGTCTCATCTGTGTGCCAATCTGAACAATAAGAAATGAAGAGTCTAAAATCCATATTATTTCTCCTTTGCCTTTTAGTTGCTTTTAGCTCTAATGGACAAATTGCTGTTACCCATTTAACGTGTAATAGCGCAACAAATCCTTTGGCGATAAGTACAAACGAACCGAATTTCAGTTGGCAATTAGTTTCTAAAAAGTTCAATGTTTCACAAGCGGAGTATCAAATTTTGGTGGCTTCTTCTAAAGAAAAATTGAATGAGAAAGAAGCCGATCTTTGGAATAGCGGAAAAGTAACAGCTAATTCCAGCCAGAGAATTGCATATAAAGGAAAAAGTTTAAAAAGCGAAAACAAATATTTCTGGAAAGTAAGAGTTTGGTCGAATGATAAAAAAGCGTCTAAATGGAGCGAAATTAATTCTTTTAGAACTCAGCCGACGGGTTTGAACCCGATTTGGATTGGAGCTATTACAAAAGCAAATAGTCATTTGCCGGAAGGCAGAAATTATCATACTGCTACTTTCAAAAAAGAAAAAAGACAAGCTATTGTTGATGCGAGCGATTCTTTGGCTCGCAGCAGTATTCAATTGCGTAAACCATTTACTGTTTCGAAAAAAATAAAAGAAGCCGTTGTGTATGTTTCGGGATTAGGACATTATGAATTGACTTTGAATGGAAAAAAAGTAGGTAACAGCGAATTTGCTCCTTTATGGACAGATTACGATAAAACGGTTTACTACAATACCTATGAAATCAATGCGGACGAATTGGCTAAAGGCGAAAACGTACTTGGCGTTTTATTAGGCAACGGAATGTACAATATGGTTGCCGAAAGGTATGCGAAATTCTTTGTGAGTTTTGGTCCGCCAACCTTATTTTTAAAAATGAAAGTGGTTTATGAAGATGGTTCGGAACAAATTATTAAAACTGATTCGAGTTGGAAATATGCTAAAAGTCCAATTACGTTCAATAGTATTTTTGGTGGAGAAGATTACAATGCGAATCTGGAGCAAAAAGGTTGGAATACGGCTAGTTTTAATGATACTAATTGGAAACCCGTAGTCATTCAGGAAGCGCCAAAAGGCATTTTAAAAGCACAACAAACTACTCCGGTGAAAATTGAAGAACAGTTTGCAGTTAAAATCGTAACCGAACCGCAAGCGGGTGTTCGTGTTTTTAATATGGGACAAAATTTATCTGGTTTTCCAACGATTAAAGTAAAAGGAAAAAAAGGACAAATCGTGAGAATGTGGGTTGGCGAAGGATTGAATGACGATGGAACCGTGGGACAGGGAAGATCTGGAAAACCCTATTATTTTGATTATACTTTAAAAGGCGAAGGCGTAGAAGAATGGCAACCTAAATTCAGTTATTATGGCTATCAGTACATCCAAATCGAAGGTGCTAATTATAAAGAAACAAAGGACTTTTCACTGCCAACAATTGTAGATTTAAAATCTAATTTCATCTATAATTCAGCGGGAACAGCAGGAAGTTTTACTTCTTCGAATGAAATTTTTAATAAAACACATGAGCTGATTAATAATGCCATCAAGAGTAATTTTCAAAGTGTGTTGACTGATTGTCCGCACCGTGAAAAATTGGGTTGGCTGGAAGAATCACACTTAAATGGTCCAGGATTAATTTATAATTACAACCTGAAAAATTACATTCCGTCTATCATGCTGAACATTGCAGATGCACAGCGTGAAAACGGAATGATTCCTACTATTGCACCCGAATATGTGGTTTTTGGTGGTGATTTTACTGATTCTCCTGAATGGGGTGTGGCTGGAGTAATCCTGCCTTGGATGTATTATGACTATTATGGCGATGATTTTTTGTTGAAAGAATATTATCCTGTAATGAAAAAATATGTGGATTACCTGACTTCAAAGGCTGATAATGGCATTGTCTCTTATGGATTAGGCGATTGGTATGATTACGGAGAACATGCAGCGGGGTATTCTAAAAATAGTCCTATAGCACTCTCAGCGACAAGTCATTACTATTTTGGTATTGATTTGCTTGCCAAGGCTGCAAAACTACTAAATAAGAAAGAAGATGCTGTTACTTATGAAAATTTAGCAATAAGTGTAAAAAAAGCATTTAATGGCAAGTTTTTTGATAAAAAGACGAAACAGTACGGTACCGGAAGTCAGTTTAGCAATGCCGTTCCATTATTTATGGGAATGGTTGCTCCCGAAAACAAACAGGCTGTTTTAGATAATTTGGTAAACGACATCAAAGCCAGAAATTATCGATTGACAACTGGCGATGTGGGGAATCGTTATTTATTTCAGGTTTTGGCTGATAATGGGCTGAATGAGGTAATGTACAAAATGCACAATCATTATGATGCGCCAGGTTATGGTTTCCAAATCAAATTTGGCTTGACCACTTTAACCGAGCAATGGGATCCACGCAAAGGAAACTCTTGGAACCATTTTATGATGGGGCAAATTGAGGAATGGTTTTATGAAAGTTTAGTGGGCATTGTTCCTGATGAAACGAATCCAGGATTCAAACATTTCTTCCTGCAACCAGAAATTGTAGGCGATATGACTTTTGTTAAAGGAAGTTACAATTCGGTTTTTGGAGAAATTGTATCAGAATGGGAGAAAAAAGAGGATAAAGTGTCTTTTAAATTCACTATTCCAGCTAATACCAAGGCAACAGTAAAATTGCCTGTAAAAAAGAATGCAGTTATCAAAGTAAATGGTAAAATACTAAGTGATTCTAAAAATGTTCTAAAAGTTTTAGCTAATGAAGAAAAACCTTCATTTGTATTAGGTTCAGGAAGATATGTTGTAGAATGTGCTTTGTAAATGAAAATAAAATGATAAATTTAAGGATGAAAAGGAATAAAATGAAGAAGCTATTTTTTATGATAATGCTATTTTTGTTCCTTCCAAAAATTGAGGCGCAAACATCAGATGATAATTATAAAGAGCCAATTGTAAAGGCTATCAAAACAATAGAATCTCTTTTTAAAGTAACCATCAAGGACAAAGATGGTTTGTTGAAAGATAAAGAGTTAGATTATGCCGAGTGGAGAATTCGTCAAGGAAATTTAGACGTTTCATTGACAGCCATCTTAGCGCCATTCGATCTTACTTTTTTTAAAGAAAACGATTCGACTTATGCTATTCGAAAATTTGAATACGCCAGAAGATCGGCTAATATTGGTAAAGAACGTTTGGAATTTTTGACTGATTTGTATCCCAATTTAAAAACTTGGGAAATCAGAAAAGCCGATTTGAAACAATGTATAATCGGTTCTATTGGTTTAGACAAAGCACCGCCTATGCCAAAAGGAAAACCAATTCTAACTCCCAAAAGAATCTATAAAGATTACTCTGTGGAGAATATTGGTTTAGAAATTATGCCAGGTGTTTATGTTACGGGTTCTATCTATAAACCTTATCCTTTAAAAGGAAAAGCAGCAGTGGTGATTACGCCAAATGGACATTTTGGAGACGGAAGATATAGAAAAGACGAACAATTGCGTTGTGCGATTTTGGCAAAAATGGGAGCTGTTGTAGTCAATTTTGATTTGTTTGCCTGGGGCGAATCTACCTTGCAATTTGATTCGACTTTGCATCGAAATAGTATTGCACAAACCATTCAGGTTTTAAGTGCCGAACGATTGTTAGATTATTTAGCAACACAAAAATATGCCGACATGAACCGAGTGGGAGTAACTGGTGGTTCAGGCGGTGGCTCGATGACAATGTTCCTGGCAGCGATTGATAACAGAATTAAAGTTTCAGTGCCTGTGGTTATGACTTCGTCTCATTTTGTAGGCGGTTGTCCTTGCGAAAGTGGTCGCGGTTTACACCTTTGTGGAAACGGAACCAACAATGCTGAAATTGCAGCCATGGCAGCTCCAAAACCACAGTTGATTGTTTCTGATGGTGGCGATTGGACGGCTACGGTACCAGAATTAGAATTTCCATTTATTCAAAAAACCTATGGCTTGTATGGAAAAAAAGAGTTGGTTGAAAATGCACATTTTCCAAAAGAAGGACATAATTATGGAGAATCAAAACGTATGGCAATGTATCCCTTTATGGCAAAATATTTAGGTTTAGATATCAGTAAAGTTAAAAATAGCAAAGGAGAAATAGACGAATCGACTTGCGTAATTGAACCAACAGAAAAGTTATTGGTTTTTGGCGCTAAAGGCGAAAAATTACCAACAAACGCATTAAAAGATATTGATCAATTATATGCCCTTTTTGGCGAAAAAAACGAAAAAGTATATGAAGTTAAGAAATAATTTAGCTAGAATTTTGTTTGGATTATCGGCTTTTTTGGTAACGATAACAATTCAGGCGCAATCAAAATCGGATTTAAAATTGTGGTACGATAAACCCGCTGCTATCTGGAACGAAGCCTTGCCTTTGGGAAATGGTCGTTTGGGCGCTATGGTTTTTGGTAATCCATCTATTGAAAGATTACAATTAAACGAAGAAACCATTTGGGCTGGTTCGCCAAATTCCAACGCGCACACCAAATCTCTTGCTGCTTTGCCCGTGGTTCGAAAATTAATTTTCGAAGGCAAATTTGACGAAGCACAAGCCTTAGCCGATAAAGAAATGATGTCTCAAACTAATAATGGGATGCCGTATCAAACTTTTGGGAGCGTTTATATTTCTTTTTCAGGACATGATAAATTCAGCAATTATTACCGCGATTTGAATATTGACAATGCTACGGCAACAGTAAAATATACAGTTGACGGAGTAGAGTACAAAAGAGAAATTTTGACTGCTTTTGGAGATCAGGTTGTAGCTGTAAAATTAACGGCTAGTAAACCGGGAATGATTAGCTGTAATGTGATGATGAACAGTCCTTTTGATAAAACCGAACCGTATTCGGATGGAAATCAAAGTGTACTTTCAGGAGTGGGAAGTACGGTTGAAGGTCTAAAAGGAAAAATTAAATTTCAAGGACGTACAGCAGTTAAAAACACAGGTGGTTCAGTAAGTTCAAAAAACGGAATTATAAGTATCAATGGCGCTGATGAAGCAACTTTATACATCTCTATTGCAACTAATTTTGTTGATTACAAAACACTAGATTTAAATCAGGAGGAAAAATGTAAACGTTTACTTGAAGCTGCGTTGACAAAAAACTTCGATGAAATAAGGAAAAATCATGTGGCTTATTATCAAAAATTCTTCAATCGTGTGGCTTTAGATTTGGGAATTAATTCAGCTATGAATGCACCAACAGACGAGCGTATTAGAAAATTCTCGAAACAATTTGATCCACAATTAGCGAGTTTGTATTTCCAATTTGGACGTTATTTGTTGATTTCTTCTTCACAGCCAGGTGGACAGCCGGCTAACTTACAAGGAATTTGGAATGATATGTTAGCTCCGCCTTGGGAAAGTAAATACACTATGAACATCAATGCCGAGATGAATTATTGGCCAGCCGAATTGACGAATCTTTCTGAAATGCACGAGCCGTTTATCGAAATGGCAAAAGAATTAGCTGTTACAGGACATGAAACGGCTAAAACCATGTACAATGCCGATGGTTGGGTATTGCACCATAATACCGATATCTGGCGAATTACAGGGCCTATAGATCACGCTACATCTGGAATGTGGCCTACAGGTGGGGCTTGGGTTGCTCAGGATTTATGGGAAAAATATTTGTACACAGGAGATAAAAATTACCTGAAAGAAATTTACCCTGTGATGAAAGGTGCGGCAACATTCTTCTTAAATTTTTTAGTAAAAGATCCTAATACGGGTTATTTGGTAGTAGTGCCATCAAACTCTCCAGAAAATGTACATCCAGGTGGAAGCGGAACAGCTACGCTTGCGGCAGGAACTACAATGGACAATCAATTGTTATTTGATTTGTTTACCAATGTAATTAAAGCCACAAAAATTGTTGGAGAAGATGCTGCATTCGCAGAAAAAGTAAATGAAGCTTTAGCTAAAATGGCTCCAATGCACATTGGTCAACACGGACAATTACAGGAATGGTTGCAAGACTGGGATAGTCCAGAAGACAAACACCGTCACGTTTCGCATTTGTATGGTTTGTTTCCAAGTAACCAAATTTCGGCTTTTAGAACTCCCGAACTTTTTGAAGCGGCTAAAACTTCTTTGAACTTTAGAGGAGATGAATCTACAGGTTGGTCAATGGGTTGGAAGCTGAATTTGTGGGCTCGTTTATTAGACGGAAATCATGCTTACAAGTTATTGCAAGACCAATTAAAATTAGTCACTCCAGAACAGCGCAAAGGGGGTGGAACCTATCCAAATATGCTGGACGCTCACCAACCGTTTCAAATTGATGGAAACTTTGGTTGTACTGCCGGAATTGTCGAAATGCTGATTCAAAGTCAGGAAGGAGCAATCCAATTATTACCAGCTTTGCCAACGGTATGGAAAAACGGTTCGATAAAAGGAATTGTAACCAGAGGTGGTTATGTGGTAGATTTGGAATGGAAAAATAATAAAGTTTCAGTGTTGAAAATCCATGCTAAATTAGACGGAAATTGTAGATTAAGATTGGAAAACGGCTTAAAAGCAAATGGTTTCCAACTTAAAAAAGCAAAGGGAGAAAATCCAAATCCGCTATTTCAAACAGCAGATGTTAAAAAAGCCATTGTATCTAAAAAAGCAAATATCAAGAAATTTAAGCTTCCAAAATACAATGAATATGATGTGGAAATGAAAGCTGGAAAAACCTATACTTTTTCGGAAAATTAGTTTAGTCCAACCCTAACAGGGTTCAAAAACCCTGTTAGGGTTAAATAAAAATAAAATAATTTGAATATGTTAGACCAATTAAAATACAAAATAATCGCTTTCGTAATCCTGATTGCAGCTTTCAGCAGTTGTAAGTCAGGAGCGACACATTCTAAAAAAGGAACGGCAACTATTCTGGAAGCGGATAATTTCAAGCATTATGTTGATTATTTCAACACGATGGAAGACGAGAATTTGAAATTTGCGATTCCAAATGACAGTGCGTGGACTTGGATGGAAAAGAATATTCCGTTGTTTGAATGTCCACAGCAAAATTTTGAAGAAATCTATTATTATCGTTGGTGGACGGCTCGAAAACACATTAAGAAAACGCCACTTGGTTTCGGAATTACCGAGTTTTTAGTAGATCGTTCGTATGCCGATAAATACAATTTGATTGCTTGCGCTTTAGGACACCATATTAACGAATTCCGATGGGTTCATGATCCAAAATACATTGAGCAAGATGTGCATTTGTGGTACAGAGGCAATGACGGGAAACCAATGAATAAATTGTATAAATTTAGTAGCTGGACTGCCGATGCTTTGTACAATCGTTATTTGGTGAATAATGATAAGAATTTCTTGTTAGACATGATGCCAGATATGATTACAGATTATTCGGTTTGGGAAAAAGACAGAATGCGTTCTGATGGTTTGTTTTGGCAGCATGATGTAAAAGATGGAATGGAAGAATCGTTGAGTGGTGGACGTAAAGTACAAAATGCAAGACCAACGATTAACAGTTATATGTATGCCAATGCAATGGCTATTTCGAAAATGGCTACCATGAAAGGAGATAAAACACTGGAAGAAAAATTCAAATCAAAGGCGGATAATTTGCAAAGTTTAATTGAAAAAAAACTATGGAATCCGAAAAGTGAATTCTTTGAAACGTTTACGGAGAAAGATACTTTGGCACAAGTAAGAGAAGCAATTGGATTTATTCCTTGGTATTTTAATTTGCCACAAAAAGACAAAGGTTTTGAAAAAGCCTGGGAACAGATTAAGGATGAAAAAGGATTTTCGGCACCTTTTGGTTTGACAACGGCGGAGCGCAGAAGTCCGCGTTTCAGAACTCACGGAACCGGAACTTGTGAATGGGACGGTGCGATTTGGCCTTTTGCGACAGCGCAAACTTTGACCGCTTTGGCCAATGTTCTGAATAATTACAATCAAACTTTCGTTGACAAAACCGATTATTTCAAACAAATGGATTTGTATGTACAATCGCAATATTACAGAGGAAAACCGTATATCGGGGAATATCTGGATGAAACTACGGGTTATTGGCTAATGGGTGACAGAGAACGCAGCCGTTATTACAATCATTCGACTTTTAACGATTTGATGATTACAGGATTGGTGGGTTTACGCCCAAGAGCCGATGAAAAAATAGAGGTGAATCCGTTGATTCCACAGGAAAAATGGGATTGGTTTTGTTTGGATAATGTGTTGTATCACAGCAATATCATCACAATTCTTTGGGATAAAACTGGAGAAAAATACGGTAAAGGAAAAGGTTTCCGAGTTTTTAAAAACGGAAAGGAAATTGCGGTTTCTGAAAAATTGGAGAAATTAGTCTCGGAATAACATTAGAGATAACGTCTAGTTTGTCATTTCGATGAACTAACACAAAGTTTATTTAGCATGTCGAGCTACTAACGAAGATTCTTCCTTCGTCAGAAT
>NZ_JBCFQK010000059.1:0-553 GCF_041729735.1 Flavobacterium magnesitis | reverse complement strand
TTTATTGGTCTCAGATTCGGGTTTAAAACCCTGCAATTTATTGCAGTACTTTAGTAATGCGAAAAAATCTTTACCTTTAGATTATGAGTACAGATTTAAGAAAAGGTTCGCACACAGTAAGCCGATTAACATGTCATGTTGTTTGGGTTACTAAATATAGGTTTAAAGTTTTGAAAGGTGATATTCAAAAGCGTTGCCGTGAGATTTTGATACAGATCTGTGAAGCTGAAGGAATTGAAATTTTAAAAGGAGTTGTTAGTTCAGACCATGTTCACATGCATATAGAATACGCTCCAAAGCATAATGTTAGCTCGATTTTAAAAAGTTTCAAAGGAAGAACTTCAAGAAAATTACAGATGGAATTTCCTGAATTGAAGGAACGGTATTGGGGACAACATTTTTGGGCAAGTGGTTATGGTGTTTGGAGTACCGGAAATATAACGGATAAAATGGTGAATGAATATTTGGAGCATCACAGAAAAAAAGAGAGTGATGATAATTCAAATTTCATTCTCGAATGAAAGAAATGAGGGACTTTCAGTCCCTCGTAAAG
>NZ_JBCFQK010000058.1:0-622 GCF_041729735.1 Flavobacterium magnesitis | reverse complement strand
ATTCCGAGAAACGAGGAATCTCATCCAGTAACTCGACAAAGTTGCTCATTGTTGCGGGCACGGAAAACATCCTTAAATCCGCATGTCTCAAAAATAAGCTTTTGTTTTTGATACTTACACTAATTTTCTTGCTTTAAGAATCGAATTTCTAAGCTATTAAAAAAATAAAAACAAAATCTTTTCTTAACTACCTATAATTACTTGATATTGGACAATAGTTCTCCTCAACATTTTTATGTTTTTTTGTAAAATCATGATAAATATTGATGTTTAATTCTATCTGCTTTTAAGTCTTAAAACACAGATTCCCATAAATTTTTAGTTTGTTTTGCCTAGCATTTCGTATCCATTTAGCAGGGATAGTTATAAATCTAAATATGAATTTCTTTATTCTAAAACTTGGGCTTAAACACTTGAATCTAGCAGAAAATTGATTAATAATATAATCATATAGGTTTCTACAAATTGCTGTAAAGAATAGGAAAACCGTATTTTGTTCAAGCTTAGAAAATGGTAGATTGTTCCATCCGAAATCATTTTTTAAAACATCAAATTCTTTTTCTATTGCTCCTCTTTGATTGTAAAAGTGAGCTACTTCATCATTTGACAAGTCGTAATCGTT
>NZ_JBCFQK010000057.1:0-627 GCF_041729735.1 Flavobacterium magnesitis | reverse complement strand
ATTCCGACGAAGGAGGAAACTCCGCAATACTTTTCCATTCAGATTGACGTAAGTAAAGTAATAACAAACCATCAAATAAAAATAACTATGAAAAAAACCTTTTATTTTATTACACTTTTGCTAATCAGCATTTCATTTTTTTCCTGTTCATCCGATGATGATTTAAACTATCAAAATGATTTTGAAAAAAGTAAAAATGCCTGGTTGGATTTTAAAGTTTCATCTAACAATTCGTACCAGTATGTAGCAACAGGAAGCTCTTTTTTTATACATCATAGATGGGAAACAACCATAACGGTATCCAATGGAATTGTAATTCAAAGAGATTTCGAATACATAGATAAGCCCGAATATATGCCGGAAGAAGATTGGCAATGGACCGAAAATGCAAACGAAATAAACACTCATGGTTCTTTTATAGCCGCTGCTCCTTTAACATTAGATGAAATTTACACTAAAGCCGAAAATGAATGGTTAATTAAGATAAAAAACACTAATACCTATTTTGAAACCGAAAACAACGGACTCATTTCAACTTGTGGTTATTCTGAAAAAGGCTGTATGGATGATTGCTTTACCGGAATTAGAATAAAAAGTATTACAATCTTATAAAATTTGAATTTATAA
>NZ_JBCFQK010000056.1:0-706 GCF_041729735.1 Flavobacterium magnesitis | reverse complement strand
ACTTATTACATAAATTTTTATATAAACTTAAAAAACAATCTAAAATATCATTTTTAAGTTTAATCATTTCATCGTTATATCTGTCATCTTTAATTTTATTTATTAAAATTTCTCTATGATAATCAAATAATTTGTTTCTTAAAATATTCAATTCAATCAGTTCCTTATTCATTCTATTAGAAACTATTATTTGAGAATTATCTGAATGTAGTCTAAAATATCCGTTAGAATTTATTACCACTGAAATCATCAAATCAAATAAACCTCTTCTATCCTTCAATGCAGAAAAATACAATGTTTCAATGATAATATGCAAATTGTTTAAAATTTTAGAATTGACATCTAAAAATTTTATTTTATCAATTTTATTTTTTAATTCAAAAGGTTTGTATAAAAAATTTTCTGTTTTAGATTTTAAGGATTCTTCAAAACCAATCCCATTATCTGAAATTGAAAACTTGGTTGAGAAGTTATTCACAAACATTAAAGCAAAAGTATTTGATTTAGAATGTAAAACTCCATTAGTTATCAATTCAGACAATAACTCAACATAATAGTCCGCTTTATTTGAAGTATTGGAGTTATCAAATAATAATTCTTGAAAATGTTCTCTAACAGTATAAACATATTCAGAAATTAAGAAGTCTCTTCTTTCATCTTCACTTTCAAATTCTTCTAATTTACTATTTAAATTATCATCATTTAG
>NZ_JBCFQK010000055.1:0-717 GCF_041729735.1 Flavobacterium magnesitis | reverse complement strand
GGAATGTCTGTAGCAATTGGTGCAGCTCAAGCTAAAAAATTAAACAACGACAATCATATCGTTTATACACTTCATGGTGATGGTGAATTGCAGGAAGGTCAAAACTGGGAAGCCATTATGTATGCGTCTGCTAAAAAAGTAGACAACTTAATTGCAACTGTAGATTTAAACGGAAAACAAATTGACGGAACAACGGACGAAGTTTTATGTATGGGAAGTATCCGTGCTAAATTTGAAGCTTTTGATTGGGATGTTTTAGAAATTAAAGAAGGAAACAACATCGAAGCAATTATTGCGGGTATGAATGAAGCAAAAGCAAGAACTGGAAAAGGGAAACCAGTTTGTGTATTATTGTATACTGAAATGGGTAATGGTGTGGATTATATGATGTACAGTCATGCTTGGCATGGTAAAGCACCAAATGATGCTCAATTAGAAAATGCATTAGCTCAAAATCCAGCAACTTTAGGTGACTACTAGAATGAAGATTGTAGATTAACGATTTCTGATTTTCAGATTTTTTAATCTTTCAATTTTTTAATCTTTCAATTTAAATTAGAAAATGAAAAAATATATAAATACAGGAAGTAAAGATACTCGCTCAGGTTTTGGAGTGGGAATGACTGAATTAGGTCAGAAAAATGAAAAAGTAGTAGCACTTTGTGCGGATTTAATTGGATCATTAAAATTTGATGATTTCAAGAAAAATCACCCAGA
>NZ_JBCFQK010000054.1:0-878 GCF_041729735.1 Flavobacterium magnesitis | reverse complement strand
ACAAAAAAAGACTGCGAAAAATAAATTTTCGAACAGTCTCTTTTTTAATACTACACTGATTTAAATAATTAATTACCTATGAATTTCTTATAAAATAATTATGTAACAGCACATCTGTCACATCATACAATAACTTCAACAAATCAGTTAAAAATAATTGTATGCATCTTATGTAATCTCTCTTTAGAATTTACTTTTTTAGCTGTAAATTCGGTACTATTGTAATGTTCTACATTACCGCTATATTCCATAGAAAAATCAACATTCTCCTGAGTTGATGTCAGTTTCCCGTTAGTATAATTACTGGCAGTACCTTTGCCTGAGAAATTTACTTTGTAAGTTTTACCATTTTCAGTTACAGTAAAAACACCTTCTGTAGGCTTAATACTAATACCGTTGGCAACCATCAAACCTTTATCTGTTGAAGTAATACTAATACCTAATAAGGATTGTCCCCATTGTGTAAATGTATTTGGAGCAAATGAAGAATAATCATCTAAATTGTAATCTCCTTTAGCTAATTTTTTCTCTTGGGAAGAAAACAATTCAAAATACACTGCGGCCGTAGCGTTTTTTGTCCCTGAAAGTGTTTCGGAACGGGCTGAAAAATCAATATTATAGGAATCTCCTTTTTTACCATAATTTTCCAAATACGCTTGTGACAAAGTAACAGTTTGATCTCCTATTTTAAGAAAACCTTGATTGTTGGTGTTTTGGTTATTCACTTCATCATTAGAACATGAAATGAATAAACTAACAAAAACCAACGAAAATAATTTGATTATAGTGTTCATAATTATTACGTTTTTAATGGTGTTTAGTTTCAAAAAAGCAGGAGGCAAAGCCCATGAGTTTTACCTCCTTACTTTAAAACTTAT
>NZ_JBCFQK010000053.1:0-926 GCF_041729735.1 Flavobacterium magnesitis | reverse complement strand
TAATTCAAGTTGCTAGTTTAAGTAGTATAAAAAACAAAGCAAAGGATAAGTAAATTTGTTTTGCCGACATAAAAACTTTACCAATGCTTTGCAAAGACAAAATTATCTCAATTTTTTGTTTAATCGATGATATTTTACAAGGAATTGAACACAAAGAAGACAAAAGACGACAAGTAAGCGATAGTGAAATTATATTGACCGCTATTGTATCATCAACGAGTTTTTACGGGAATCATTCCTCTGCTATTCGGTTTATGAAACAATACGGATTTATTCCCAATATGCTCGATAA
The DNA here is from genome assembly GCF_041729735.1 of Flavobacterium magnesitis. Taxonomy (NCBI): domain Bacteria; kingdom Pseudomonadati; phylum Bacteroidota; class Flavobacteriia; order Flavobacteriales; family Flavobacteriaceae; genus Flavobacterium; species Flavobacterium magnesitis. The sequence goes on along the minus strand of NZ_JBCFQK010000053.1, from coordinate 634 downwards.
GAGCCGATTTAACAGACGAATTCATAAAGTCGGAAAACTTCTTTGTGAGTTATTTGAAATTGTAAGTTCTTATTTTAAAAGCTTTTGTTGCGAAATGCAATACATTATAGATTCCTTTCCAGTTGCAATATGTAACAATATGAGGATTCTTAATTGTAAAATTGTTAAAGATAAAAAGTGGAGAGGTTACACGGCAAGCATGAGAAACTATTTTTATGGAGTCAAAGTACAATTAGTTACAACAAAAGATGGTATCCCAATAGCCTTTCATTTTACTCCAGGAAAAACGGCTGATGCAAAAGCATTGGGAAAAATAATAAATAAATTGCCTGCAGAAGCTTCAATTTATGGAGATAGTGCCTATTTGGATTATGGTTTGGAAGATTTTGCGCGCGAACAAAAATGTATTTTCTTGAAGATTCAAAAGAAATCAAATTCTAAAAGAATAGACACTTTGGAACAAAAAAAAGAGAAATTAAAAATGAGGAAAAGAATAGAAACAACTATTAGCGATATTAAAAAACTTTTCCCAAGAACGATACACGCGGTGACTTTGGAAGGTTTTCTAATAAAGCTAACTTTGTTTGTCTTCGGATTACAATTAAATAAATCGATTAACTAGCAACTTGAATTA
>NZ_JBCFQK010000052.1:0-978 GCF_041729735.1 Flavobacterium magnesitis | reverse complement strand
TATAAATCCGCGCTAACGGGTATCTGGTTTATGTTTAAACTTATTTTTTTTGTTTCAATCCAAAGTTTATCTTTTCTAATGTTTGAATTTTATCAAAGGAATTCATGTTGTAATGTGATAAGCCATATTTTCCATCTTTTGATTTAGTTACAAAATCACCAAGTATAGGTAATTTTAAATTTGAGTAGTCTAAATCCTCATCAGATGAATTAAATGGTAAAAAAATTTGAAATATTAAAAATCCCCAGATAAAAATTAAACTAAATTCAGGACAGTTATATTCTGCTTTTCTTTTCAATAATACAGCGATGGGTTTACTAACAGGTTTTCCATTTGGATTATAAAGCATTGTATGAGGGATTTTGGGTTCGATTTTTAACTTTTTGTCAGTTAGCCAAGGAATACCAGATTCAAATTTTTTGAAATCATTTATTTCCATCATTGAAATCGCTATTTTAAATAGACATTTATATACATTTAATGGAACAAATGGCATCGTCACAGATTTAATTTGTATCCGATTATTTTCAATTTTAAAAAAATCTGTATTTTCAGGAGCACTCATAAGTAATGTGCCATTTTGTTGAAATTGAATAGTGAAGTTGTGATAACCATCTACATATTTTGGGTATTTCTTTTTACCGTAAATAGGTAAGTGAGCATTTTTAAAGGCTCCAAAATTTTTTAAATTATATTCGTAGACACTGAACTTGTTATTACATGAATCACATTCATTAAAACAAAACCAATCTTTATTTCCTGTAAATTCTGGGATTAAATGAGCTTTTGATTTAAATTTTTCAATATCGGTTTCACCACAATATTTGCATATATAATATTCAGATTTATGAGTTTTATATTCTCCCATTGTGACATATTCTTCATAAACATCTGAAATGTTTTCAACTTCATAATTTATTATTACGTCCATTTCTAAGATTATTTTTTAATACAAAGTAGGGTAGCCTTTCTATTAAT
>NZ_JBCFQK010000051.1:0-1003 GCF_041729735.1 Flavobacterium magnesitis | reverse complement strand
TTAACCCGTTGGGTGTAATTAAATTATTTGATTTTTAATATTGTTTATTGGTCTATCAAAGATGAATTTATTGATATATTGAACCAATGTTAATGCTGTTATTTTTGCTAAAATTCTTGTTTTAAAACCTTCAAAAGTTTTAGCATAATTGTTTCTGATTCTGAACTGGTCGCATAGTTGTGAAAATAATGTCTCAATTCTTTTTCTTGATTTTCTAAAAATATAAGGTTGTGGCTTGTAATCTTTTTGATTGGTTCTTTTTGGCGTTTCCAGTTTTATATTGACCGTTTGAAATAAATCCAATTGAATAGTTTTTGATAAATAACCTCTATCTCCAAGAATCACACAATCAGACATTTGCTGTTTTATGCTTTTCAAAAAATGAACATCATGAACTTCTGCTTTTGTAATGTCCAATGAATGAAAAATTCCATTTACAGAACAAACTCCGTGTAATTTATAGCCGTAAAACCAGTTATTTTGAGAAGCACAAAACCCTTTTGAAGGAGCGGTCTCAAACTCATCTTTACAGATTTTAATTCTCCTGTGACGTGCAAATTTGCAGATCTCCAACGGCATGCTGTCCACGATGAAATAATCTTCAAATTCTAAAAAGCGGGATGCTAATTTCTTTCTTACTTCTTCTAAAAAGAAAAATAATCTTCGTCTTCTTTTATTGAACTGGCTGCGCTCGATTAAGTTGGGTATTTGTTGATTGTCAATCTCTTTAAATAAAGAGTTTTCACTATCAATAGACATAAACTCCGCTGTTAAACTCAATGCAACTACTTCTAAATCAGACATTTTTTGTTTTCTTCCAACATCTGATCTATATTCCAATTCACAATTCAAAGAACTTACAACTTCTAAAACTCTAAAATAATTTTTCACTATATTTGACATGGATATTGGTTTGTTTGGCGACTTCAAGATACTGAATTTCAGTATCTTGACCAATATCTACTCAATTTATTTTACTGCAAATATTTACACCCAACGGGTT
>NZ_JBCFQK010000050.1:0-1041 GCF_041729735.1 Flavobacterium magnesitis | reverse complement strand
TGTAAAGGTTAGATAATTCGGTAACAAAATTTAATTTTAATAAATTTTGTTACGATGAGAAATAATAGTCAGGATTCGACATTAGAGAGAAACTATTTAGAGAAGTATCGTTTCTTAATAAAAGAATATGAACAGGTAAAAAACAAAACCCATCCTGTTCATAAAAAGGCAATGGATTTTTATAAAGCCAATGATACCTGTAGAAAAAGTTTTTTAAAGTATTATAATCGATATAAGCAAAGTGGAAAGTCAACAGATTTATTACCTCAAAAGCGAGGTCCAAGATATAAGACCAGACGCCCCTTACCGTTTATTGAACAAAAAGTAATTGAATTAAGAGAAAAGGGAAACAACAAATATGAAATTGTTAGTATCTTAAATCCCAAATTAGGAAAACATACACCATCATATTCTGGAGTTTATAATATTTTAAAACGGCATAAAATAAATAGATTAACTCCGAAGATTAAAAAGAATCATCAGAAAATAATCAAGGAAAGAATGGGACAGCTAGGTCATATTGATTGTCATTATTTAAGTAAAAGCATAATTCGTGGAGAGAATAAAAAGCTCTATTTAGTCTGTTTAATTGATGATTATAGTCGAATTGCCTGGGCAGAATTAGTTCCTGATATTACGAGTTTAACGGTTATGTTTGCAGCATTAAAATGCTTAAACATCTTAAGTAGCCATTATGAAATTAAATTTGAAGAGATATTATCTGATAATGGAGCTGAATTCGGTATTAAAACAAGTAAAGTAAAAAATCAGCATCCTTTTGAAAGAATGCTAATCGAATTGGGAATAACACATAGATACACAAGGCCTTACCGTCCGCAAACAAATGGTAAAGTAGAGCGCTTTTGGAGAACATTGGAAGATGATCTATTGAGGGATACGGATTTTGATTCTCAAGAAGAGTTAAAAGAAGAATTATTGCAATATTTATATTACTATAATCATGAAAGGCCACATCAAGGTATTGATGGAAAAAAACCAATCGAAATGATAAATCCGTTACCGAAATAAGTAACATTTACA